>DASTOV010000127.1:0-7926 GCA_035720125.1 Sphingomicrobium sp. | reverse complement strand
GCTGGGTCGGTCGTCATTCGGATCCCTTCATTCTTTCTTCCGCCCGGCCATTGCGGGCAGCGGCACGCACGTCAAGCACGCGCACTAGCTGAACGGTTCGTCGATCGATCGGGGCGGCGTGCTGAAATAGTTCGGCCCGGCCGCGGTCATGTGAAAGCAATCCTCCAGCCGGACGCCGAACTTGCCGGGGATGTAAATGCCCGGTTCGTTTGAAAAGCACATGCCTGCGGCCAACGGCGTCGTCTCGCCATGGACCAGGTTGATCGGCTCATGACCCTCCATGCCAATGCCGTGCCCGGTGCGGTGCGAAGTACCGGGCAACTTGTAGCCCGGCCCATAGCCCCAGCTTTCATAGGCCGAGCGAACGGCGTCATCCACGCTTCCGGCAGGCGCTCCGAGCCTGGCGGCGGCGAAGGCGATATCCTGGCCGCGCCGCATCTGGGTCCAGACCTTGCGCTGCTCCTCGGTCGGATCGGCGCCCCACACATAGCTGCGCGAAATGTCCGACTGGTATCCGTGGACCGAACAGCCGCAATCGAACAGCATGTTGATGCCTTTCTCGACCGTCTGCGGCCGGCGCGTGCCGTGAGGGTAGGCAGTGCCCTCGCCGGTCAGGACCAGCTGGAATTCCGGCCGGCCGCCATGCGCGGCCATCGCGGCCGCGATAATCGCGCCGATGTCGCGCGGAGTCATGCCTGCCGCGACTTTCGGGACGGCATCGCGCAATGCTGCGACCGTGATGTCCGATGCAGCCTGCATCAGCGCAATCTCCGCGGCTGACTTGATCATCCGGCAGCCCCTCACCACCGGATTGGCGCTGACCACCTTCGCGCCGGGCAGCTGCTGGTTGAGCTTGTCGAGGATGAAGAAGCGGTTGGTCTCCTCCATGCCGATCCGCGCTGTCGCCACGCCGCGTTCGTGCAGGAAATCGGCAACCAGTTTCAACGGTTCGTCATGTTCGTTCCAGGTCCGGACTTCGGCCGGAATGCCGAGCATCTCGTCGATCGACGGCTTCTCGAAGAAGGGCGTGACGATGATCGGGTCGCCGGTAACCGGAATGACGGTGCCGGTCAGCCGCTCGGACCGGCTCCACTGGACCCCCGTGAAATAATCGAGCGTCGCGCCGGATTCGACGATGATCGCGCCAATGCCGTTCGCCTGCATCAGCGCGCGGGCCGTGGCGAGCCGCTGGAGTCGTTCGTCGCGGCCGATCGGCGGCGGAATGGGAATGGAAGGCATGGCGGCCTTCACGTCCTGGATTGCGGCCCGAGCCATCCCGGTCAGCGGAACGGCAGCCATGACTCCACTGGCAAGGAGCAGCTGGCGGCGATGAAGGTGCATAAGTTCCCCTGGTTGGCATCCAAGTCGCCGACATCTGTTGCATGGCTGAACGCAATAGGCCAGCTACGCGCATGCCTTTCCAATTGGACCAACCCGCGCAAGGAGCGCGCCGCTCCGGGCCCAGGGAAACGGTCGTCCTGCTCGCGGGACTGATGGCGCTCAATGCCTTCGCCATCGATGCAATGATTCCCGCCCTGCCCGCCATCGGCAGCGAGCTCGGCGTCGGTGCGGAAAATGTCCGGCAACTGGTCGTCGTTGCCTATTTCTTCGGCTTCGGCATCGGGCAGCTGTTCTGGGGGCCGCTGGCCGACCGGTTCGGGCGCAAGCCGATCCTTGCCACGGGCGTCGCGCTATATGCCGGCTTTGGCCTGCTGTGCGCGATCGCAGGAAGCTTCGAGCTGCTGATCGCCGGTCGCATTGCCATGGGCGTGTCGGCGGCAGTCACGCGCGTGCTCGTTACCGCCATGGTCCGCGACTTGTTCGAAGGCGAGGAAATGGCGCGCGTCATGAGCCTTGTATTCATGGTCTTCATGCTGGTGCCGATGCTGGCGCCCAATATCGGCCAGGCCATCCTGCTGCTTGCGGACTGGCGAGCCATCTTCCTGGTGCTGGCCGGCTATGGGGTTGCCATATGGCTGTGGAGCTTCGTCAGGCTGCCCGAAACCTTGCATCCTGAATTTCGCCGGGGGCTGAACGCCGGCGAGATATTTCGCGGGGCAAAGCTGGCTGCGACCGACCGGCTGTCCATCGGCTACACCCTGTCGCTGACCGCCGTCTTCGGCGGCCTCACCGCCTATATCGCTTCGATCCAGCAGATCGTGTTCGATGTATTCGCGGCTGGCCCGTGGATTGGGCTGATCTTCGCGACAGTCGCGGCACCAATGGCGGTCGCCAGTTGGGGTAACTCGCGGGTTGTCGGCCGGTTCGGCCTCAGGCGCACCGGCCACGGTGGCCTCATCGCCTATGTCGCCATCACGTCGCTGCACGCGGTTCTCGCCATGCTGGTGCGGGAACCCTTGTGGCTGTTCGTCCTGCTGATGGCACTCAGCTTCATGGCCTTTGCCTTTACCACCTCCAATTTCGGGACGCTGGCGATGACCAACATGGCCCCGATCGCAGGGACGGCCTCATCCTTCCAGGGCGTGACCGGAACCATTGGCGGCGCGACCCTCGGGCTCCTGATCGGCCAGGCGTTCAACGGCTCCCAATTGCCCTTCCTGGTCGGCATGGCGCTGTGCGGCCTGGGCGGGCTTGCGTTGGTGCTGTGGACCGAGCGCGGGCAATTGTTCGCCGCGATGGAGCGCCGCGAGGAACCGCCCTCTATCCCGGAAGATCTTGGCTAGGCGTAAGCATAGGCCCCGCCCTTGGCCAGCGCCGCCTGATAGGCCGGCCGGGCGTGAATCCGCGCCAGCCAGGCAAGCAGGTTCGGGCGGGATTCGTCGAGTCCGGCGCGGCTCCGGGCCGTTTCGATCGGAAAGCTCATCATGACATCCGCCGCCGTAAACTCATCGCCACTGAACCATTGTCGTTGCGACAGCTCGGTCTCGAGGAAATCGAGGTGCTGGTCGAGCATCGCCTGGACTCGTGGCCGCGCCGGTCGCCCGAGAATGCCCATCCTCCCGATGACCAGCATCACCAGCAGCCAGGGCATGATCGACCCTTCGGCATAATGCAGGAAAAAGCGGTAGCGGTTGGCCGATTGCCGGTCGTCCGATGGCCCCAGCCGGCCATTGGCCTTTTCCACCAGATATTCGACGATCGCTCCCGTCTCGGCGACGGTGAAGCCATCATCCTCGATCACCGGCGATTTCCCCAGCGGATGGACGCGCTTCAGTTCTGGCGGTGCCAGCATGGTCCTCGGGTCGCGCTGGTAAGGCTTGACCTCGTAGGGAAGGCCCAGCTCTTCCAGCAACCATAGGACGCGCTGGGACCTGCTGTTGTTGAGATGATGGACGAGAAGGGTCATGGCGCACGCACCTGACCCTGCTCGCCGATCGGCGTCAACTGCCTTTAAGGCTCGACATCGTCTTCGGGCCCGGCTCCCACCATCAGCGCCTCGCCGACTTCCTCGGTCTTGCCCCGGATCGCATTTTCGATCCGCTGCGCGATATCCGGATTGTCCTTCAGGAACTGCTTGGCGTTCTCCCGTCCCTGGCCGATCCGCTGGCTGTCATAGCTGAACCAGGCGCCCGACTTCTCGACCAGTCCGGCCTTGACGCCAAGGTCGAGGATCTCGCCTACCTTGCTGACGCCTTCGCCATACATGATGTCGAATTCGACCTGCTTGAACGGCGGTGCAACCTTGTTCTTCACCACCTTCACCCGGGTTGCATTGCCGACGATATCGTCGCGATCCTTGATCTGGCCGGTACGGCGGATGTCGAGCCGGACCGAGGCATAGAATTTCAGCGCGTTGCCGCCGGTCGTGGTTTCCGGATTGCCATACATGACGCCGATCTTCATCCGCACCTGGTTGATGAAGATGACCGTGCACTGCGACCGGCTGATCGAACCGGTCAGCTTCCGGAGTGCCTGACTCATCAGGCGTGCCTGCAGGCCGACATGGCTGTCGCCCATCTCGCCCTCGATCTCGGCCCGCGGCACCAGCGCGGCAACCGAATCGATCACCAGCACGTCGATCGCGTTCGAACGGACCAGCGTGTCGACGATCTCCAGCGCCTGCTCGCCGGTATCCGGCTGCGACACGATCAGTTCGTCGATGTCGACGCCCAGCTTCTTGGCATAGACCGGATCGAGCGCATGCTCGGCATCGACGAACGCCGCGGTCCCGCCGATGCGTTGGGCCTCGGCAATGGCGTGCAATGCAAGCGTGGTCTTGCCCGAGCTTTCCGGCCCGTAGATTTCGATGATCCGGCCACGCGGCAGTCCGCCGACCCCAAGCGCGATGTCGAGACCGAGCGAGCCCGTCGAAATGGTTTCGATCTCGATCTTCTCGCGACTGCCCAGCTTCATCGCCGAGCCCTTGCCGAACGCACGGTCGATCTGGGCGAGCGCCGCTTCCAATGCCTTTTGACGGTCCGTGTTCACAGTTTCCCCACTTAAGCCGACGACTTTGAGCTGCGCTGCCATGGCCTTGTTTCCTTCGTCAATCCGGAGGCTCCATCCCCCTTCGAAGGCCATTTCGTATCCTATTTGTTCGATGAGAACAAGTAGAGAACATCTTCGGTCATTTCCTGGATGCAACAATCGCGGAAAGGGCTTCGCGCATCCCCTTCTCGAACTCCGTGCGCCCGTAGATATCATTATGCCCCGCCCCGGCAACCGTCCGATCGAAAACCATGTTTGGAACCACTTCGCGAAGGGCTTGTGTTCGCTTGGCCGAGATGATCTCGTCGCGGTCGGCGGCAATGATCGCGACGGGCACGCCATTGTGCTGCAGTGCACCGGCGGCATCCATTTCGTGCTGGAAGAACGGCCCGACCGGAAGCCAGGGATAGAGATCCGATGCCACCGATTTCAGCGAATCGAACGGCGTTACCAAGATTAAGCCCTCGAGGTCGCGTTCGCTGGCGAGATGGGCGGCGACCCCGCTGCCGATGCTGAAGCCCACGGCGACCACGCGCCTGGGCCGTACTCGCTCGACCGCCGCGTCGTAAACGCGCGGCGCATCCTCGATCAGCGCCTCGGCGGACGGCGTGCCGGACGACGGCCGATAGCCGCGGTAATGGAATGCGACGACATGCACTTCGGGAAACAGCCGGCGAAGCTCGCTCGCGACGTGCTGGCCGTTCCACGCATTGCCGCCAAAGCCAAGGACCAGCATGCCCTCCCCATCACCTGTCGCTGGAGGAAGGTAGACACCCTGAAGTTTGTCGCCGTCCGGCGTTTCCAACTCCAGCTGCTCTCCGCCGGGCGGCAACGGCCCGGCACCGGGGACCGCGTCGGTCGGGAACAGCAGCTGGGTCTGGGACAGGCTCATGATCAGCATCAATGCAGCAAATGCACCAAGCGCCGCAATCAGCAGCCCGGCAGCACCGCGGAGCGGCCTAATCGGCGAAGGCAGCTTCAATGATCGGCGTGACCCGATCGATCGTATAGGGTTTCTCGATCATTGGGGCGTTCTGGAACTCCGGTGGCGGGGGGTCGACGTGGCCGCCACTTGCCAGGACGAACGGCGTGCCCCTTTCCCGGAGCGCGGCGGCGACCGGCCAGACATTCTCGCCCTTCAAATTGACGTCCAGGATGGCCAGGTCGAACTCGACCGCGCCTATGGCTTCAAGGGCGGCATTCACACTGTCGCAGCTGCCGCTCACTTCATGTCCCAGGGACAGGAGGAAATCCTCCAGCATCATCGCAATCAGCGGCTCGTCTTCGACGATCAGGATGGAACGCGATCCCGGCATAGGCCAAGGGCATAGCAGCGGTTTCGGCGGAGGAAAGGGCTAATTGTCGGACAGGGCCTTGCGCACGGCCTCTGCAAGTTCCTGAACCGAAAAGGGTTTTGGCAAGAAAGCAACATTGGCGATGTCGATCGACTTGCGAAGCTGCTCCTCGGCATAGCCGGACATGAACAGGATCGGCAGCTCAGGCCTTGTCTTGCGGGCCTCGCGCACCATGGTCGGGCCGTCCATCAATGGCATGACCACGTCGGAAATGAGGAGCGCAATCTCGTCCCCCCGGTCGATGATCTCCAGCGCTTCCTCGCCATTGTTGGCGGTCAATACCTTGTAGCCGTGGCGAGTAAGGGCGCGTTCGGCAACGGTGCGGACCATCGGCTCGTCTTCGACCAGCAGCACGGTGCCGGTGCCCCACAGTTCATTCTCGCCCTCCTGCTTCTTCGACCGGCGACCGCTTTCCTTCTCTTCCTCCACCCGGTGGACCGGAAGATAGATGGTGAAGCGGGTCCCCTCGCCGACCTTTGAATCGGCAAAGATGTAACCGCCCGACTGCTTGACGATGCCATACACGGTGGAAAGGCCGAGCCCCGTGCCCTTGCCTACCTCCTTGGTGGTGAAGAAGGGTTCGAACACCTTGCTGAGGATCGACGGCGGGATGCCGGTCCCGGTATCGGCAATCGACAGCGCCGAATAATCGGCAACGGGCAGGATCTCGCTGCCCAGGTCGGCAACCTGGTCGGCCTTCACCGAATAGGTCTGGATGGTGAGCGTCCCGCCACCCATCGAGGCCATGGCGTCGCGGGCATTGACGGCAAGGTTGACGATCACCTGCTCCAGCTGCCCCGGATCGGCCCTGACCGGGCCGAGGTCGCGGCCATGCTTCACCACCAGCTGCACGGTCTCGCCGAGCAGCCGCTTCAGCAGGTGCGACACTTCGCTGATGACGTCGGGCAATTGCAGCAGCTGCGGACGAAGGGTCTGCTGGCGGGAAAAGGCGAGCAGCTGCCGGGTCAGGCCGGCGGCGCGGTTGGAGTTGGACTTGATCTGCTGGAGATCGTCATAATCCGTATCGCCCGGCGTGTGCCGCATCAGCATCAGGTCGCAATGACCGATGATTGCCGTCAGGATATTGTTGAAGTCGTGGGCGACGCCTCCGGCAAGCTGGCCGACCGCCTGCATCTTGGTCGCTTGCGCGATCTGCCGCTTGAGCTTGGCCTCCTCGCTATTGTCCTTGAGCAACAGCAGTACCGCCGCATCGCCAAGGCCCCGAAGGCCCGCGACCGTCAACGCCACCGGTTCGGCGGGCTGGTGCGCCAGGCGCACGGCCAGGTCGCCGGACATCGACGGGCCGCGTGCATTCCGGCGGACGGCGTCGGCAACGGCTGCCTTGTCCTCCTTGACGACCAGGTCGCCCGGATAGGAGGGCATCTCCTCCCCGCGGATTCCGCCGGCCTGGCGAAACGCCTTGTTCATGGTCAGGAACCGGCCGTCGCGGTCGACCAGTGCCAGGCCGATCGGCAGCATTTCGAGCAGGACCTGGACATTGGTCGATCCGGCAAGGCTCGGCCCCTGGTCGATTTCAAGCATCAGGAGGGTTGCTGCAGCCTGGGATTCGCCGATGTCGACCGGAATGGTGACCAGCCGCATCGGCCGCGCGTCGGGGCCCTCGGCCGTCAACCTGACCGAGCTGTCGCCGGCAGGCTCGACCAGCTCGGCAAATCGCGGGGGGCGCTTCGCCGATACGGCGCCGCCCAGCGCCCTGTCGGAGAATAATGAATTGGCCGCAACCAGCCGGCCGTCGCCATCGACCAGCACCGCCAGCACGCCGGCGGCCGCCAGCCGCCCGCCAGTCTGCCCGGCAATCCGCTTGGCCGCGACGTCCATCGGGTCTTCCGGCAGCTCGCCGGCAAACCGCCACAGCAGCAGGTCCCTGTTTGCGCCGATGCGGCTCACCTCGACCTTGGCAGCAGTGTTGCCGGCCAATTCGACGTCGGCGCTTCCCTCGTCGTCGCGCAGCGCGGCAGCCCTCAGCTTCGAAAGCAGCTTTGCGGCCTTCTTGTTCCTGCCGGTCTCCAGGGGGTTCGGCGTTCCCTCGAACCGCACCTTGTAGGCGGCATTGATCGCCTTCAGCGCGCCTTCGACATCTGTGATCGCGGCGGGATCAGCCGACAGGTTGAGCGCCGATCCGGCAAGCGCGAGGTCCGGCAGGAAGATCGGCTCCACTTCG
>DASTOV010000126.1:0-5983 GCA_035720125.1 Sphingomicrobium sp. | reverse complement strand
CAATACCGCCGCCGCCTTCCTGGCGTTCGCGGAGACCGAAGCCGACGCCTGCATCCTGGAGGTAGGCCTCGGCGGCCGGCTCGATGCGACCAATGTCGTCGAACGACCGCTGGTCTGCGGTATCGCCAGCCTAGGCCTCGACCATCAGGCATTCCTCGGCAAGACAATGGTCGATGTGGCGGCCGAGAAGGCAGGGATTGCGAAGCGCCACGTCCCGCTGGTGACGCAGTTATACCCGCCGCCTGTCGCCGAGCGGATCGGCAAAGTCGCGAACGCGGCAGGAGCGATCTGGGAGCCGCGCGGGCTGCACTGGGAGGCCTTCGTCCGGCAGGGCAAGCTGCGATACCGGGACCGAGAGGGCGAACTGGACCTTCCCTTGCCGCGCCTGCCGGGCAAGCATCAGGCGCTGAACGGCGCCCTGGCCGTGGCGATGCTCCGCCATCAGTCGCAACTTACCGTGCCGCCCGCGGCGCTGAGCGCCGCAATGGGCTGGGCAAATTGGCCGGCGCGGCTGCAGCAGCTGCATGGCGGGCCGCTGTTCGACATGCTGCCGACGGGCAGCGAGCTGTGGGTCGACGGCGGGCACAATCCCAGCGCGGCCCGGCTGGTTGCAGATTATGCCGGGAAACATTGGCGTGACAGCCTGCCGCTAGTGTTGCTGTTTGCATGCCTCGACAGCAAGGACGCGGCTGGAAATCTCCGCCCCTTCAAGGGCATTGCCGCGGAGGTGCTGACCCTGCCGATCGAAGGGCATGAGTGCCGTCCGCCGCAGGAGCTGGCACATCTCGCCGAAAGCATGGGGCTCGTGGCCCGCGCCAAGGCCAGCCTTGCCGACGCCATGACGGCGCTGCGCAAACCTGCACGGGTACTTGCCTTCGGCTCGCTTTACATGGCCGGCGAGCTGCTGGCCCTTAATGGGCCGTTGCCGGATTAGCTGGGATTTGATCGCGCCGGCACACCATCATTGGCACGCGCATCCCCTTCGCCAACGACGCCAGCCGTGCCGATCGAGCTGTCGACCAGGCCGGAGCGCATCATGAACCAGAACAGGATGATGCCCGGCAGGGCCGCGGCGGTCGTCAACAGATAGAAATTGACATAGCCGAACGCTTCGACCAGCGCCCCCGCCGTGGTGCCGGTCAATACCCTTCCCACCACGCTGGCCGCGGCCGAAATCAGCGCATATTGCGAGGCGGTGAAGCGCAAATTGCACAGCGCCGAGAAGTAGGCGACGACGACGACGCCGCCGACTCCGCTGGCGAAATTTTCGAAGCCGATCGCCCCAGCCAACCCCAAGTTGCTGTGGCCTGCCGCCGCAAGGATGGCGAAGCTGAAATTCGAGACGCCCATCAGAATGAGGCTGATCAGCACGGATCGCTTCATGCCGATCCGCGCATAGAGGATGCCGCCCACGAAAATGCCGATCAGATAGGCCCAGAAGCCGACGCCAACGTCGTAGATGGCGATTTCGTCATTGGTGTAGCCCATATCGTCGAGCAGCAGCCGAAGGACGAGGTTGGCCAGCGTGTCGCCAATCTTGTGCAGCAGGATGAACAGCAGCACCAGCCAGGCGCCGTGCCGCTGGAAAAACTCCTTGAACGGCCCGACGATCGCCGTCCAGGCCTCGGCCAGTCCCTTCTTCTGGGTCGGTTCGCTGTGGCGCTTTGGCTCGCCGACGATAAGGCCGGTCAGCATGGCCGGAATCGCGAACATGGCGCAGGCAAGATATGCCACTTCCCAGCCCACCCTTGCCGCCAGCACCAGCGCCAGCGCGCCTGCCGCGACCGAGCCGATCCGCCAGCCATATTGCGACATGCCCGAGCCGACGCCGAGCTGCCGCGGTTCGAGGATTTCGATCCGATAGCCGTCGATGACGATATCGAATGTCGCGCCGGCGATGCCGACGAGGATCGCGGCGATGGCGGTCTGGTAGATATTCGCCCCCGGGTCCTGCAGCGCCAGGTTCGCGACCGCAGCCATCACCAGCATGCCGGCAAAAATCAGCCAGGAGACGCGCTGGCCCAGGCGGCCGAGCAAGGGGAGCCGCACGCCGTCGACGATCCACGCCCATAGGAATTTGAGATTGTAGACGAGAAAGGCGAGCGCAAAGGCGGTGACGGTCGCCTTTTCGATATTGTCCTGTGCGAGGCGCGTCGTCAGCGTCGCGCCGATCATCGCATAGGGAAATCCCGACGACACACCGAGGAAGAACGCGGCGATCGGCGCCTTCTCCAGATAGGGCCTAACGCCGTCCCGCCAGCTTGCCTTCCGGCCGTCGCTCGAGACCGTTGCCGTTTCGCTCACGCCATTCTCCCCCGGCTCGAAATTTTGCGAAGCCTAGCAGCCTCTTGCCCAAGGGGAAGCGCTAATACGGGACGGTTCGTGCCCAAATTCGCGTCGGTTCGCCCTTGCAACCGAAGGCATGGAGGCGCAGGACTCTCGGTCCATGGACATGCCCCGTAAGCCGCGCCGACCGACGCCGGGTCAACGCGCACTCGCCGACGCCCTTGCCCGCGGCGAAGCCGCTCTCGGCCCCGGCATCGAGACGCTGAGCGCCAGCGTTTACATCGACCCGGACCGGTACGAGGCCGAACAGCGCAAGATTTTCGACAAGGTGCCGCACCTTCTTGCGCCGTCCGCGCTGCTACCTGAAGCGCGCCAGGCGGTTGCCCATGACGGATATGGCATGCCGCTGATCCTGACCCGCGACGACAACGGCAAGGCCCATGTCTTCGCCAATGTCTGCCGCCATCGCGGAACGCGCCTGATCGACAGCCAGGACCCGGTCCCGGCCAAGCGGATCGTCTGCCCCTATCACGCCTGGGCTTATAAGCCGGACGGCGAGCTGACCGGCATGCCGCGAGGCGATTGTTTCCCCGATTTCGACAAGGGCACGCATGGCCTTCGCGAGTTCCCTTGCGTCGAGGCGGGAGGGCTCATCTGGTGGGCCAAGGACGACGGTGCCGATTTTTCCGATGCCGAGGCGCTGGGGCCGGACCTCGACGCCTTCGGGCTCGGCGAACTTTACCTCTACAAGCGCCGGACGCATGACGTTGCCGCCAACTGGAAGCTGTTCGTCGACGCTTTCCTGGAAAGCTATCATGTCCAGCGACTGCATGCGGCGACCATCGCGACGTTTTTCGCCGACGGCATCACGGCCGCCGATACGATCGGGCCGCACCAGCGGGCGGCGGTCGGGCGCGAGGCTTATCTGGCGGAGATCGACCGCGACGACTGGGTCCAGCTGCGCAAGGCGGTCACCTACAGCTACCAGCTGTTCCCGGCTTCCGTGATCATCGTCAGTCCCGATTACATCAACCTGCTGGTCGGCATGCCCCAGGGGGTAGGCCGAACGCTGATCGAGGATTTCATGCTGATCCCGGAGAAGCCGGCGACCAACGAGGCGGAGGCACACTGGCAGCGGAGCTGGGACCTGCTGGATGGCGGCACGTTCGGCGCGGAGGATTTCGGCGCCGCCGCGCTTTGTCACAAGGGATTGGCATCGGGCCAAATCGAAGAAGTCGTCCTCGGCAAGCTGGAGCATGGCATCGCCGACTTCCACCGCAAGGTCGCAGCGGCGCTTTAGATTGCGGCCTTGGGGTAGAGTGTAAGCCCAGCGGGCGGGCGGGCCTTTTCGCCTGCCAGGTAGCGATCGACAGCGTCGAGCGCGGCCTTCAACGTCCGGTCGCGATAGGGCTTCAGCAGGCAACCGATGACCAGATCACTGGCGTTGTCCGGCGGCGCCCCGGTGACGAACAGCACTGGAATCCGGCGCAACTTTGCTTCGACGGCAAGGTCGATTCCCGTTCGCTCCCCCGTCAGCCGAACGTCGCAGAGAATGAGGTCTATCTGCTCGCGATCCAGCGTTTCGAGGGCGTCGGAGAAACGGTCAAGTGTCGCAACCACTTCATAGCCTTCGTCGGCAATCAGCATTTCATTGTCGAACGCGGTCAGCGGCTCGTCCTCGACGATAAGGATTCTATTGACGATCCGCTTTCGCTTCCCGAACAGCATCCTGCATCCGTATGAAAAACAGTCCTCCTTCGCAACGAACGAAGCGTGCCCCAGTGCCGCGCGGCCTGCAGCGCGCTTGCGGAGGTCCGCAAAAGCCGCGCGGTCCGAAACCCGGGCCGGCCCGGGAAGAAGGGCCGCAACGCATCGCCAAGCTGATGGCGCGGGCCGGCGTCGCGTCGCGTCGCGACGTCGAGCGGATGATCGCGGAAGGTCGCGTGGCCCTGCACGGGGAGAAGCTGACGACACCGGCGACCTTGATCGAAAATCTGAACGGCGTGACCGTCGACGGCCAGCCGGTGAAGCCGCCGACCTCCGCCCGCCTGTTCTGCTTCTACAAGCCCGCCGGAACCCTGACCGCGGCGCGCGATCCCAAGGGCCGGCCGACCATCTACGACAAGCTGCCACCGAACTTGCCGCGACTGATGCCGGTCGGGCGGCTCGACTTTATGACCGAAGGTTTGCTGCTGCTTACCAACGACGGCGAATTGAAGCGACAACTGGAGCTGCCGACAACCGGCGTCGTTCGCCGCTATCGCGCCCGCGCATTCGGCGACGTCACGCAGGCGCAGCTGGAGGAGCTGGCCGAGGGCGTGACGATCGATGGGTTCCGCTATGGCTCGATCGACGCCAACCTGGAACGTCGCACCGGCCGCAACTGCTGGATCGAACTGTCCCTGGCCGAGGGCAAGAACCGCGAAGTCCGCCGGGTGCTGGCCCATCTGGGGCTGCAGGTGTCGCGGCTGATCCGTACCAGCTATGGCCCCTTCACGGTCGGAGGCCTTGCGCCCGGCGATGTCGGTGAAGTGCAGCGGGAGGAATTGTTCCGGTTCCGACAGGGATTGAAGAAATGAGCTCCTCCCCTCGATTTCGAGGGGAAGGGGACCGCGGAGCGACGCTCGGTGGTGGAGTGGTCTACGACCGCCGTGTCAAACCCCTCCACCGCTCTTCGAGCGGTCCCCCTCCCCACGCCTTCAGCGCAGGGAGGAGCTAAGACGTGCGCATTATCGCCGGCGAATGGCGCGGGCGAAAGCTGATCTCGCCCGCAGGCCAGCGCACCCGACCGACTGCAGACCGGACGCGAGAAACGCTTTTTTCGATGCTCGCCAGCAGGTTGGGCAGTTTCGAGGGCTTGCGGGTGGCCGATCTTTACGCAGGCAGCGGCGCATTGGGGCTGGAAGCTCTGTCGCGCGGCGCGGTCCATGCAACATTCGTCGAGACGGACAGGACGGCGACCAAGGCCATCGAAGCCAATGTCGCGGCGCTGAATGCCGGAGACCGGGTAGCGGTCCGCGCGATGTCGGCCGCGACCTTGCCAGCCGGCGATCCGTTCGAGCTGATCTTTGCCGATCCGCCTTATGAGCCGGGATCGGGCACGGCCGTTGCGGCGGCCGTGGCCATGGCCGGATGGCTGGCGCCCGGCGGATGGATGGCGGTCGAGACGCACCGGGGCGATGCGGTGACGCCCCCTGATGGCTGGGAGGTCGACGTAGAGCGCGACGTCGGCCGCGCCCGCCTCACCCTTTTGCGGGCTTAGCCCTCGCAGCCTTCTTCGCTTCGGAGAACTCGCTGATCAGCCGTGCCCCGATGGCGGCGGCAGCGGCCTTGCCTGCATCCTTCACGGCGCGGGACGAGCGATGCTTCTTGTCCTTCGAGCTTTCGGCGATCGCCGCGACCGCCGCCGTTGCGCCGATGGCAAGCAGTTCGCCGACCAGCGGATGTTCCGCCAATTTCCAGAGGGCATCGGCGGCGTTGCCCTTGGCCTTCTTGGCGCCCTTCTTTTTCTTCCCATCCGCGGGAGCGGCCTTATGCGTCACGGCCTTGCCAGCCTTGGCAGTCTTCTTCTTCGCCTTCGGCGCCGCCGCCGTTTTCGCCTTCGCCATCCATGCCTCCCGTTGAAGTAAGATCAGTCCTTGCGCGGTTCCTTTTCGACCATCCAGGTCTGGCCCTTGCTGACCAGTGCCTGCAGGTC
>DASTOV010000125.1:0-3941 GCA_035720125.1 Sphingomicrobium sp. | reverse complement strand
CATGGACCGCGGTTGCCTTCCGCAGCCAGCGCAACAGGCCGGTGACCGATCCTTTTGGTACTTCGGCCCAGTCGATCGTCGCCGCCTCATGGGTTGCGGCGTGCGCTCGCGGCGCCAGACCTCGCCGCGACAACGCGACGATCCGCCCGCGATGCGCCGCTTCGTCCAGGCTCAGTACCAGGTCGACCATGGTCAGGCCGGTGCCGATCATCAGCACGTCGCCACCCTCGGCAGCGGCATGCGCCACGGCCTGGCGCCCTGCGTTGCTCCATGGATCGTTGACGAACAGCGTGTCGGGGATGTTGCGCGCAAAGGGCAGCGCCGCCGGGGCCTGGTTGCCCTGTGCCAATACCAGCGCCCGGCCCTCGATCCGCGATCCGTCGGCCAGCCCGATTTTCCAGCCGTCCTCGGTCGCCTCGGCCGACCGCGCGGCGCTTTGCGCGACCTTCGCCATGCCGCTGTCCACGGCATGCCGCAAGATGCTGCCCAGATACTCGCCGTAGCGGCGGCGGGGGACGAAATCATGCGGGCCATGGCCTTCCGCCGCTACCGCCTCGGCGAAGTCTCCCGGCTTGTCGGCCCAGGCACCCATCCGCCCCGCTGCAACGTTGAGCAAATGGGCATCCTCGCGGGTCGAGTAAGCGGTGCCGCGCCCTTCGCGGCCGCTGCCTTCGACGAGCATGCTTGGTACGCCGCGACGCGCCAGCTCGGCGGCGACCATCGTGCCGGAATAGCCGCCGCCGACGATGATCACGTCGGCAGCGTCTCCGTCAGATCTCATAATCGGGCCAGGCGTTGGGGTTCGCCGCCCCGGCCTTGCGCTTCACCATATGGTCGTGAAGGCTGATGACGGTGCGGCCCGCGGTCTCGGTGAACAGCGCCGGGACGACTGCGTGGACGATGCAGGCCAGGCCCGCGCCGACCATCTGCGCGCCGATGACGACGGCGCCCGCGCCATGCTCGGCCCAGCTCATGCCCAGCGACTTGGGATGGTCCACGAATAGCCGAGCGAGCATTTTTCCCTCTCTTTTTAATCACTTATGGTGGCCCCGGCAGGACTCGAACCTGCGACCTTCGGTTTAGGAAACCGCTGCTCTATCCTGCTGAGCTACGGAGCCGTCCTGACGCCCCTTAGGAAAGCTGATGGCCTTAATCAATTCGCCACGGGCGGGATGGGGCGGCGGTGCTTGTGGACGGGGATGCGGGTCCTCACCTCGGCGATCCGCGCAAGGTCGATCTCGGCGAAGGCCAGGCCTGGTTCGCCATCCATCTCCAGGATCACTTCGCCCCAGGGGTCGGCGACCAGCGAGTGGCCATAAGTATCGCGGCCGTCCTCATGGTGCCCGGCCTGCGCCGCCGCGACAATGAACAGCTCGGCCTCGATCGCCCTCGCCCGCATCAGCACCTGCCAGTGGGCTTGGCCGGTCGGCACGGTGAATGCGGCGGGCACCACGATGACATCGGCTCCCGCCTCACTCAGCCGCTGGAACAGCTCCGGGAACCTCAGGTCATAGCAGATCGTCAGGCCCAGCTTGCCGAGCGGAGTGTCGGGCACGACGACGGCCTCGGTACCAGCTTCGTACATCGCGGACTCGCGCCAGCTTTCGCCGGTCGGCAGGTCGACGTCGAACAGGTGGATCTTGTCGTATCGCGCCCGCACCTCTCCACGGTCGTCGATCACGAACCCGCGGTTGACCAGCTTGTTGCCTTCGCCCTTCAGCGCCAGCGATCCAAGGTGAACCCAGATGCCGCATTCCGCAGCAGCTGCCCGAACGGCGGCCAGGACCTCGTCGTCCGCCTCGTGCCTTGCCTTGGCCAGCGCCCGCTCCCGGTCGCGGTCCAGCATTCCCGACATCTCCGGCGTGAACAGCATCGCCGCGCCGCCATCAGCCGCCTGCCGGACCGCTGCCACCAACCGTTCCGCATTGGCCGCGGGATCGATGCCGCTCTGCGCCTGGTAAAGGGCGATGCGCACCCCGCTCATGCCGCCAGCAGCTCGTCCAGCTTGCCCTGCATTTCCAGCGCCATCAGGTCGTCACAGCCGCCGACGTGATGCCCGTTGATGAAGATCTGGGGGACGGTCATCCGCCCGCCTGCCCGCTCCACCATCTCCGCCCTCCTGGCTCCACCGAAATCCACTGCATGCTCCTCGAACCGCACCTTCTTCATTTCGAGCAGCCGTTTGGCGCGGTGGCAAAAGCCGCACATCATCTTCGTGTAAATCTCAACCTTGGCCACTCCGGACTCCCGAGCATGATTCGCCTATGAATTAACGCATCAGCTGCGCTGGGCGAACCACCCTTGCCCAGCATATCAGCTCGACCCGCGTTGCTCCGGCGCGTCGCAATGCCCGCGCACAGGCCTCGGCGGTGCTGCCGCTGGTCAGCACATCATCGACCAGGATGATGGTGCGTCCCTGGACGCGCTTCACGTCAGAGACCTTGAAGGCCCCTGAAACGGCCTTGCGCCGCTGCTGGTGATTGAGGCCCTTCAGCGGCCGGGTCTGCCTTACGCGTCGAAGCAATTGATGATCGTCGGCCAGGCGCCATGCCTTGCCAAGCTCACGGGCGACCAGCCCTGATTGGTTGAAGCCTCGGCCCCATAAGCGCCAGCGATGCAGCGGCACCGGGACCAGCACGGTCTCTTTCTCCCACTGCCCCTTCAACGGCAGCATATGGCGCGCCATGGTCCTCGCCAGGGCAACCTTGCGGCCATATTTCAATCGCAGGGCGATCGAGCGGGGAATCTCGTCATAGGCCACTGCAGCCTGCATTCGGTCCAGCTTCGGCGGATCGGCCAGGCACCGGCCGCAGGTGTCGATCTCCGTACCGGCCAGCGGCAATCCGCAGCGCTGGCAGCCGTCATTGCCCAGCCACTCCATCCGCCCCCAGCAGGCCGGGCAAAACGCGCCCACGTCATCGATCACTTCGCCGCACCCCGCGCAGCGAGCCGGCAAGGCAAACTCGAGCAACGCGCGGCCAACGGATCGGACGGAACGAGCGAGAAGGTGCGCCATTTCCCCTTGTTGCTTGGCCGCAGCCGCCGCACAAGCGCCCGCGTGACCCGTGAGCTGTTCGACCGCCGCCTCCGCGCGCTCCGCCGCGATCGTGCCGCGCGCATCGGGACGGAGATGTTCCTCTATGACCGTGCATTCGACGACTGTGTCGACCGGTTGCGCGACATCCCGCAGCAATTTGATCGGGCGCTCTTGATTGGCTGCCCGTCGCCCGATTGGCCCGGCCGGCTGCGCGAGCTTGCCGGGCAGGTCGACGTGGTCGATCCCGGGGCGCTGTTTGCCGGCAAAGCCGATGGGCAACAGGTTGAAGAAGATCGCCATGATTTTGGCGAGGCTCGCTACGATCTGTGCGTCGCAATCGGCACCCTGGACACGGTCAACGATTTACCGTTGGCGCTTCGGCTGCTTCAACGCGCGCTCGTCGACGATGCTCCCCTGATCGGAGCGCTGGCGGGCGGAAACAGCCTTTCTGCCTTCCGGTCGGCCTTGATCGAGTCAGGCCGAAAAGCCGGCCGCATTGTCGCCCGCACGCATCCCCGCATCGATCCATCGTCCCTGGCGCAGCTCCTCTCTACGGCCGGATATTCAATGCCGGTTGTCGACGTGGATCGAGTGACGATCCGCTATCCGGGCCTTGATGCCCTGGTGCGCGATCTCCGGGCGATGGGCGCGACATCGGTCCTGACGGAGCGCGCACCCCTGCCGACGCGGACCGAGTTCAAGCAATTGCGCAACGCCTATGCCGCGATGAGGAGCCACGGGAGGACCGAAGAAATCGTGGAAATTCTCCATTTTCTCGGGTGGGCGAAACATTCGAGGCAAGCATCGAATTAACCTCGTTACGCCAATGAATTCTTAAGCACCTTCGCGTTAAATCGACCGTGTGGACCAGGACCAGAGGAGGGTGGCGTGCTCGCTATCCGGA
>DASTOV010000124.1:0-14987 GCA_035720125.1 Sphingomicrobium sp. | reverse complement strand
GTCGAAATCCAGCTCCAGTCCATGGTTCGACAGCAATTGCGTGAAATCCGCGCCCGCATGCAACGCTCGCTGCATTTCGAGGCCCGCCGGGCTCCCGGCGAGGCCGGGAATTGCCGGCGCAACGCCGGTTTCCTCGACCGTTTCGCGGATGGCCGTGACCTTGGCTGCCTCATTTGGACGGCCATAGGACGCGGCCAGCGCCCGGTCCGCCTCGTCTATGCGTCCACCGGGGAACACGATGGCGCCGGCAGCGAAGGCCATTCTCGCGGAGCGCTCGACCACGAGAATGTCCGGGCCGTTGGCACTGTCGCGCCACACGACCAGGGTTGCGGCGGGAATGGCATCTTCGCTTGTCACGGGCATGCCCTATTGCGATTGCGTGCAATGGAAAAGGGCCGGCGGCCATTCGGCGCCGACCCTTCCATTTCCATTCCCGGGATCGGGAGCGGATATATCTTACATGGCGTTGACGTTCGCCGCGTTGACGTCGGCTTCGTCGATCGCCTCTTCGGCTTGCTCGCCCTGCTCTTCAAGCGCGTCGGCCTGGTTTTCCAGCGCCGCAGCTTCGGCGCCCGTCGCATTGTCGGCGGCGGCTTCGAGGTTCTCGGCCTGCGCCTCAAGGTTTTCCTGGGCATTTTCGCCGGCGGCATCGTCACCCTGGCCACCGCAGGCGGCAAGAGCGAGAGCGGCGGCACCGACAATGGCGAACGAAAGCTTCTTCATTAAGTATCCCCTTTTCATTTTGGTGGCGTTGTCCCCTGGTTCATGTGACCGGTTCAAACGCAACCACCGCACCGACGGTTCCGTGACGGCACCGAATTTGTCAATTCCTTGCGCGAAGAGACAGGCTCACTTATCTTGGGAAGGCCGGGCAACCGGCTATGTCGGTAGATTATCGGGTGGAATAGGCATTTCGGACCCGGGGGGCAGTACCCCGGCGCCTCCACCACCAGCCCTCGCTTTCGTGAGGCTTGCTGATGGGGGCGAAACAGGATCGACGAGTGCAATAAAGGCCCGGTTGCCGATCGGTATGAGACCACCGTGACGGCTCATTCACACAAGTGCCAACGATAACGAGGCTCTTGCGATTGCTGCCTAACTGAGGGGCTAACGCCCTTAGGTTAAGTGGACAAAAGCGCGGTCGGACCCCACCGGGCAACAGAAGGGGATTCCAGCGGCCTCCGAGGGAGCCGGGCAACAGAATCCCTCGGACTTCCGCAAAGAACTAAGCGGCCGGCCGACCTGTTGATCGCGCGCCAGCCTGTTACCCAGGCCGGCAGGCGCAATCTTCTCCGCCGCGCTCGGCTTCGTCACATTTCGCGCCGTCAGGCAGTGGCAGGTCGCGATGCCGACAGATCGTTTAGCTTGTAGAAAATGGCGACGTGCGACGCCATCAGCAGCGGCACCGCAAAGCCGGGTATCAGGAGCCAGGGAAGCTGCGTCATGGTTCCGGTACCCAGGCTGGCGGGGGCGAAATATAGCAGGCTGGTGCCGACGCCGAGGCTTACCGCGACAACCAGATCCGCCAACCCGAAGATATTCCAGGCGCGGATCAATCCGCGATTCTCGAATGGCCGGCGTGCGGCGGCCAGTGCTAGCGGCATAGCCGCAACCCCAACGGCAATGTCTCCCCAGCCGGCCACGGGCGCGAAGGGCGCAGGCAGTCGCTCTGCCGCATAAAGTGCAAGGAAACTGACACCGAGAATCCTTGTGCTGTTAAGTCCGATCAGGACCGAAATCGGCATTGCGATCAAGCGTTCGCGCAGCCCGGTTGCGAAGGCGGCAGCCAAGATTGCAGCAAGCGGAATCCCGATCATCAGGCCCAGCCTGCCGGCTGCGCCGACGCGTTCGGCATATGTTGCATCCGGCAGCGTTTGCAGCGCGCCGGTCGCGGCGATCGTCACGACGACCAGGAGCCATGCCGTCAGCGCCGCCGCAATGGCCAGTCGCTGGCGCAGGCCCGAGCCGAGGGCGAGCGCCATTCCGCCGATCAGCACTGCACTTGTAAAGCCGAGTTCCACCGAGCCAATGAGATCAAGAATCACAACCGTCCTCCAATCACTATAGATGCATATACATGGAAATCTTTACTCCAGTATGCGTTTGGCTGGCAAGCGGCTGTGTAGGGCGACTCTAGCCGACAGCCTCTCCCGCTACCTTTCCGCAATTGGTCGAAGCATGGCTTGCCGTTCTGCCGGCACCGTCGCAGGTTGCGCACTCAACCCAGGGGGAGTCGCGAAAATGTCCGCACGTCGCATGCTGCTTGCGTTTAGCCTTGCCGTTTCGCCCATTGCGCTTGCCGCTGCGCCGGTTCCGAAAGAGCAGCTGATGAAGCCACCGGCCGACGCGGTCCACTATGTCGTCGTGTCCGAGGCTGGCAAGCATGGCGACCAATGGCGCTGGCAGACAGAGGACGGCCGCACTGCCTATCGCTGGTCCCAGGAATTGCGCGGCTGGATCACCGAGATGGACCAGGTGACAACATTGGCCGCGGACGGGTCGATCGAGGCGTTGACGGTTCGCGGCGTGACGATGACCGGCGATGCCGCCGAAGAATATAAGGTCGAGAACGGTCAGGCCCACTGGACGAGCACCAGCGACAAGGGCAGCGCTCCGGCCAATGGCTATTACATCCCGGCAGGCGGCGTTTCGATCGCCAACGCACCGCTGATCGAACGATTGGCTGCTTCGGCCCCGGCAAGCGTCGACCTGTTGCCCAGCGGCAAGGCCAGCATGACCTTGGGTCCGACCCAGACAATCGACGGTCCGGCCGGGCCGAAGAAGGTGCAGCTCGCCTACGTGCGCGGGGTACTCGCCACGCCCTACCCCGTGTGGCTCGACGAGAACAGGCGCTACTTCGCCGACATCGGCCACCTTTCCACGATTCCGGCAGGTTATGAGGGCGCCCTCAAGCAGCTTCGCAATGCCCAGGAGGCGGCCACCGCCGCCGAGGTCAAGAAGGTCGCCGCGCAATTTCTGACACCTGCTGCCAAGGCGCCGGTGTTGTTCGACAATGTCCAGCTGTTCGACGCCGACAAGGGCGTTTTCGTCGCCAATCAGGCAGTGCTGGCGCAGGACGGGAAAATCGCGGCGATCGGTGCGGCTGGGTCGCTCAAGGCGCCCTCCGGAACCAACGTCATCGACGGCCGCGGCAAGACGCTGGTCCCGGGCATCTGGGACAGCCACATGCACATCGGCGACGATTGGGACGTGCTGTCCAACATGGCCAACGGCATGACCAGCTTTCGCAGCCCCGGGACGACCTTCGACCGGGCGGTCGATGCGGTCAAAAGGCGCGCATCGGGCGAGCTGTTGATGGGCGAGCCGTTCATTTCCGTGATCATCGACAAGAAGGATCCGCTGGCGGCGCAGGGCGCCGAAGTGGTCAGCAGCGAGGCGGAGGCGATCGCCTCCGTCCGCAAGGCCAAGGAAGCGGGGCTGTGGGGCGTCAAATTCTATACGTCGATGAACCCGGCCTGGATCAAGCCGGCTGCTGCCGAGGCGCATAAGCTTGGGTTGCACGTTCACGGGCATGTTCCGGCGACGATGAAGCCAAGCGAGGCGGTCGCGGTCGGCTATGACGAACTCACCCACCTCAATTTCGTGGTCATGGAATCCATGCCGAGG
Source organism: Sphingomicrobium sp. (assembly GCA_035720125.1). GTDB lineage: Bacteria > Pseudomonadota > Alphaproteobacteria > Sphingomonadales > Sphingomonadaceae > Sphingomicrobium. Next base: position 11,360 of record DASTOV010000124.1, on the reverse strand, counting down.
GAGGTCATCGACAAGGCCAACACCCGCCAGCGGATGGAAGGGCCGGCGCGCTTCTTCAAGGACGTCGACCTGGACGGACCGCTGATGAAGGACTTCATCGCCGATCTTGCCAGGCGCAAGATCGTAGTCGATCCAACCATCGTCATTTTCGAAGGCCTGCTGACCCAGGACGGCGGCACGCCGCACCCGGCCTATGCGCCCTATATGGGCATCATCTCGCCAGTGCTGGAGCGGGCCGTGTTTACGTCAGGCGGCTATCCGCTGGTCGAAGGCTATACCCGCGATGACTATCGCAAGAGCTATGCCAAGATGGTCGAACTGGTGCGGCGCCTTCACGAGGCCGGGGTGCCGATTGTCGCCGGCACCGACGGCATGGGCATCGAGTTGATCCGCGAGCTCGAAATCTACGGCCAGGCTGGTTTCACCCCTGCCGAGGCCCTGCAGAGCGTCACGATCCTCCCGGCAAAGGTGGTCGGCGCGGACAAGCGCACCGGGTCGATCGTCGTCGGCAAGGAGGCCGACATGGTGCTGGTCGACGGCGACGCCTCGCAGGATATTGGGGCATTGCGTCGGGTGGTGACGATCGTCAGCGACGGCTATGTCATGGACGGCGACGCGCTACGCAAGGCCGCGGGATATAGCGGGCGGCCCAAATAGAAAGGCGATAGGGGGCAGGGATGCGAAACTGGGGGAAATTGGTCGCCGCGGCGGCCCTGCCGCTGGTGCTGGGTGGTTGCTTGTGGGGACCGGGCAAGTTCACGTCGAGCCTGGCGCTCAACAAGGCCGGCACGTTCGTGCTCGATTATCGCGGCGAGATCATGCTGCAAATGCCCGAGGACAATGGCTCCGAGCCCAAGCCATGGGATGACGGCATGGCGAGCTGTTATGCGGACGGACGGGTCGAAACGAATATGAATGCGCTGCCGGTGGTGATCGAGCCGTCCGAAGACGTACCCATCGATGAACGGAGCGACGAGACCCGCGACTGCACCTCCGCGCAGCTGGCAGAACTCAAGGCCGATTATGCCAAGAAGGCTGCGGAAAAGGCCCAGCAAAAGCGCAAGGAATCGGACGACATGGCAAGGCTGTTCGGCTTGCCGGGCTCGGACGACGAGTCCAGCCGCCGGTTCGCCGCAAACATGACCAAATATGCCGGCTGGCGGTCAGTTAGCTACAAGGGCAAGGGTCTGTTCGATGTCGACTATCACTTCGAAGGCCGGCTGACGCAGGACTATGCCTTCCCGATGATGCCCGACACCGACATGGTCATCCCGTTCATCATGCTTCGGCGGCGGGCAGATGGGTCCGTGTTGGTCACCGCGCCCGCTCTCACCGGCGGCAAAGGCCCGTTCGGCGCCCGGGCGAAAATGCTGGGGTTGCCAGACAAGGACGCAGACGGCCCGCGATCACGCGCCGAGGGGCGATTCACCGTCACCACAGATGGCGAGATTCTGACCAACAATAGCGAAGACGGTCTGACCGCCGCTCCGGGCGGACGCCAGGTCCACTGGGATGTGGGACCTGGATCCGACAGGATTCCGGAGATGCTGGTAAAGCTTTAGCCCCGCTTTCGCAGCTCGTCGCGGATTTCGGCGAGCAGGTCGACTTCGCTGGGGCCGGACGGCGCCTGTTCGGCCTTCTTCGTCATCTTGTTGGCGCTTCGTACCAGCAGGAAGATGACGTAGGCGAGGATCAGGAAATTGATCAGGACCGTCAGGAACTGGCCCCAGCCCAGGACCGGCACGCCGGCCTCCTTAAGCTCTGCATAGCTTGCCGGGTTGCCGGCAAAGCCTTCGGGGATTGCGCCGAGCACGATGAAATGGCTGCTGAAATCCAGCCCGCCGAAGATCGCGCCGACGATCGGCATGATAATGTCGCCGGTCAGGCTGGTGGTAATGGTGGCAAAGGCGCCGCCGATGATCACAGCGACCGCGAGGTCCAGGACATTGCCCTTGGCGATGAAAGCCTTGAATTCGGAAAGCATCACGATCCCCTTCGAAGCGCCGCGAGGATTTGAAGACTAGCGTGGCCGGGCCGAAAGGAAAGCAATCAAGGCCAAAGTGTGTTGCCGTGGTAAAACAGCCGATTGAAAATCGCGCACATCCCTCTACCTTTGCGCTCACGCAATGATGGGGTGTGAAACATGACTGCAATTCGCCGCTTGAAGCTGCTTGCTCCGTTGGCCGCATTGAGCCTGGCCGCCTGCGGGCTGAATTCGGTCCCGACGGCCGAGGAGAATGTGAACGCCAAGTGGGGCAATCTGCAAAGCGAATATCAGCGCCGTTCCGACCTTATTCCAAACCTGGTCGAAACGGTGAAAGGCTATGCCGAGCAGGAAAAGAACGTGCTGACCGAGGTGACCGAGGCGCGCGCGAAGGCGACAAGCGTGCAGATCAACGCTGCCGATCTCGACGATCCTGCGAAGGTGCGGGCGTTCAATAATGCGCAGAGCCAGCTTGGCGGTTCGCTCGGCCGGCTGCTGGCGACGTTCGAGGCCTACCCCGACCTCAAGTCGAACCAGAATTTCCTGACATTGCAGAGCCAGATCGAAGGCACCGAGAATTCGATTCTGGTTGCTCGCCGCGACTATAACGAAGCGGTACAGGCCTATAACACCCGCATCCGCACGTTCCCCGACGCGATCGGCGCCAAGATTTTCTACGGTGCGAAGCCCAAGGTGCCATTCGAGGCGGCGGCCGGCGCGCAGGAAGCGCCCACAGTCGATTTCAATACCGCGGGCTAAGATGATCCGTTTCCTGGCCGGCTTGTGGATGGCGGCGCTGCTCGCCGCCACGCCGGCGCTTGCCCAGACATTTCCCAAGCTCACGGGGCGCGTGGTGGATCAGGCCGATGTTCTGACGCCTGCGCAGGAAGCCGACCTCACATCCAAATCCGAGGCGCTCGAACAACGCACTGGCCGCCAGTTCGTGATTGCCACCATTGCAAGTCTCGAAGGGCGAACGATCGAGGATTATGGCTATCGCCTCGGCCGTGAATGGGGAATCGGGAATGAACAGAAGGATGATGGCGTCATCCTTCTGGTCGCACCATCAGACCGGAAAGTCCGGATCGAAACCGGTTATGGTGCTCGCGTCTTCCTGACCGACGCCGTGTCGAGTGTCATCATTCGCGAAAGCATCCTGCCCAAGTTTCGCGATGGCGACTTGCCGGGGGGCATCGCCGCAGGCGCCGGGCAGATCATTACCATGATGGACCTGCCGCCGGAGGAAGCGGCCAGGCGGGCGCAGGAAATCGGCGCGGCGGAGAGCCGCCGGCTTGAGGTCGACGTCAATCCGATCCCGGTCATTTTCATCGTCATTGTCTTTTTCGTGATCATTGGCTCGATCGCCCGTGCAGCGGGTGGGCGCCGTTATCGCGGCAAGGGCCGCCGGCGCGGCGGCCTCGATAGCGGGGATGTCGCAGTCATCCTGTGGGGCCTGGACGCGCTCAGTCGCGGTGCACGAAGGGGTGGCGGCTGGGGTGGCGGAAGCTGGGGCGGAGGAGGCGGGGGCTTCGGTGGCTTTTCCGGCGGGGGCGGGTCGTTCGGCGGTGGAGGCGCATCGGGGGGATGGTGACATTGAAGCTTTCCACGGAAGACCATGCTCGCGTGAGCGCGGCAATCGCAGCCGCCGAGGAAAAGAGCGATGGCGAGATCATCGCCATTTGCGCCGACCAGTCGGATGCCTATCACGACGTAGGCTTGCACTGGGCCGTGCTGGCGATGGTCGCGGTGCTAGCGTTCTTCGCTGCCATGCCGCAGCAGCTCATCGCCTGGTACGACCGGCTGCACGGCTGGTCGGTCGAACCGGGGCTGCGCGAGCTTTTGACGCTGCTGCTGTTCTTTGCGCTGCTGAAATTCCTTGCCGTGCTGTTCATCCTGAAATGGCGGCCGCTGCGGATGCTGCTGACACCGGGTTCCACCAAGACTCGTCGCGTTAGGCGCCGGGCGATCATGCTGTTCAGGACGGGTGCGGAGCGGCGCACGATCGGCCGCACAGGCATCCTCATCTATCTGTCGATGGCCGAGCATCGTGCCGAAATTGTCGGCGACGAAGCAATCACCAAGGTGACGACGCCAGAGACGTGGGGTGAGGCAATGACGGCGTTGCTGGCTGAGGTGAAGGCGGGTCGACCGGGCAATGGGATCGTTGCAGCGGTCGAGCAGATTGGCGAGGTGCTGGCCGTGCATTTCCCAAAGACCGGCGAAGACACCAACGAAATCCCGGACAAGCTGATCGAGCTATGAGCGGCGACAAGATCATCGAGTGGCAAGGCAAATATCTCCGCATCGTTCGCGATGGGACGTGGGAATATGTCGAGCGCTGCGGCGGCGTGCATGCGGTCGTGATCGTCGCCGAGGATGATGGAAAGATCGTGCTGGTCGAGCAGCCGCGAACGCCATTGGGCGAACGCAAGTGTCTCGAAATGCCGGCCGGGCTGGTCGGCGATGAGGATCCGAACGCGACGATTGAAGGAACCGCGGTCAAGGAGCTGGAGGAGGAAACCGGCTTCACCGCCGACCGGATCGAGGTGATCGGCGAGTTCTTCAGTTCGCCCGGGATGGTCTCAGAGGGCTTTACGCTGGTCCGCGCGCACGGTCTCCACCGCGTCGGCGACGGTGGCGGTACCGAGCATGAGCAGATCGAAGTGCACCTTGTCCCTCGATCGAGGGTTGCCGCCTTCGTCGAGCGGAAGCGCGCGGAGGGCTGCGCGATCGATGTGAAATTGCTGCTGCTGCTCGCGTCCGACATCCTTGACTGACTCCCTTCATCGACCCTTTCCGCCGCTTGTCGAAATGGTTACGTGCCGTTCAGACCGAAGCGGCTAGGAGCCGACACAAATTTCCGTTCCTGGGAGGGGTTTGAGTTGAAGAATCTTCTGTTGGGCGGCGCTGCTGCCATTGCTATTTCCGCCGTCGCAATGCCTGCGTTCGCCGAAACCGTCGCCGCTTCAAGCGCGGCCACGGCCGTCGTGCCGGACAATATCCTGTTGAAGAAATGGACCGGCCCATATGACGGGGTGCCGCCCTGGGATCAGGTGAAGCCCGCGCAGTTTGGAGAAGCTTTCCAGTATGGCATCGACGACATGCTGCGAGAGATCGATGCCATCGCGAACAATCCCGAAGCTCCGAGCTTCGAGAATACGATCGAGGCGATGGAACGGGCCGGCGAGCGGCTCGACTATGTCCAGTCGATCTTTGGCGTCCATTCCAGCAATCTGTCGACGCCGGAAGTGCAGGCGATCAACAAGGAATGGTCGCCGAAACTGTCGGCGGCCTATGACAAGATCATACTCAACCCGAAGCTTTTCGACCGTATCGCCAGGCTTTACGAGCAGCGCGAGCAAATCGGCCTGGATGCGAAGCAGGTTCGTCTGCTGACCCGGACTTATGAAAGCTTCGTCCGGCGCGGCGCCAGCCTCAACGACGCGCAGAAAGAGCAGCTGTCGGACTATAACCAGCAGCTTGCGGCCGCCTTCTCCGACTTCAACTCAAAGCTGCTGGCCGATGAATCGACCTATACGCAAGCCACCGAGGCGGAGATGGCTGGAGTGCCCGCCGACGTGAAGGATGCCGCCGCGGCAGCCGCCAAGGACGCGGGGCTGCCTGCCGGAAGCTATGCGATCGCCAATACCCGCTCGGCCGTCGAGCCAGTGCTGAGCTTTGGCACTGACAGGTCGCTGCGCGAGAAGGTTTGGCGCGCGTTCGTCCAGCGCGGCGACAATGGCAATGCCAACGACACCAATGCGCTTATCGCCAAGATCGTAAAGCTACGCGCCGATCGCGCCAGGCTGCTGGGATATGCGACGCATGCCGACTGGCGCATGCAGGACACGATGGCCAAGTCGCCCGCCAAGGCGATGGACCTGATGATGCGGGTCTGGAAGCCGGCGGTTGCGCGGGTCAATCAGGAAGTCGCCGACATGAAGCCATTCGCGGCCAACGACGGCGTCACGACCATCGAGCCCTGGGATTATCGCTTTTACCAGGAGAAGGTCAGGAAGGCGAAGTACGACCTCAGCCAGGACGAAATTAAGCCCTATTTCGAGCTCAACAACCTTGTGAACGGCATGTTCTGGTCGGCCGAGCAGCTCTACGACCTGAAGTTCGCCGAAAACACGGGCAAGGTGCCCGTTTTCCACCCCGACATCCGCACCTTTGAGGTCAGCAATGCCAAGACCGGCGAGGTGACGGGTCTTTTTTACCTTGATACCTATGCCCGACAGGGCAAGCGGTCGGGAGCCTGGGCGACAACCTATCGCAGCCGCGCAGGCCTGCTCGGCGACAAGATCGTTCTGGGTTCAAACAACAATAATTTCACCAAGCCCTCGTCCGGGCAGCCGGTGCTGATCAGCCAGAATGACGCCGAGACGCTTTGGCACGAATTCGGCCACGCCATTCATTACTATCTCTCGGACGTCAAATATCCTTCGCTGGGCGGAAGTCCGCGGGACTTCGTCGAGTATCCGAGCCAGGTGAATGAGAATTGGCTGCTCACCAGGCCAGTGCTCGACAAGTTCGCCCGCCACTATCAAACCGGCCAGCCAATGCCCGATGCGCTCGTCAAGAAGATCGAAGCTTCCGAAACGTTCAACCAGGGCTTTGCAACGGTCGAGTATCTGTCGTCGGCCCTGGTCGACATGATGCTCCATACGTCGCCCGATGGCGTTGTGGATCCGGACAAGTTCGAGCGGGAGGCGCTGGCCAAGCTTGGCATGCCGAAGGAGATGGTGATGCGCCACCGGCTGCCGCAGTTCAGCCACCTGTTCTCTTCGGATTCCTATTCTGCCGGCTATTACAGCTACCTCTGGTCGGAGACGATGGACGCCGACACCTGGGAAGCGTTCAAGGCGACCGGCAATCCCTACGATCGCAAGATCGCCGATGGGTTCAGGGTCTACCTTCTCTCGACGGGCAACGAGACCGATCGCGCCGAGGCCTATCGCCAATTCCGCGGCCGGGATCCGGATGTTGATGCACTGCTGAAGCGGCGCGGTTTTCCGACCAACTAAGGTCGGGAAGACCTATGTCGTGGAGCCCATCGTGGCGGCGCGGTTCATGGCGTCCAGCTTTTCACGGAGGCTGACCGTGAAACTATGTTCCAGCGCGTAGCGGGCGTCGGGATTGGCCGCGAGATAGGCATTGAGCGATCGGCCCTGCGCACACCAGACGCGGGCCGGCTGGGTGAGGGTAACGGTGGCGATCGCCGCCGCCTCACCCAAGACCGTCGCCTCGCCGATCAACTGGCCGGGCACAACGCGGCCGACAAGGTTGCCGCGCGCATGGACGTCACCCGCACCCGTGGCGAGGTAGTAAAGCTGTGCCGCTGGCTCGCCTTCCCTGATCAGGACGTCCCCGGCGCGCGCCTCGATCCAAATGCCCTGATCGAGCAGGCGTCGGGCCTGTGCGCGCCCAAGTCCGTGTAGCGGGCCTTCGAGCATTGCATTTTCTTCCGGGGAGAATTTGGCGGTGCGATTGGCTCCGATCGCGCTTGCAATCTGAACCGCGGCCACGATCAGGATCAAGAAGGGCAACAATCCGGCGATGAATCCGTGGATCCAGACGCCGTAGACGAGCCCGATCAATCCAGCGACGCCGAGCAAGATGTGATTGGCAAGTCTGGCCCTTGCGAGAATCGCAAGCAGCGTTACCCCGAAGAGGGCGAGGTATAGGCCAAACGCCATGCTCATGCTTCGTCAGCCCGCCGATCGCGCGCTGAAGGTATCGATCAGCACGTCCAGCTGTGCTTCGCAATCGGCCCGGATCAGGCTTTGCGCCATACCCTCCAGTCCAGTCGGAATCGGCGACAAGACCTTGAGCGTCAATGTCGTGGGCGTACCCAGCCCCGTCACATCCACCCTTGTATTTGACGTTGCCGGCAATGCTGTAGGCCAGGGTGCAATCGACTGGCCCGCGGCGAACTTCACCTCTGCCTTCTTGCCGCTGGCAGCCTCGGTCAGGGTGACGCTCGTCTCGCCGCTGCTGTCCGCGCGCCACAAGCCAAGATCGGCGGGATTGGCAACGCAGACATTGCCGGACTGCCCGAGGTCGGCCTGCCAGACGCTGCGTGTGCCGGTTCCGCGCACGGCCCCAAGCCGGACACGGCGCGTGCTGGTGCCGGCCGTTCGCGCGGCGGCAGATGGCGCGGCGTCCGCCGAAACGCTGAAATCTCCCGGGCCCTGCAGCGTCCTCGTCCCTCGTGAATCGAGGAGGATGACCGTGTCGCTGGCCTTGAGCTTTAGCACATGGTTGTCGGGCAGGGCTTTTCCCGGCGGATAGGAGGACGCCGAAGGTCCCGACGAACGGACGACCAGCACCGCGGCGGCGGCGGCGGTCGCTGACGAAACGACCAGGGCGGCGCTCAGCGCGACCAGCGAAAGGCGGGCCATGTCATTTCTCCCTGAGCTCGGTGGCACCTCCCGGACCCACTTCCCGAAGTCGACAAGCGAATGAGCTAAGTGCCGCATCATTATCCTGGATTAAGCAAATTTGTTCGATTGCGTCGAGCGCCGAACGGTCACCCGCGTCGAAAGCCCGCCATAGTCGTTCCAATTCGGCACGAACTTCAGGATCGAAATCCGGTGCCGGCTCCCAAACAACGATGGGTGTTGCCCGGCCGGAAAGGACGATCCTGCCCATCGGCCTGAACAGGTCGAGCGTCGTACGCGACTTGGCTTCGTCACTGATCAACGCCGCGGTCTTCAGATATTTGTTCGCGCCTTCGAGGCGGGCGGCGCAGTTCATGGCGTCGCCGAGTGCAGTATAGCTGAGTCGTCCCTTGCCGCCGAAATTGCCGACCACCGCCTCCCCGTAATGCAAGCCGACACGGGTACGGCCGAGCGGAGCGCCCGTATCATTGTGCATGCCCGAAAACTCGCGCGTGAAGCGCATCATTGCGACCTGGGCAGCGGCCGCACGATCCGCGTCATCTTCCTGAGAAATGGGTGCGCCCCAGAAGGCGACCACCGCATCGCCCACGAACTTGTCGATCGTGCCGCCATGATCGAGGACGATGTCGCACATGCCGTCGAGATATTCGTTGAGCAGGGTCGCAACGCGATCGGGCGGCAATCGGTGGCTAAGCGCCGTGAAACCCTCGATATCCGTGAATAAAGTGTAGATCGAACGCTTCTCGCCGGTCAGCGAAAGCCTGGTTGGGTCGCGCAGAATCTGCGCGGCGATATCCTTCGGCAGATATTTGCCGAGCGCCGACTGGGCGTAGCGGCGCTGTTCGGATCCCACCGCGCGAACCGAAGCACCGGTCGCGGCATAGGCCAGTGTCCACCCGCCCAGCCACCCGAATGCTGGCAACCCGTAGGTATCCATGCCATTCCATTCGAAGAAGAAGGGCGCAGCACCAAAAAACACCAGTTGGCCGAAGATGGCCATCGCGACGACCCATGGGCGAACGTCGAGCATGGCGGTGAACGCCCCGCACAGCACCACCAGCACGGCAAGCGTCCACAGAGATGTCGATCCCGCCGGCCGCGGCAGGCGGCCGTCGAGCAACTGCGCCACCATCGTCGCGTGGACTTCAAGCCCGCTCATCGTCGGACCGCCCAGCCTGCTTGACGGGATTTCGAACTGGTCGCGGTCGGGCAGCTCGCCGCCAACGATTACAGTGCGCCCGCGCACTTGGTCCGCAAAAAGCGACGCTGTCGACGCGTCGGCAAAAAGGTCGATCGGGAAACTGGGGAAGACATTGCGTTCGGAATTGACTGGCGCTCGAAATTCGACGCTTCCCTGATATTCGAAAGTGGGGTCGGCGCCCGCCAAGGCATTAGGCAGGAAATCCGGCAATCCAGGAGGCAAGGCCGGCCACCGGCGAAGCACATTGTCGCCATCGGTTTCGAGGCGGATCGAGCTCGGCCGGACCTTGCTGTCGGCCAACCGACGAAACCAATTGTCCATGAATTGCTGCTGCCACTGCTCAATTTCATCCAGCGCCGTTTGACGATTGGCATAGGCGATCCACACGGGCGTCTGCATGGCTTCCAGCGTGCTCAGCAACTGCTCGTCTTCGGGCTGGGGTTGGTCGATCAATATGTCGATTCCAATCGCCCTGGCGCCCAATTTGTCGATGTTGGCCAGCGCCCGTGCGAGGATTGCCCGATCGAGCGGAGAGCGCTTGGCCGTCGCACGAAGCGTATCCTGCGTATAGGGGATCAGCAGGATCCGCTGATCCTCGGCCACCCGCGGCTCCCCGATGCTCTGGCGCCAGTCGAAAAGCGCGCGCTCGGCGTCGGTCGCGATCGGAATGGTCTTGCCGATGCCAGGGAGGTCGATCGGCACCTCCCAGCTGAAACGGGCAAACAGGATCGCCCAGACGATGATCAGCGCCGTCGCCAACAACCGGGCGAGCGGCACTCGGCGAAGGTCATCGATGATGCCCTTGACCGACGGCTGTTCGCTATCGAGCGGATCGGCGTCCGTCGCCCAGCTGTGGCTTGGCCGGTCCATGTTCAGTGGCTTCTAGCCCGACAAAATCGCATTGCCCGGACCCCCGTCGGCTGCGTTTCGCAATGGCCAGGCGACTCGTCCGGCGCTTTGCGATTAACTTCCGATAAAATCATTTGGCTCGCCGATCAAAGCCGGGCGGCTTTTGCCTGTCCCAACGCCAGCTCAGCGAGTGGTTCGGTAAGTGCCGCCGTCGCTTCGGCATGGGCCGACGAAGCGCTTCCCCGCGCCAGTCGTCCGCGGATGCCATGGCAGATGGCGGCGAGGCGGAACATGACGAACACCATCAGATAATCCAAGTGAGGGAGGCTGCCGCGGTTCGTCCGCCGGATATAGGCGTCGACATAGTCTTGCTCGGCCGGAATGCCGAGGCCGGCAAAGTCGAGCCCCTGAAGTCCGGTGAACATCCCGGCAGGCATCCGGTACATCATAAGGTGGTAGACAAAATCTGCCGCGGGGTCGCCCAATGTCGACAGCTCCCAGTCGAGCACCGCCGCGACCCGCGCCTCGGAAGTGGCGAAGATCATATTGTCGCACCGAAAGTCACCATGGACGATGCGAGCGTCGCCGCTATCGGGGGGGAGATTGTCGCGCAGCCAGGCCGTCAGCCGATCCATCGCCGGCACCCGGCCAGCTTCGACATCGCCGACATACTGTTTCGACCAGCGCGCAACCTGGCGCTCGACAAAGCCGCTCGCGCGCCCATAATCGCTTAGGCCAACCGCGTCGGGATCGTAGCTGTGCAGCTGGGCGATGGTGGCGTTCATCGCATCGAAGTGGGCAGCGCGATCGGCGGGCGTCAGCCCGGGGAAGCTCGCATCCCAAACGATCCGCCCTTCGACCAAATCCATGACGAAGAAGGCCGTTCCGATGACATTGTCGTCCTCGCAAAGGCCATAGACAC
>DASTOV010000123.1:0-2733 GCA_035720125.1 Sphingomicrobium sp. | reverse complement strand
GTCCCCCGATCCTCGGCGAAACGCCAGTGCCCGTCCTGCTTCACCAGCTTCACTGTGAAGCGACCGTAGAACGTGATTGGCCGGCCCTTTACGGTCGCATCAAGGCGAAAGACGCCGGTGTGGGGTTCAGCACTTGGCCCGACCCCATTAAAGCGGAAGTCGACCGCCATCGCCGTGCCAGCATCGACCTGGCCAAAGCTTCGGACGTAGCTGGCACGAATGGCTTCCGTGCCTCTGAACTCCTCGCGCGGCACCCCTGGGTACTCAAAAATCAGCGCCGCGGACGATGCATAGGCCGATGCGGCCAACGCCGGATCGAGCGCTCGGCTGGCTTGCTGGAGGATGCGGTACGGTTCTGCATAATCCTCCAACGGAGCAGCGGCGGACAGCAATGGAAAGAGAAGCAATGCCTGCAGCGGCTTCAATCGGTAGGTCATCGTTCGCTATCCTGGTTGTTGGTCAAGACGCCCGGCCAGTTGGCGTGTCCGCGTACGATTGCTTCTGCCTGATCGGCCTCCCACAGCTCCTTCGCGCGAGCATTGGCGTTGAGGTAAAGCCTGCCGTCAACGATCTTCCACTGCTTGGGATCGCCCGGCGCGATGTAGCCCTGGCTCACTGCCCAGGCGCAATAGCCCCCGAATTGCGGAGCGTAGGCGGACGGATCAGCCTTGAACCGGGCCAGGTTTTCGGCCGACGCAAAGCGCCATGTCGCTCCCTTGTACTGGAGTTGGTGTGCGGCGCTCCCAATGACTGGCCCGCCCTGCAGAAAATAGGCGGCGACGTCATAACCTCGGGCGGCGAGCCCATCCTCGGCAACGCTGACCTCCGGCGGCGCCTCGGCGAAGGCCGGCGTGACGGCAGGCGCGGCCAACAGAATTGTCAGCGCGGCCAGCCTTACGATCAAATGACGCATGAACTTCTCCAATATGCTGGGGGTCAGGAAATCTTGAGCGGCCGATCGAGCGCCAACCTGCCACCGCCGAGCGCGACCAGCGGCAGCATCAGGCCAACCCAACTCAAATGGGTCGGCCAGGCGTCGGGATAGACGAAGAACTGAATGACCAGCGTCATACCGAGCAGCCCAGCGGCCGACAGGCGCGTGAACAGGCCGAGCACCAGCAGGATCGGGAAGAGATGTTCTGCGCCCGCAGCAAGATATGCCGCCAGCTTCGGGGAGAGCAGTGGCAGCGCATATTCCAGCTCGAACAGGTCGATGGTGGTCTGCGGAATGGTGAACAGGCCTTCGACCTTCGTCCGCCCGGACTGGAAGAAAACTGCCGCGATGCCGAGTCGCTGGACCAGCAACAACAAGTCGAGCGGCAGGGCCCGCTCCGCGAACCGGGTAAGTCGGCCATAAAGTGATTGGCTGGTGTCAGCCGCGATCGTCGCCATGGACGTATCCTTTCCTTGGTTCATTGGATGATCAGCGCTCCGGCCGCGATGCAGCGCCGCAGGAGTTCGGGGACGTCGGAATCGGGATAGGCCTCGCCTACGGCGGCGGCGAGGTCCCCAATACGGATCGGGGCGGAGGCGCAAAGCAACAGCCGATGGCAATCCGGTTCAATGGGCTCGACACGAACGTGCAGCCCGGGCCTGGCAAACAGCGCGCCTTCCGCTCTCCATTCGGGTTCCAGCTCGTCGAAGCCAGCCGGGTCGCGATGCGCCTGCCAGATGGTTAGAGCCGGCGTTTCGAGCCAGACAAAGCGCGCGGCGGGGTGGAGCCGGATGTGGGAAGTGGTGTCAAGTGGCCGTGGCAGTGTCTCTGCCCCGGCGGCCAGGAAACTCTCGAGCCATAGCCAGTCGAGCCTGCCGACATCGGCCAGGTAAGGCAGTTCCGAGGTCCACGGCTGGAGAGCAAGATAATCAGCAAAGTTTGCGCCGTAATCGGACAGGACGGGCCCGTTCGGCGGGCATCCGCGGCGAAAGTCCAATGCCACCTCGGTGAACATCTCGCTGCCGATCAGCGCGTCGACGGTCGGATAGCTTGCCCGAAGCGCTTCCACGGCGCCGCGCGCCGACGTGTTGCGGTAAACGGCAAAGGCATGTGACCGGAACATGATGCCGGGCTGGCCTTCCGTCATTGCGGCCGCGGCAAAGGCCTTTTGGAATGACGCCAAATCAAGCATGGGCCGCGACTTTCGAAGTTCCGGCCATCATGATCGCGGCGCGCTCGCGCTCCGCCAGCAGCCGACAGAATTCGGGGACATCCTCGTCGCGCTCGATCAGGGTCGGCGGCCGGACGCGGCCGCAGCGCGCAAGCAGCCAGTCGTAAAGCTCCCAAACTTCTTCCGCGACTGGCGCGTCATGGCTGTCGATCAGCAGCGACGAGCCCAGCAACGGGTCGTGGCTGTGGCCCGCCAGATGAATTTCGCCGATTGCCTCGATTGGAATTGCGTCGAGATAGCTTTGCGGGTTGAAGCCAAGATTGCTGGCGCTGACGAACACATTGTTGACGTCGATCAACAGGCCGCAACTGGTACGCCTGACCAGCTCCGTCAGGAACAGGGATTCCGGCCATTCGTGGCCGTCAAGCTGCAGGTATAGCGACGGATTTTCGATCAGGATGGGCCGCCCGAGCGCCTCCTGGGTGATGTCGATATTGCGGGTGATGACTTGAAGCGCCTCGTTGGTGCGTGGGAAAGGTAGCAAGTCGGGAAAGCAAGTGCCGTCATAACGCGACCACGCAAGATGTTCCGACAGCAGGAATGGGTCGATCCGGTCGCTAAGCCGCTT
>DASTOV010000122.1:0-4678 GCA_035720125.1 Sphingomicrobium sp. | reverse complement strand
CAGCTTTGGCGCATGGCCGGGCATCGCTCGGCCTCGATCGGCACGCTGGGCGTCACCACCGCCGATGACCAGGTGGCGACCGGGCTGACGACACCGGATATCGTGACGTTCCTGTCGAATATGGCCGGCATGAAGCGGATGGGGATCAGCCATGTCGCCTACGAGGCCTCGTCCCACGGGCTCGACCAGTACCGCGCCGAAGGCGTGCGGCTGAAGGCAGCGGCCTTCACCAACTTCTCACGCGACCATCTCGACTATCATCCATCGATGGATGCCTATTTCGCGGCCAAGATGCGGCTGTTCGACGAGGTGGTTCCAGCCGACGGCGTGGCGGTTGTCTGGACCGGCGATGCAAAGTCTGGCGAGGTCATCGAGCACGCCAGCCGGCGGGGATTGAAGCTGGTGACGGTCGGCCCGGGGGCGGAGACAATCGAGCTGGTGTCGCGCGCGTCGACCCCGCTCGGCCAGCAGCTGCTGCTGCGGCACGAAGGCAAGGAGCAAAAGCTCAGCCTGCCGCTGATCGGCGCCTACCAGATGAACAATGTGCTGACTGCGGCAGGGCTGGTGCTGGCGACCGGCGGAGACTGGGCGACGACGCTAAGCGGCATGGCGCGGGTGTCGCCGGTCCGAGGTCGGCTGGAGCGGGCGGTGATCAGCCGCGCCGGTGCTCCGGTCTATGTCGACTATGCCCATACGCCCGACGCGATCGAGGCAGCAATTGCCGCGCTGCAACCGCATGTCGCCAAGAAGGAAGGCGGCCGGTTGATCACCGTGCTTGGCGCGGGCGGCGACCGGGACGAGGGCAAGCGGCCGGAAATGGGCGCGGTGGCCGCGCGGCTATCGGACGTCGTGATCATCACGGACGACAATCCGCGGAGCGAGGACCCGGCCGCGATCCGCAAGGCAGTGCTTGCCGGCGCACCCGACGCGATCGAGGTCGCCGACCGGCGCGCTGCCATCGCCGAGGCCATCGCCATGGCCAAGACGGGGGACATCGTGCTGGTGGCCGGCAAGGGCCACGAACAGGGACAGGCCATTGGGGATCAGGTGCTTCCATTCGACGATGTGACCGTGTCGCGGGAGTGCGCTGCATGACCGCCCTTTGGACCAGTGACGAGATTGTTGCCGCGACCGGCGGGACACTGCACGGGTTTCCAAAAGAGGTGACCGGGGTGACGTTCGACAGCCGGGAAATCCTACAAGGCTGGCTGTTCGTCGCCATGCCCGGGACGGCCGCCGACGGGCATGACTATGCAGGAAAGGCGCTCGCCGCAGGCGCCGCAGGGGCGCTGGTGTCGAAGCCCGTCGATGGCCCGCATATCCTGGTCGAGGACGTCCCCAAGGCCCTCACGGACCTTGCGATTGCAGCCCGCAACCGTTGCAGCGGTACAATTATTGGCGTTACGGGATCAGTGGGAAAAACCTCGACCAAGGAGGCGCTGTACGCCGCGCTGGAGCGCTTTGCGAAGGGCAAGGTCCACCGATCGGTCAAGAGCTACAACAATCACACCGGCGTGCCGCTGAGCCTGGCGCGGATGCCCCGCGACAGCGAGTTCGCCATCCTCGAAATGGGCATGAGCGCGTCCGGGGAGATTGCGGCGCTGACCCGGCTGGTTCGGCCGCACGTGGCGATGGTCACGACCATCGCGTCGGCGCATATTGAATATCTGGGCTCGATGGAGGCGATCGCTGATGCCAAGGGCGAAATCTTCGAGGGGCTGGAACCCGACGGGACCGCCGTCCTGCCCGAAGATACTCCCTATCGCGACCGGCTGGTGAAGGCGGCGCGCCAGTTCGCCGCCCGGACGATCACCTTCGGCCATGGCGAGGCGGATGTCGCCGCGCTGCACGCGGTCAAGGCGGAAGGAGGCGGCAGCCTGGTCACCGCGCGGCTGCTCGACAGCGAGCTGACCTACACCATCGCCCAGCGCGGCGATCATTGGGTGCAGAATTCGCTGGCCGTGCTGGCGGCGGTCGAGGCGGCGGGAGCCGACGTCGCGATCGCCGGCCTCGCACTGGCCGACATGGGCGGATTGAAGGGCCGGGGCGAACGTCACCGGATTGCGCTGGATGGCGGCCACTTTCTGCTGATCGACGAAAGCTACAACGCCAACCCCGCGTCGATGGCGGCGACCCTGAAGGCGCTGGGCGAGGAGCGTGACGCGACGCGGCGGATCGCCGTGCTGGGCCCGATGCGCGAGCTGGGCAGCCACGCGGATGAACTGCATGCCGGCCTGGCTCCGGCGATCAGGGCAGCGGGTGTGGATCAGCTGGTCCTCGTCGGCGCAGAGATGCGGCCGCTGGAACAGGCGCTCGGGGGTGACGTGACCGTCAACCGTGCCGACGATGTTGAAGCCGCCACGCAGATCTTGACCCGCCTTGTCCGGCCCGGCGATGCGGTGCTGGTCAAGGCTTCCAATTCGATCGGACTTGCGAAGCTGGTCGAGCGGATGGCAGGGGGCATGCAATTGGCAGATGCTGGTGAGAGGACCAGGCACTAATGCTCTACATATTGGCCGAGCAGCTTGGATTCCCGGGGCTGCTCAACCTCATTCGCTACATCAGCTTCCGCGCCGGAGCAGCAACCGCAACCGCGCTGGCCATCGGCCTGCTGCTGGGGCCGGTGTTCATCCGCTGGCTCCGCGCCAAGCAGGGCAAGGGACAGCCGATCCGCGCCGACGGGCCGCAGAGCCACCTCGCCAAGCGCGGCACGCCGACCATGGGCGGGCTGCTGATCCTCGTGTCGGTGGCCGCCGCGGTATTGCTATGGATGGACCTCGCCAATCCCTATGTCTGGGCGTGCCTGCTGGTGACGGCCGGGTTCGGCCTGATCGGCTTCCTCGACGACTATGACAAGGTGAAGAAGGCGCACCATGCGGGCCTTAGGGGCCGAACAAGGCTGCTGCTGGAATTCATCATCGCCGGCGTGGCGACGTGGCTGATGGTCCGCCATTCGGGGACGCAGCTTTACCTGCCCTTCATCCAGGGGGCGGTGATCGACCTCAGCTGGGCCTATATCGCCTTCGGCGCCTTCGTGATCGTCGCTTTCGGCAATGCGGTGAACCTGACCGACGGGCTGGACGGGCTCGCCACCATGCCGGTGATCATCGCCGCGGTGGCCTTCACCCTGATCGCCTATCTGGTCGGCAATGCGGTTTATGCCGAATATCTGGGCATCCCCAATGTGAAGGGCGCGGGCGACCTGACCGTGCTGCTGCTGGCGATTGTCGGGGCGGGACTGGCCTTCCTCTGGTTCAATGCGCCGCCGGCAGCGGTGTTCATGGGCGATACCGGCAGCCTGGCGCTCGGCGGGGCGTTGGGCGCGGTGGCGGTCGCGACCCACCATGAGTTCGTGCTGGTGATCGTCGGCGGCCTGTTCGTGCTGGAGGCGGTCAGCGTCATCGTCCAGGTCTTCTGGTTCAAGCGCTACGGCAAGCGCATCTTCCGCATGGCGCCGATCCATCATCATTTCGAGCATCTCGGCTGGAGCGAGCCGACGGTGGTAATCCGCTTCTGGATCATCAGCTTCATCCTCGCGCTGGCCGGTCTTTCGACCCTCAAGCTCAGGTGATCACGGCCAGGACCTTCGTAGGAAAACATTTTGCCGTCCTCGGCCTCGCGCGAAGCGGCCTGGCGACGGTCGAAGCGCTGCTTGCGAGCGGGGCCAGGGTGACGGCGTGGGATGACAAGGAAAGCGCTCGCTCCTCCCTGCAAGCGAAGCTTGTGGGGAGGGGGACCGCTGCCGCAGGCAGTGGTGGAGGGGTTGGCGCTGACCCCTCCACCATCGAATCTTCGTTCGATGGTCCCCCTCCCCAGCCTTCGGCTAGGGAGGAGCTTGAGATTGCCGACTTCCTCGACTCCGACCTCTCCCGCTTCGACTCCATCGTCGTCACGCCGGGCCTCCCCCTTAACCGCCACCCGATCGCGCAGCGGGCGAGGGAAGCGGGAGTCGAGATCATCGGCGATATCGAGCTGTTCGCTCGCGCCCGGCCCGAGCTGCCGCCGCACAAGGTGGTCGGGATCACCGGCACCAACGGCAAGTCGACCACCACCGCGCTGGTCCACCATATTTTGAAGACCGCTGGGGTGCCCACGGAAATGGGCGGCAATATCGGCCTGCCGATCCTGGTGCAGGACCCGCTGACCCCAAATGACAAGGGCGTCGGGGTCTATGTGCTGGAGCTGTCGAGCTACCAGATCGACCTGACCCAGAGCCTCGATTGCGACGTGGCGGTGCTGCTCAACATCACGCCCGACCATCTCGACCGGTACGACAGCTTTGAGGCTTATGCGGCTAGCAAGGCGCGGCTGTTTGAGATGCAATCCTCGAACAGGATCGCGCTCGACCTTACGCGTGCCCCTGCGGAGGCAGGGGCCCAGTCCAGCGCGCAAGCGCTGCTGTCGCAGCGGTCTGGGCTCCTGCCTTCGCAGGAGCACTGGCCTGCGCTTCAGGGTCCTCACAACGCGCAGAATGCAACTGCAGCAATTTCCGCTTGCAAGCTGCTCGGGCTGGACGATGAGCAAATCGAACAAGGCCTTCGCACCTACCCCGGCCTGCCGCACCGGATGGAGCGCATCCGCGAAAAGGACGGCGTCCTCTTCGTCAACGACAGCAAGGCGACCAACCCGACCGCGACGGCGCCGGCGCTGGCGGCTTTCCCGAAAATCCGCTGGATCC
>DASTOV010000121.1:0-6570 GCA_035720125.1 Sphingomicrobium sp. | reverse complement strand
TCGATCACGCCGACGAAAAGAGCGCGCTGGAAACCGCCGAGCGGCTGGTCGACGCCATCGCCTGCGAGGATTGCCTGTTCGAAGGGGCGCCGATGCCGCTGTCGGTGGCGATCGGCGTGACGCTGATTCAGAAGGGCGATACGCCGGTGACGGTCCTTTCGCGTGCCGATAAGGCGATGTATCGGGTTAAGGCTGCGGCCTAGGACTGCCGTAAGGCGACAGCTGCGGCCTAGGACTGCCTATCTTTCGTTTAAGTAATATCGGTCGCGGACCGACAGGTCGTCGCCCAGTTCATAGACGATCGGCTGGCCGGTCGGGATCTCCAGCGAAACAATGTCCGCATCGGCGATGTTCGACAGATGCTTTTCCAGCGCGCGCAGCGAATTGCCGTGCGCCGACACCATCACGCGCTCGCCCCGTTTCAGCGCCGGGGCGATCTCCGCGTCATAATAGGGCAGCACGCGGCCGATCGTGTCCTTCAGGCTCTCTGTCTGCGGTATCGGGATCCCGGCATAACGCCGGTCGCCTGCCAGCTGGTACGGGCTGTCGGCGTCCAGCGGCGGCGGCGGGATGTCGAAGGATCGGCGCCAGATCTTGACCTGCTCGGCCCCGACCTTGTCGATCATCTCCTGTTTGTTGAGGCCGGTGAGCCCGCCATAGTGACGTTCGTTCAGCCGCCAGTCCTTGGCGACGGGCAGCCACAGCGACTTGAGCTCGTGCAGCACCAGGTGGAGCGTACGAATCGCGCGGGTCTGGACGCTGGTGAAGCAGCGGTCGAACTCGAATCCCTTGTCTTTCAGCAGCCGGCCCGCCGCGCGCGCTTCGGCAATGCCCTGTTCGCTAAGGTCGACGTCCCACCAGCCGGTAAAGCGATTCTCGAGGTTCCACTGCGACTGGCCGTGGCGCAGGAGCACCAGGGTAGGCATCAGGCGTCCACCTTCTCCGTGACCTGCGCCTTCTCGGCCTTTGCCTTCTTGAGCTCGGGGAGGATCGCGTGGAGCGCGTCGAGGCAGGCGCCGGCGAGATATTTCGAGCGTTCCGGCGACCAGCCATAGACCTCGTCGGGCAGATCGACATTGTCCTTGAACGGCATTTCGAGGGTCATCGACACGCAGCCGAAGCGCTCGGCGAGCTGGGTGGTCGACATCGACATGTTCGCTTCGCCCGGGGCCGGGATCTCATAGCCCTGGCGGGTCTGGAAGTCGGGCGACACACGCTCCAGCGTGTCGCTGAACAGCTTGAGCAGCTTGCTCTGGCGCTCGGTGATCGACGGAATGCCCTCGAAGCCGGCAAGGAAGTTGGCGGGGATCGCCTCGTCGCCGTGGATGTCCATGGCGAAGTCGGGCGGGGTCTCGTCCATCGCATTGCGGACGCACAGCACCTCGGGGCTCTTGTCGGCCGAGGGGGCGTGCCATTCGCGATTGAGGTTGGTGCCGGCGGCGTTGGTGCGAAGGTGGCCGCGGCGCGATCCGTCGGGGTTCATGTTCGGGACGACATGGAAGGTGCATGCCGACCGGAGCACGCGCGATACCGGATCGTCCGGGTCGGTCAGCTTTTCGAGCGCGCCTTCCATCCACCATTCGGCCATCGTCTCGCCCGGGTGCTGGCGTGCGTAGAGCCAGACGGTGAGGTCGCCTTCGCCAAGGCTCAGGCAATCGATGTCCTGGCCGTCGAGGCTCTTGCCGAGGCTGCGATATTCGACGCCGGGCAGGGCGGCGAGGGTCGACACCAGGTCATGGTGCCGTTCCATCGAATAGGGCGCGAAATAGGCGATCCACACCAGGTCGGTCTCGGGAACCAGGCGGATGGTAAGGACGCCGTCGGCATAGCTGGTGTCGGGCACGCGGGTCCAATCCTCGCGGTCGAGCGAGATGCAGGCCTTGTAGTCGGGCCAGCCGTCCGGATAGGCCGAGTTGCCGCAATTGACGATCCTCAGCGTGACCTCGCGGCCCCCGCCCCCCGCCAGGCGGAAGTGGAACCATTGGTGGAAATCGCTCAGATGATCCTTGACGATCTCGAGATCGATCGTGTCGCCGCGTTGCTCGACGACGCGGATGTTGCCGGCGTCGAAGGCGCTCGAAATCGTGATGCTCATGAAGTTCCCTGGTTTGCTTGGCGAGGAAGGTAAGCGCGGCCCATAATGCGATGCGCGCCAATCGGCAAATCCAGCGGCTTTCGATCAACGGCGGATCGCGGCACTGGCGCGGCGGTGCAGGCTCGACTAGCCCTGATCGGAATAACCGGCGGTTAACGCCGAATGATCGGAGTGCCTGATGCGTTTGCTTGCCGCTGCCCTGTTGCTCGTTGCGACCGCCACTTTCGCCCAGGGACCTTCGGGCGCCGAAGCCGAAATTGCGCGGCGGGTGCGCGCCGACATCGAATTCCTCTCCTCGGACGGACTTGAGGGTCGCGACACGGGATCGAAGGGCTATGCGATCGCCGCCGATTATGTCGCTGCCCAGTTTCGCGCCATCGGCCTTGAACCGGCGGGAGACAAGGGCAGCTGGTTCCAGCAGGTGCCGTTTCGTCGCGCCTCGCATGACAGTCCCCCCACGCTCACCCTGTCGATCGATGGCAAGCAAGTCGCGCTTGAACCGGGCAAGGATGCGGCGATCCGGCCGAGCGTGACCGCCAGGACGCGAAATCTGACGGCGGGCTTCGTGTTCGTCGGCTACGGCGTCCAGGACAATCGCTACGGCTTCGACGATTATCGCGGCCTGGACCTTAAGGGAAAGATCGCGGTCGCTCTTGAAGGCACGCCTTCCGGCCTGCCGAGCGACGTGTCGGCGCATCTCAGCAGCAGCAAAGAAGAGTTCGCCGCCCGGGCGGGCGCGGTCGGATTCGTCGAGCTGCCGCGCAACGACGGGCAAAGCGATCGCTCGGTCGGCCGAGGCGGACGGCCGCGCGTCGACTGGGTGGATGCAACGGGCAAGGCTGGCTCCGAGCCCCCCGGGATGCAGGTCCTCTTGTCCCTTTCGAACAGCTGGGCCACCCGCCTGTTCGAGGGCGCGCCCAAGTCGCTCGCGGTGGTGCGGCACCACGCCAAGGCAAGCAGCCGCACCGGACCACGCGGCTTTGCCCTGCACCCCACGTTGAGCGTGCAGTCGAACAGCAAGTGGGAAGACTTCACCAGCCCGGAGGTCATCGGGCTGCTCAGGGGCTCCGATCCGGCACTGGCCGCGGAACATGTCGTGCTGATGGCCCATCTCGATCACCTCGGGATCAAGGCGGATGCCAAGCCCGGCGAGGACGCCATCTATAACGGGACGCTCGATAATGCGGCGGGCGTTGCCACGATGCTGGAGGCGGCTCGCCAGTTTGCGGCCCAACCCGTCCGCCCCAGGCGGTCGATCCTGTTCATTGCCAACACAGGCGAGGAGCGGGGACTGCTCGGCGCGGATTATTACGCCAATCATCCGACCGTGCCGGCATCGAGCATCGTCGGGCTGGTCGATCTCGACATGCCGCTGCTGCTCTATCCGTTCAGCGACGTCACCGCCTTCGGCGCCGACCATTCGACGATTGGCGCGACCGTGGCCGAAGCGGGCAGGTCGATGGGCATCTCCGTCTCGCCGGATCCGATGCCGCAAGAAGCGATCTTCACCCGGTCCGACCATTATAAGTTCGTCCGCCGCGGGGTTCCGGCGGTCCTGCTGATGACCGGTCATGCCAATGGCGGCAAGGCGCATTGGGAAGCCTATCTCGGCAAGACCTATCACTCGCCGCAGGACGATTTGTCGCAACAGATCGACTGGAATGCCGGCGCGCGCTACGCTCTGCTCAACTATCGGATTGCCCGGTCAATGGCGGATGCTCCGGCGCGGCCGATGTGGTTGCAAGGCGACTATTTCGGCGACCTGTTCGATCCAAGGGGGCCACGTGCACCGGCGGCGGCGTCTTCCAAACCTTGACTTGGGGCGGCGTTCACCATAGGGGAGCCGCCGGTTTTCCAGACCTCCTACAACTTAAGACACGAAGGCAGGCGTCCCGGCCATGAAGATTCGCAATTCCCTGAAGTCGCTGAAGTCGCGTCATCGCGATTGCCGGGTGATTCGTCGTCGCGGCCGGACCTACGTCATCAACAAGACGAACCGCCGCTTCAAGGCCCGTCAGGGCTAAGTAAGGGGACTTGGCCCGGTTCGGGCCCGTCAGGGCAAAGCGCCCAGCCGCACTCAAATTCTATCTTCAATCACCTCCGTCCTGCGGGAAGGGGGCTTTTTGCGTTTCGCCGGGGAATGTTCGGGCCGCCTGTGCGTTACTGCCGGGCAACCGCCGTTTCAGCCGCTGTTAAGCTGGATTTCCCTAAATGTGCGGCCAGGGAGTGAGTGCCATGACTCGCATGTTGAAGATCGCTGTCGGTGTTGGCGTGCTGGGCCTGGCGGCTGCGGGGGCCTCGGCGGCCTATGCGCAGGCGTCGACCGGCGACCAGGCGACGCCCAAGAATTTCAATTGGGAAATCAAGGATGGCAAGCGCGTTCCCAAGGGGACGAAGCAGGTCAACCCGGACGGAAGCTGGCGCGAGGAAATCCGTCAGGGCAAGTGCGTGACGATCAAGGAAAAGTCGGCCGCGGGCGAGTATAAGGAAACGAGGCGCTGCGACCAGTAAGGTCGCGCAAGCACCAGGTTCGCCAGTGCGACAAATGGTCAGGTCGCGCTATTCCCCAGCCAGATTCTCCAGGCCGGTGCCGCCCTCGGTGCCGGGCTGAACCGTGCAGGCCGGCAGCCCAATCTGTTCATTGTCGGCGCACAGCCGGACCTGGACGCTGTCGTTGGCGCCAACGAACAGCGCCCACTGCCTCTCGTCGTTGCAGGTCGCTGTCCACATGTCCATGTCGCGGAACCGCGTGACGAAGCCGGTCGAAACGATCTGGCCGCACCTGAGGCCCTGGTCGGTAATTGCCCGCTTCAAGGCGATCGCACGGTCGAGATCGTTCAAGTCGAACAGCTTCTGCTGCGCGTCGCTGCGAACCATGATGTCGTTCTGCAAGGGAGGCGCCGACGGAGCGCCGCCATCGCAGGCGGCAACCAAAAGCGCCGGGATCGTCAGGGCGGCGAAACGCATCATGAAGTCAATCTCCTTCGACGGCGCAACGCGCCTGTCCGGCTTTAGGCTCCCGATCGGCGTCGCTGCAACATGGCAGCAACAGACTGCGGATTGGTGCCGTCGCTGATCGCCAGGAAGATGGTGTCGTCGCCCGCCAGGGTCCCCGCAACTTCCTCCAGCCCGGCTGCGTCCAGCGCATTGGCGACCAAATTGGCCGAACCGGGGGGTGTCTTCAGGACGATTAGGTTTCCGGCTGGAATGATGGCATCGACCCATTCGGTCAGCAGTCGGTCCAGCTTGGCCGCGGCATGGCCTGGCTCGACCTCGTCGGGCATCGCATAGCGGATCGACCCCTCGCGCTTCAGCTTGACCGCACCCAGTTCCAGCAGGTCGCGGCTGACGGTCGCCTGGGTGGCGGCGATGCCGGCCAGGGTAAGGCGCGCTACCAGTTCCTCCTGGCTGCCGACTTTGAACTGGCGCAGCCAGTCGGCGATCATCCGCTGGCGCTGGTTCTTGGTCATCGGCGATTCTCCCCTGCGACCATGGTGCCGATGCCCTCGTCGGTGAACAGTTCGACCAGGATCGCGTGTTTGGCACGGCCGTCGATCATGTGCGCGCTGCCGACCCCGCCCTCGACCGCTTCCGCGCAAGCCAGCAGCTTCGGGATCATGCCGCCGGTGACGCTCTCATCCTCGATCCGTCGGCGGGCTTCGGCTGCGGTCAGGCGGTGGATCAGGCTGGACGGGTCGGCGGGATTCTCCAGCAGCCCCGGCGCGCCGGTCAGGTAGATGATCTTTTCGGCCTGCATGGCGACGGCAATGGCGCGCGCGGCATCGTCGGCGTTGACGTTGAAGGGCTGCGCCGAGGTATCCGCGCCCACGGTTGATACGACCGGGATCAGCCCGTCGTCGTGGAAGTCGTGGAGCAGGGCGCCGCGAACCCTGGTGACGCGCCCGACGAAGCCGAGCCTCTCGTCGACCGGCTCGACCTCCAGCAATCGCCCGTCCTCGCCGGCGACGCCGATGGCTACCGGCTCCAGCGCGTTGATCGCGGCGACGAGGTCGCGGTTGGTCTTGCCGACCAGCACCATGCGGACGATGTCGAGCGCCTCGGCATCGGTGACCCGAAGGCCCTCGACGCGCTTCACCTCGATTCCGGCCTTGGCCATTTCAACGTCGATCTGCGGACCGCCGCCATGGACCAGCACCGGCCGGATCCCGACCGAATGAAGCAGCAATATATCCTTGGCCAGGCTGCGCATTCGTTCCGGATCGGTCATCGGCAGCCCGCCGACCTTGACGACGATGGTCTTGCCGGTGAACCGCCGGATATAGGGCAGTGCCTCGATCAGCAGGCGTGCGGTTTCGTTGGCCGTAATCATGACGTCGCCGCATTTTCCTTGATGTAGCCGGGGCCGAGGTCGACCGAGACCGCGCGGCCATTTCCGGTGCCAAGGCCAAGCTCGACGAGGATGTCTATTTCGGTGCCGCGCATGTGGGCCCGCACCGCCTGGGCGTCGTGCGGGA
>DASTOV010000120.1:0-5885 GCA_035720125.1 Sphingomicrobium sp. | reverse complement strand
GGCGATCCGCTTTGCTAGCAGGGCGACAGGCCGTCACGGAGTAAATCCGTGACGTCGATCGGGTTCGCTGACGCGACCCGTCGTCCATGACGAAAACCAGCACTGTCTGGGGGACAGTGCGTTTTCGTCATTTCGCCGGCTCTTCGCGCTGCTAACGATTGCTCCGCAATCGCTTCGCCGCGCTCGGCATCTCAGGCGGCCTCCATCTTCCGCGATTCCCGCTTGCGCTCATGCGGGTCGAGGAAGCGCTTGCGGATGCGGATCGCCTTGGGGGTGACCTCGACCAGCTCGTCGTCCTGGATGTAGGCGATCGCCTGTTCGAGCGTCATGCGCCTGGGCGGAGTGAGGCGAATGCCCTCGTCCTTGCCCGAGGCGCGGAAGTTGGTCAGCTGCTTCGACTTCAAGGGATTGACCTCAAGGTCCTGCGGCTTGGCGTTCTCGCCGATCACCATGCCCTCATAGAGCATCTCGCCGGGCGAGATGAACATGATGCCGCGGTCCTCGAGCGCATTCAGCGCATAAGCCACCGCCGGGCCCTGCTCCATCGAGATCAGCACGCCATTCTGACGGCCGCTGATCGGGCCCTTGTAGGGGCCATATTTCTCGAACAGCCGGTTCATGATGCCCGTGCCGCGCGTGTCGGACAGGAATTCGCCATGATAGCCGATCAGGCCGCGCGACGGCGCCGAGAAGGTCAGGCGGGTCTTGCCGCCGCCCGAGGGACGCATGTCGGTCATCTCCGCCTTGCGGAGCGCCATCTTGTCGATGACCGTGCCGGAAAATTCGTCGTCGACGTCGACCACGACCGTTTCATAGGGCTCCTCGCGGCCCGAAGGCCCGTCGCGGAACAGCACGCGCGGGCGGCTGATCGACAGCTCGAAGCCCTCGCGGCGCAGGGTCTCGATGAGGACGCCAAGCTGGAGCTCGCCGCGGCCGGCGACCTCGAAGGCGTCGCCGCCCTGGGTTTCGCTGACGCGGATCGCGACATTGCCCTCGGCCTCGCGCTCCAGCCGGTCGCGGATCACGCGGCTCTGCACCTTGTCGCCGTCCTTGCCGGCGAACGGGCTGTCGTTGACCGCGAAGCTCATTGCCAGGGTCGGCGGGTCGATCTCGCGCGCATGCAGCGGCTCGGTGATCTGCGGCGTGCCGATGGTGTTCGACACGGTGGCCTTCACCAGGCCGGCGATAGCGACGATGTCGCCCGCCCGTGCCGTCTCGACCGGTACCCGCTCAAGGCCCTGGAAGGCGAACAGCTTGGTCACGCGGCCGTCCTCGACGACCTCGCCATTGACGTCCATCGCCCGGATCGGATCGCCCAAATTGAGCGTGCCGCTCTCGATCCGCCCGGTCAGGATGCGGCCGAGGAAGTTGTCGCGGTCGAGCAACGTCGCCAGCATCTTGAACTCGGCGTCGGGATCGAGGCTCGGCGCCGGGACATGCTCGACGATCTTCTCGAACAACGGGGTGAGGTCGCCCGAGCGCACGTCGTCGGTGAGGCCCGCATAACCGGCGCGGCCCGAGGCGTAGAGCGTCGGGAAATCGAGCTGCTCGTCATTGGCGTCGAGGTTCAGGAACAGCTCGAACACCTCGTCGAGCACCTCGGCCGGACGCGCGTCGGGACGGTCGATCTTGTTGACCACGACAATCGGACGCAGGCCCAGTGAAAGCGCCTTGCCGGTGACGAACTTGGTCTGCGGCATCGGCCCTTCGGCCGCGTCGACCAGCAGGATGACGCCGTCGACCATGCTGAGGATGCGCTCCACCTCCGCGCCGAAGTCGGCGTGGCCGGGCGTATCGACGATGTTGATGTGCGTGGTTTCGCCCTTGCCGTCGCTCCACTCGATCGACGTGCATTTGGCGAGAATGGTGATGCCCCGCTCCTTTTCCAGCTCGTTCGAATCCATGGCGCGTTCCTCGACGCGCTGGTTTTCGCGGAAGGTGCCCGACTGGCGGAAAAGCTGGTCGACAAGGGTCGTCTTGCCATGGTCGACGTGCGCGATGATCGCGACGTTGCGCAAATTCATTATCGATTGTCCCGGAAAGAGTTCGGCGCGCCCTTAGCCGAAATGCTGCACTGCGGCAACAGCCTGGGCTGCTAGCGCGGCAGCCGTTCGAGAATTTCGATTCCGCGCTCCAGCGCACGCTGTTCGCTGTGGGAGAGCTTGGCGATGCGGCCCTCCAGCGAATGATCGGCGGCCGGCGGCCGGTTGAGCCGTTCCCGCCCGGCCTCGGTCAGGCGCAACTGAAGCCTCCGCCGGTTGTCGGGATCGGCCTGGCGATCGACCAGCCCGGCCCGGACCAGCGCGTCGATCGCCCGGCTGATGGCCGGAGCACCCCGCTTCACCCTCGCAGCGACCTGATTGAGCGTTGCCGGCTCCGTCATTCCAACGGCGGCCAGCAGATCCCGTTGCTGCCCGGCAGCCTTGGCCGCCGCGGTATCCCCGCCCAATTGTTCGACCAGACTGGCGAAGCGCGACGCCAACGCGCCCGGTGACGAATTCCCCCACATGAAATTGAAGCTACCAAAGATTTCGCAATTGGCAAATTTGCATGTACGCAACCGTCATGGCGACACGCCCAAGGCTTCCCCGGACCGTCTGGATTTTGGGCATCGTCAGCCTGTTGATGGACCTGTCGAGCGAGATTTATCACGCGCTGCTGCCCGCCTTCCTGACCATCACCCTGGGCCTGCCGGCCGTCGCGATGGGGGCGATCGATGGCGTTGCGGAGGCCACCGCCAACTTCGCCAAGCTGGTTTCGGGAAGGCTCAGCGACAAGCAGCAAAGACGCAAGCCGTGGATCCTGCTGGGCTATGGGATGGCGGCGCTGTCGAAGCCGCTGTTCCCGCTGGCGCAAGGCGCACTGCCGGTGCTCGGCGCGCGCTTCGTCGATCGCATCGGCAAAGGCATCCGCGGCGCACCGCGCGATGCCATGATCGCTGACGAGACTCCGGCGGAACTCAGGGGTGCGGCCTATGGCCTGAGGCAGGCGCTCGACACGGTGGGAGGTACCGTCGCGCCATTGGCCGCGATCGGCCTGATGCTGCTGCTGGCGGGCGATATCCGGACCGTCTTCTGGATTGCCGCGATCCCGGCGTTCCTTTCCTTCCTGTTCGCCTGGGCGATGCTGAAGGAGCCCGCGCGGCACCTCGCGGGCAATGGCGACGTCGCCTGGGGCGGCTGGCGCTCGCTCGACAAGCAAGTCAGGCGGCTGATCGGTGTCGGATTCCTGTTTGGCCTCGCCCGCTTTTCCGAAGGCTTCCTGATCCTGAAGGCGCTGGACGTCGGACTTGCTCCGGCCTGGTCGCCGCTGGCGCTGGCGTTGTTCAGTCTCGCGTTCATGGTGCTGGCCTATCCGGCCGGCACGCTCAGCGACCGGATGGAGCCGAGGTCGATCCTGCTCAGCGGCATTGGCGTGCTGATCGTCGCCAACCTCTGGCTGGCGCAGGCCAGCGCGCTTTGGGCGGTGTTCGCCGGCATTGCCCTGTGGGGTGCGCATATGGCGCTGACCCAGGGGATATTCGCGCGCATGATCGCCGACGCGGCGCCAGAGGCCCAGCGCGCCACCAGCTTTGGCGCCTTCTTTTTTGCCAGCGGCGTCGCGACCTTGCTGGCCAGCCTTGGCGCGGGGTTGCTGTGGGACCGCGGTGGCCCGATGGAAACCTTCACGGTCTCCGCCGGTATCGCCGCCCTGGCCGGGGCGATGCTGTGGCTATTGCCGAGCCGGGCGAGCCGCTAGGCCTGCCGGTCTCGCGATCGGAACGGCGGCATTCGGTCCGCGACACGGCTTCCCGAGCCGAACTGGTTGTAGAGCGCCGCCGATACGTGGAGAACCACGAGCGCAAGTGTCACCCAGACCAAAATCTCGTGAACCTCGCCGAACTCATTCTCTTCAGCAATTCCGGGGATGGCCGGCAACGACAGGCCGAACAGCAGCGGCACGGTTCCGTCCTCGGCCCGGCCCGAAACCGCGGCCAGGCCCGTGAGCGGCAAGACGATCAGCATCAGGTAAAAGAAGCGGTGGCTCCACACCGCGGCAAACCGCCGCCACCTGGGGTAATCCGACGGATAGGGCGGCGGCGGATTCATCAACCGGACCGCCAGGCGCACCAGCGCAAGTATCAGGATCAGGGCGCCGACGGTCTTGTGCCAGGCGAACATTTCCATCCGTTCCGGCGTGCCCCGTTCAAGGAAACGATGAAAGGCGAACCCGATCGCCACCTGCGCGATAACCACGGTGGCGGTAATCCAGTGGATCCAGACGACGATGGGCCTGTAACGGATCCCGATCGGGCCGCTCGTTTCCGTCACCATGTAATCGCTCATCCCTTGTCCCCTCCTGGCCCTGGCAATCAGCGGGTAAACTTTTCGCCCTTTGCCGCCTTGTCCAGCAACAACTGGCTAAAGCTGAAATCGCTCCCCATCCGTGCTTCCTGGTTTTTCAGGCCCGAAACGATCTTGTCCAGCCCCTCGGTATCCGCCCAGAACATCGGTCCCCCGCGATAAACCGGCCAGCCATAGCCATAGACCCACACGACATCGATGTCGGAGGCGCGCTGGGCCATGCCTTCCTCAAGGATCTTCGCGCCTTCGTTGACCATGGTGTAAAGCGTCCGCTCGACAATTTCCTCATCGTCGATCTGGCGGCGCGTCACGCCCTGCCTGGCCGCAAAATCCTCGATGATCTGCTGCACGACCGGCGAAGGCGTCGGCCGGCGCTTCTCGTCATAGTCGTAGAATCCAGCGCCTTTCTTCTGGCCCCAGCGGTCGATCGCGCACAGCGCATCGCGGATATTCTCGATCCGATTGGGATCGCGATGCCAGCCGATGTCGACGCCGGCCAGGTCGGCCATCTGGAACGGGCCCATCGGCATGCCGAATTCGACATGGACGCGGTCGACCTGTTCAGGGGTCGCACCTTCGAGCAGCAGCTTGGTCGCCTCGACCTGGCGCGGCATCAGCATGCGGTTGCCGATGAAGCCGTGGCAGACGCCGGCGACCACCGCCACCTTCCTGATCTTCTTGGAGAGCTGCATCGCCGTAACCAGCACGTCGGGCGCCGTCTTCGCGCCGCGAACAATCTCCAGCAGCTTCATCACATTGGCCGGCGAGAAGAAGTGGAGGCCGACCACGTCCTGCGGGCGGGACGTCGAAGCAGCGATCTCGTCGATGTTGAGATAGCTGGTGTTGGAGGCGAGGATCGCGCCCTGCTTGACCGTCTGGTCGAGCCGCGTGAAGATCTCCTTCTTCACATCCATCTGCTCGAACACCGCTTCGATGATGAGGTCGCAGTCGCCCAGGGCATTGAAGTCGAGCGTCGGAGACAGCAGCCCCATCGCCTGTTCGACCTGCTGGCCGGTCATGCGGCCCTTGGCGGCGGTCGCTTCATAATTCTTGCGCATGATGCCGGTGCCGCGGTCGAGCGCCTCCTGTGCCATTTCGACGATCGTTACGGGGATGCCGGCCGACAGGAAGTTCATCGAGATGCCGCCGCCCATCGTGCCGGCGCCGATCACGCCGACCTTTTTCACTGACCGCGGCTGGGTGTCCTCGGGGATATTGTCGATCTTGGCCGCCTTGCGCTCGGCGAAGAAGAAATATTGCTGCGCCCGCGACTGCGTGCCCGACATCAGGCCCATGAACAGGTTGCGCTCATCGATAACGCCCTCGGCATAGGGCTTGGCGACCGCGGCCTCGATCGCGCGGACATTATATTCGGGCGCGTCGAAGCCACGAAACTTCTTGGCATTGGCCTTGCGAAATTCGTCGAAGATTGCGGGATTGTCGCGCGCTTCCTGGAGCTTCTCGTCGCGTTCGCTCGACTTGGGCAGCGGACGGATGTCGCGCACTTCCTCGGCCAGCGCGACCGCATGCTGGACCAGCTCG
>DASTOV010000119.1:0-4301 GCA_035720125.1 Sphingomicrobium sp. | reverse complement strand
GCGTGACGGCAAGGAACGCTACAGGTCGTTCCAGCCGCGCATGTGGGGCCTGCTGGAACGCGACCTGGCCAAGCCGGGCCTTGAACCCGTCCGCGACTGGTTCGACGCCAATATTCCGGAACCGGCGCGCGCCGCGGCCTGGCAGGACCTTGCAGCATGAACCGAAAGGCCCGCGCTCTCGCGCTCCGGCCGGAGATTGACGCCAAGGTGCCTGGTACCGCCATGGTGCTTGCCGCGGGCCTCGGCAAACGGATGCGGCCGCTTACCGCCTCCCGGCCCAAGCCGCTCGTCGAGGTGGCTGGCAAGACGCTGATCGACCATGTGCTCGACCGGTTGCGCGCCGCGGGCGTGGGCAAGATCGTCGTCAACGTTCACTATCTGCCGGAAGCACTTGAGGCGCATCTCAAGTCTCGCGCCACGGACTTCGAGGTCCGTATCAGCGATGAGCGCAAGCAGTTGATGGAGACGGGCGGGGGAATGGTCCAGGCCCTGCCGCTGCTGGACGCCGATCCTTTCCTGGTCGTCAACAGCGACAATTACTGGGTCGACGGCCCAGCCGACACCTTGCAGCTGCTGGCCTCTCTCTGGCGAGAGGACAGGATGGATGCCCTGCTGCTGCTCGTGCCGCTGGCGCGGGCAGGCAACCATGGCGGCCAGGGCGATTTCCATATGAAGTCGGATGGCCGACTTGTCCGCCGGGAAAAGGGCAAGGTGGCGCCGTTCGTGTTTACCGGTATCCAGATGGTGTCGAAGCGGCTGCTGAGAGATGCGCCGGAAGGTCCCTTTTCGACCAACATATTCTGGGACCGGGCGATCGGCGAAGGGCGCTGCTTCGGCGCCGTCCACCAGGGTCTGTGGTTCGATGTCGGCAATCCGGCCGCGATCAAGGCGACCGAGCGCGCCTTGGAACATGGCTGAGACCCGGCTGTTCGAGCGGCGGACGCCCGGCAGTCCGCTTGTCTTCACAATTCCTGCTCATCGCAGCTTTTCGGATGCGCTCGTTAAAGGGCTGGTCGGGGCGATCGGCCGCGACCCGGCGTCATTGGCGCGCGGCCGGATCCTGCTGCCGAACAACCGGGCGGTGCGGGCCGTCACCGATGCGTTCGTGCGCGCCAGCGACGGTGGGCTGATCCTGCCGCGGCTGATTGCAATCGGCGACCCGGACATCGGCGAAAGGATCGGCGGCGCGCTCGATCCGCTCGATCTCGCGGATGCCGTGCCGCCGGCAATCGGCGCGCTTGAGCGTCAATTGCTGCTTGCGCGGCTGCTTCGATCGGATGACGAAAGCGCAGCCGAGGCGATGCGGCTCGCGGCGGAGCTGGCCCGAACCATGGATCAGCTCGCGATCGAGGAGGTCCCGGCTTCTGAATTGACCGAGGCGGTCGCGGATACGCCAGAGCTGGCGGGCCACTGGCAACAATCGATCGAGCGGTTCCGCGCGGTGCTCGACCGCTGGCCGGCGCTGCTTGCCGATCGCGGACGGATCGACCTCGCCGAACGACGCAGCAGGCTGCTCCGCGCGCTGGCCAGCCGCTGGGCGGAGCGGCCACCGGACGGATTTACCTTGGCGGCTGGCATCACCACGTCCGCGCCCGCGGTCGCCGCTTTGCTGGGTCGTGTCGCACGGCTCGACCAGGGTGCAGTCGTTCTGCCGGCTCTGGCCGACGCGGCCCTCATGCCTGACGAGGAGTGGGACGCCCTCGGCCCAGACCCGGAGGGCAGGGGTGAAGAGTCCCACCCGCAATATCATTTGAAGCGGCTGCTCCACCGAATGGGCGCGGCGCGCGGGGAAGTCATGCCTTGGCGCGGCTCCGGACGCGCAGCGTCGTCGCGGGCGCGCGGAGTGGCAATTGCCAACGCGCTCGTCGCGCCCCGGTTCAGCGACAAGTGGACAGGCCTCTCGGCGATTGAGCGGCGGCTTACGGGCATTCGCGTTGCTGAGCTCCCCGATCCGGCAAGCGAGGCGCAAGCCATTGCCATCGCCCTGCGCGAAGCGATCGAGACGCCGAACCGGACCGCAGCATTGGTGACACCCGACCGCGACCTTGCGGCGCGCGTATCGGCGCATCTGAAGCGCTGGGCCATTGAGGCGGACGACAGCGCGGGCCAGACATTATCCAAAACGCCGGCTGGCACTTTGCTGTTGGCCATCGCAGCAGCCGCAGTTGAGAATCTGGCGCCGGTACCGCTGTTGGGGCTGCTCAAGCACCCGTTGGTCGGTGGGTCGAATGAAGCCCGGGTAGAATGGCTCGCCGCAGTCCGAATGCTCGATCTGGCGCTTCGCGGCCCCCGTCCCCGCGCCGGGATTGACGGACTCGACGAGCGTTTTGCCGAGAAAAAGGCCGATCGGGCATGGCATGCCGTGCGGCCGGTGGTCGCGCCGCTGGCGGGTTCGCTTGCGGTGACCAGCCTGTCGCATCTGGCCGCGCTGCTGCGGGAACTGGGGAGCCACCTCGCCGGAGACATGGCCTGGCGCGGGCCGGACGGGAGGCAAGCGGCCGACTTGCTCGCGGAATTGGAGCAATCGCCCGACGCCGGCGCGATTGCCACCGATCCGGGCGACATCCTCCCCGTCCTTCGCAACCTGATGGATGGTGTTTCGGTTCGGCGACCCTATGGCGGACATCCGCGCATTTTCATCTGGGGACTGATCGAGGCCCGGCTGCAAAAGGCAGACCTGATGATTCTGGGCGGAATGAACGAGGGCAGCTGGCCGTCGCTGCCCAGCCCCGATCCATGGCTGGCCCCGCAAATCCGCAGAACGCTCGGGTTGCCGGGGCTGGAGTTTCGCACTGGCCTTGCCGCCCATGACTTCATGAGCGCACTCGGGGCTCCACGAGTTTTGCTGACAAGAGCCCGGCGCGACAGTCGCTCGCCGACGGTCGCCTCCCGGCTTTGGCTGCGGCTGCAGGCGATGACCGGCGGCATGACCCGCGACCAGCGGTTGGAGCGGCTGGCCCAGGCTATAGATGCCAGCGACGACGTGCGGCCCGTCCGTCGCCCGGCCCCGAAGCCGCCACTTGAAGCACGCCCCAGGCGGATCGCGGTCACCGATCTCGACCGACTGAAGGCCGATCCCTTTGCCTTCTATGCAAAGGCGATCCTGAAACTGCGCCCGGAAGAACCGGTGGACGCGGAACACCATGCCGCGTGGAAGGGAACGGCGGTGCATTCGGTGCTCGAGGCCTGGTTCAAGGAAGATGGGTGCGATCCGGCGAAGCTTGCCGCACGAGCCCGCCAAATGGTCGACGATGCAGCCATTCACCCGATGCTGCGTGCACTCTGGTCGCCTAGATTGCTGGAAGCGGTCGAGTGGATCGCAACCGAAGCCGCCAAGGATCGGGCAGCGGGGCGAATCCCGATTTCGGCCGAGCAGCAAGGTGAGGCGGAAGTGGCGGGGGTCACACTTTATGGGCGGGCCGATCGCATCGATCGATTGCCCGACGGCAGGCTGGCGATCGTGGACTACAAGACCGGCCAGGCGCCCGCGAAGAGAGCAGTTGCCGAGGGTTTCGCGCTACAGCTTGGCCTGTTGTCGCTGATCGCGAGGGCGGGAGGGTTTGTCGGAATCGAGGGTGACGCGGGCGCCCATGAATATTGGTCGCTAGCCAAGAAATATGGTCGCCTCGGCTATCGGCAATCGCCCGACTCCGACGATGGTCCCGGCGCCTTCGTCGAGCGAGCCCATGTCCATTTTTCTGCGGCGGCGGCCGACTATCTGCTTGGGACCCGGGAATTCGAGGCAAAGCTCAATCCCGCCTATGCGCCCTATGAGGATTATGACCAGCTCATGCGGCTGGAAGAGTGGTACGGCCGTGATTAGGTCAGTCCGACCCTTCGCTCTGTGGCCCGCCGCGCTTGGGCTTCTTGACCTTCGAGGCGTAGAGCAGCGCGGCGACAATCGCCGCCGAACCGATCCCGACCGCGACGCCCGCCTTCACCAGCTTCGCCCGCCGCTCTTCGTCGCGCCTGTCGGTATCGTCCATTCGATCCTCTTTCCGGCTGTTCGGCTTCGTCCCTATGCACAACGACGCCAATTGAAAAGGGCGGTCGCGTGCGCCGCCGGCTGAAACCGTTCCACCCGCTGGAAGGCGCGCAGGCTGCGGCCTCCGACCCGCTGGTTCACGCCGCGCTGTCCGCATCCGCGGGCACGGGCAAGACCCATGTACTGACGTCGCGGGTGCTGCGCCTACTGCTGCGCGGCACCCCCCCCTCGTCGATCCTTTGCCTGACCTTCACCAAGGCCGGTGCGGCGGAAATGGCCAACCGTCTTGGCGAGCGGCTGGCGCATTGGGTGAGGT
>DASTOV010000118.1:0-3856 GCA_035720125.1 Sphingomicrobium sp. | reverse complement strand
ATCGGCCATTAGCCGAAACCAGAAAATCCTGTCCTACAGCCATGCCGATATGCGAGAGAAAAGCGGCTCTTTCTCATCGTCGGAATGAAATCGCCTAACGTCACACCGGAGGCATGAAAAGGCGCCTCACCTTGAGACTTTAGTGACGTTATGGGCGCATGGGTCAGGCCGCGACCGCCTCGCCAAGCTCCGCAGCTTCGGTGGCGACGATGGTGCCGCCGCCGAGCAGCCGATCGCCGTCGTAGAACACCGCCGACTGGCCGGGCGCGACGCCATATTCAGCTGAGGCGAAATGCAGCCGCTCGCCGTCCCAACGGCCCCTCACCGGCCGCGCCAGGGAGCGCACCTTTGCCTCAACCTCGACCTGGTCCTCGGCCAGCCAGTTGATGTCATCGACCCTTGCCGCCGCCACCGCCAGCGCGCGGCGCGGGCCGACGACCAGTCGGCGCTCTTCCGGTTCGATCCTGACGACATACAGCGGCTCGGGCTGGCCGCCGATCTCGATCCCGCGGCGCTGGCCGATGGTAAAGTGGACCACGCCTTCATGTCGGCCCAGCACCCGGCCACCGAGGTCGACGATCTCGCCCGGCGCGGCGGTTTCGGGCCGGAGCCTTTTCACCAAACCGGCATAGTCGCCGTCGGGGACGAAGCAGATGTCCTGGCTGTCGGGCTTGTCCGCGACGACCAGCCCCGCTTCCGCTGCAAGCTTGCGTGTCTCGCTCTTCGGCAGGTCGCCAAGCGGGAAGCGAAGATAGCCGAGCTGGTCGGGCGTCGTGCCGTAGAGGAAATAGCTCTGGTCGCGGGCCGGGTCGCGGCCCTTCCACATCTCGATTCGGCCGTCTCGTTCGACGCGGCGGACATAATGGCCGGTCGCCAGGCAGTCGGCGCCGAGGTCGCGCGCGAAGCCGATGAGGTCGGTGAACTTCACGCCCTGGTTGCACAGCGAACAGGGCACCGGCGTGCGCCCAGCCGCATATTCGTCGGCGAACCGGTCGATCACCCCGGTGCGAAAGCGGCTTTCATAATCGAGCACATAATGGACGATGCCGAGCCGGTCGCAGACGGTCTTGGCGTCGTAGATGTCCTGCCCCGCGCAGCAGCTGCCGGAACGCTTCACCGCCTCGCCATGATCGTAGAGCTGGAGCGTGACGCCGATCACTTCCGCGCCGGTCCTGGCGGCGAGCGCGGCCACGACGCTGCTGTCGACGCCGCCGGACATGGCGACGACGATTCGGGCATCGGCTGCGGGCCGGCCAAGCTGGAAATCAATGGTCATGGGGATGTTCGATCCGGTCGGTCTTTACCCGAAATTCACCCTATCCGGCTAGAGCCAGGTTCCCGGTTCGGGGTGTGGGGGACATTAATTGGCGCGATTCGACGGCAAACTTAACGCTGTGGGGGAGGCGAAGCTCGACGTTGACGAGCTTCTTTCGGCCCTCTCCGGTTCGTCCGGGGCGGGCCAGCAGGAACGGCAGGAGGCCATCGCCTGTTTTCTCTCGGCAAGCGAGGGGTGGCGGGACGCGAAAAGCCGCTTGAAGGGGGCCTTTGCAGGTGTCGTGAGGCCAGCATGGTTAACGGGGGATAAGGATTGATGAAGGATCGGGTTACCAGCGTACTTCAGACCTTCTCAACGGCCTTCGGTTAAAAATAGGCCATCGATAAAAGTTTAACGCAGTTGAGGTTTTGTAATGCTCGAGAATCAGAAAATTCGTCCCGCACAGGTCATCGGCCCGCTTGGCGAACCCCTGACGCTCGACTCGCTGCCGCCGCCCAACACGACCCGCTGGGTTGTTCGCCGCAAGGCGGAAGTGGTGGCTGCGGTCGCGGGCGGCCTGCTGACCGTCGACGAGGCCTGCGAGCGTTATACCCTTAGCCTCGAGGAATTCACCGGCTGGCAGCGCGCAGTCGACCGGTCGGGCATGCCCGGGCTGCGCGTCACCCGCATCAAGCATTACCGCGACCAGTACGAGCGCCAGCAGCGCTACTGAAATTCAGCGACTTCGTCCGTCCCCAACGGCGAAAGCAAAAAGGGCTCAACCGGCAACGGTTGGGCCCTTTCATCCACCGCTTCGAGTCGCCTCGGCTGGACTAATGCGTTGCTTTCCCGGAACAAGATGCCCGCATCGTGCGTCTGAGATGCCGTGAGGCACCCGGCGTGAAGCGGGTGGCCCAACAGGAGGGAACGAACATGGGTATCATCATGTGGCTCATCGTCGGTGGTGTCGTCGGCTGGCTTGCCAGCCTGATCATGCGCACTGACGCCCAGCAAGGCATCCTCATGAATATCGTCGTCGGCATCGTCGGCGCGGTCGTCGCCGGCCTCGTGCTCGGCCAGGGCAATATCAACCAGGGCCTGACCGTGGAGACCTTCCTCTGGTCGCTTCTGGGTGCCGTGATCCTGCTTGCGGTGGTGAACCTGATTCGCCGCGGCAGCGTCCGCTAGAGAATCGGCAATCAACAGGAACGAAGGGGCCGCCGGGCAATCCCGGCGGCCCTGCCCTTCTCCGGCTACTGCAGTTCGAAGCTCATCGACACGCTGACCTGCAGCTGCTGCGTGCCGGGGTCGATCGAGGTCTTGGCGTCGGCCGCCTCCATTGCCACCGCGCTCCGCATGTAGGGCATCGGCGGCGGAACTTGGTGGCCGCCGCCCTCGCTGACCGAGATCAGCCGGACCACGCGCATGCCCAGCGCCCTGGCATAAAGATCCGCCCTCGCGCGCCCATTGGCGATCGCCCTGGTGCGCGCTTCGTCCAGCGCCGATTCGGGCTTGTCGATGGTAAGATTGGGGCCGTTGATCTGGTTGGCGCCCTCTGCGACCAGCGCATCGAGGATGGCTCCGGTCCGCTTCAGGTCGCGGAACTTCACATTGACCGTGTTGGTCGCGCGATAGCCGGTCAGGCGTGGCGGCCGGTTCTGGTCGTAGTGATATTCCGGGTTAAGGTTGATCGACGACGTCTGGATGTCCTTGTCCTCGACGCCGGCGCGCTTCAAGGCAGCCCTTACCCGATCCATCCGCGCCGCATTCTCCTCGATTGCGGCGGTAGCGGTGGGCTGGAGGGTCTGAACCCCGGCAGAAATGATCGCAAGGTCGGGGACGCGGGTCACTTCCCCTATTGCGCTGACGTCCAGGCGCGTGCCGCTGATCACCGGGACCTGGACGGGCACGGTCTGCATCTGGGCAAGCGCGCCAGCCGGAACCGACGCAGCCAGGGCCAGCGCCATGATGAATTTCGTTCGCATTGTTATCTCCCGCCATAAAACAAGGCCATCGCCCCGCTATGGCGGATGCGCGATAGCCCAATTATGAACGATGAAACGTCCCCGATCAGCGGCGGCGCAGCACCAGGCGATAGATCAGCAGGATCAGGAAAGCGCCGACAACGGCGGCCACGAAGCCGGCTGCCTCGCTTTCGTCGTACCAGCCCACCGCCTTGCCAAGAAAGCCGGCCAGAAGCGCACCTGCAATGCCAAGGAGCATGGTGATCAGGCAGCCTCCCGGATCCTTGCCGGGCATGAGCAGCTTGGCAATGCCCCCGGCAAGCAAGCCGATTACGATCCAGCCAAGGATCCCGTAGTTTTCGATCATCCCTTTTTACCTCCCTGTGGTAAATGGCACGTCCACCTTGCAGCACGCTCGTTTCAGCTTTGCAACAACGCGCGTCGGTGTAAGGGGTGCCGCCGTTCGTAGAAAAAGCCTTTTCACGAACGGTGCAGCCAGTGCAGTTGCACCGAGTGAGTTATTTGCGTAATACAGCTGAAGCGGACTGTGTGCCGCTGCTGGTTA
Organism: Sphingomicrobium sp.; assembly: GCA_035720125.1. Classification (GTDB taxonomy): domain Bacteria; phylum Pseudomonadota; class Alphaproteobacteria; order Sphingomonadales; family Sphingomonadaceae; genus Sphingomicrobium. The sequence continues at coordinate 72 of DASTOV010000118.1, read as the reverse complement.
CGATTGGCGGGAAGAATGCGTCTTATGAACCGGGAAACGAGTTTCTCCAGCTCCGACACACTGGTCGTAGTC
>DASTOV010000117.1:0-21741 GCA_035720125.1 Sphingomicrobium sp. | reverse complement strand
CCAGCGCTTCATTGAGCTCCGCCGCGTTCCGGCCGTTCAATTCCGTGAACACCTTCCGTTCGACCCTGTCCGGCAAATAGGGACAGGGGGAAGGGTTCGTTACGAAGAACTTCGGGAAGCGAAATGGTGCGCTCACCCGGTCGGCCTTTCCCAAATGGTTACGAAACTCTTTATGCTCGTCGTAAACGCGGATGAAAAGGGGGCTAGTCCCCCAAAAGAGGGTTAATGCACCTGGCTGTCCCGGGTGGGGACGGTATAGGGTAAATATCTAGTCCAGCTCAGCCCGTTCGACGTCGAATCCGGCGTTTTCCAGCCTCTTGACGAGCGTGTCGATCGCCTGGGAGTCGCGCGCCTCGCATTCCACCTCGATCACCGTGTCCTTCGCCGGCAGGCGGGTGAAGATGCGGTGGTGATTCACCTCAATGATGTTGACGCCGCACTCGTGGAACTTGGCGGTGATCGCCGCCAGTGCGCCCGGCCGGTCCTGGGCGGCGATCCGCAGGCGGGCGATGCGGCCGCAGCGGACCAATTCGCGAACGAGCACATTAGCCAGAAGGTGCGTGTCGATATTGCCACCGCAAAGGGTAGTGCCGATCCTGCGACCGCGGAACCGTTCTGGCTGGGCCAGGACGGCGGCCAGGCCCGCGGCCCCTGCCCCTTCGACCACCGTCTTTTCGATGTTCACCAGCATCGCCACCGAATGTTCGATGTCGCGCTCCGCAACCAGATCGATCCTGTCGACCAGGTCGGCAATGATCGCGCGGGTCAGCTGGCCGGGCTCCTTGACGGCAATTCCCTCGGCCAGCGTGTCGCCGCCGATCTTGCCCTGCTCTCCATCAACGACGTTCTTCATCGACGGATAGAGCTCGGCCTCGACCCCGATCACCTTGATGCCGGGCTTGATGGCCTTGGCCGCGGTCGCGACGCCCGAGATCAGCCCGCCGCCGCCAATCGGGATGACCAGCGTGTCGAGGTCGGGCGCATCTTCCAGCATCTCCAGCGCGACGGTCCCCGCCCCGGCCATAACCGTGACATCGTCAAAGGGATGGACGAAGACAAAGCCCTTGTCCGCCTCCAGCCCAAGGGCGTGGGCATAGGCGTCATCGAATCGCTCGCCATGCAGCACGACATGGGCGCCGTGTCCCTCGGTCTGCGTAACTTTGATCATCGGCGTCGACACCGGCATGACGATCGTCACCGGAATGCCGAGCCGGCGCCCGTGATAGGCGACCGCCTGGGCATGATTCCCCGCCGATGCCGCGACCACGCCGCGTGCCCGCTCCACCTCAGTCAACTGGAGCAATTTGTTGAGCGCGCCGCGCTCCTTGTAGGCGGCGGTGAACTGCAGATTCTCGAACTTCAGCCAGACTTCCGCGTCGACGATCTCAGACAGCGTCCGGCTCAGCATCATCGGGGTGCGGATGACGGAGCCCTTGATCCGGTCCGCGGCGGCGCGAATATCGTCGATGGTCGGCCGGGTTTTCGTCGGTGCATCCATGACGACGCGGCCTAGTCGTTTCTGGCTCGTCATTCCAGCGCAAGCTGGAATCTCGTCAATTTCTGAGATGCCAGCTTTCGCTGGCATGAGGCCGTGCTATCGAAGCCGCCATGCGTACTACCCTGCTCGCGCTGGCTGCGCTTCTCGCCTCCACCTCAGCGCTGGCCGACACGCTGATCGACAATGCCAACGGCATCCAGGTCGACAAGGACGGCAAGCTCGACCGTTTCACCGGCCTGATTGTGGGCGACGATGGCAGGGTGGTTCGGCTGATCCGCGCTGGCGAGGAAGTTAAGCGCGATTTCACCCAACGCGTCGATGCTGGCGGCCGGACACTGCTCCCCGGGCTGATCGATGCGCATGGTCATGTGATGGGATTGGGGTTCACTGCGATGCAGCTTGACCTCACCGGCACCGCGTCAATCGCCGACTTGCAGGCGCGACTGAAAGACTATGCCGCCGCCAACCCCGATGCCCGCTGGGTCCTGGGCCGCGGCTGGAACCAGGAGAATTGGGCCAACAAGCACTATCCGACTTCCGCCGATCTTGACGCGGTGGTCAGCGATCGTCCGGTGTGGTTGACCCGGGTCGACGGCCACGCCGCCATCGCCAACAGCGCCGCGCTCAGGGCAGCCGGCATTGCTCCCGGAACCAGCTCACCCGAGGGCGGCCGCATCGAGAATGGCCTGTTCGTCGACGCGGCGATGGGGCTGGTGGAATCGAAGATCCCCGCTCCGGCACCCGCGGAACAGGACGCGGCGCTGGCTGTGGCGCAGGAGCTGATGCTTGCCAATGGCCTTTCGGCCACTGCGGACATGGGCACGAGTTTCGACGATTGGTGGACGATCCGCCGTGCTGGCGACGCCGGTCAGTTGAATGTTCGGATTCTCGCCTACGCCGGCGGCTATCAGTCGATGTGGCGGATTGAAGAAGGCAAACAGTCAGATTGGAAGTACGGCGAGCGATTGCGGTTGATTGGCGTCAAGCTTTACGCCGACGGCGCGCTTGGCTCGCGGGGAGCATTTCTCAAGGCGCCGTACCACGACAAGCCCGATACGCGCGGGCTGAGCCTTATTGACGATATGGAGTTGCTAAAGCAGGCGGAGGCAGTGGCATCGCATGGCTACCAGGCGGCGATTCATGCAATCGGCGATGCCGCCAACTCCCAAGTCATCGCCACGTACGAGCGGCTGGCAAAAGAATATCCCGGCGACCAGCGCTGGAGGATCGAGCATGTTCAGGTGATCGACCCGGCCGACATCCCGCGCCTGAAGTCAACGGGCATCATCGCCTCGATGCAGCCGATCCACCAGACCAGCGACCGGCTGATGGCTGAGGCGCGGCTGGGACCGGATCGTTTGGAGGGCGCTTATGCGTGGCAGACGATCGCCAGATCTGGAGTGACGCTGGCGTTCGGCTCGGATTTCCCGGTCGAAAGCCCCAATCCTTTCCCCGCGCTCGGCGCCGCGATCAGCCGGCAGGACATGAACGGTGAACCGCCGGGCGGTTGGCTCCCGCAGGAACGGGTCAGCTTCGAACAGGCGCTGGCCGCCTTCACTCGCGGCGCGGCATATGCCAGCTTCGCGGAGGACAAGATCGGCAGCCTCGAGCCAGGCAAATGGGCGGACTTCATCATCGTCGACCGGGACGTAAGCCAGGCAGATCCGCAGGCCCTGGCGCGCACAAAGGTGCTCGAGACCTGGGTCGCGGGCAAGAAGGTTTGGACTAGCGCCGACGCGATGCGCGATCGCTGAGCATTCCCGGCGTCAATATCTGAGGGAGCTCCTCGGGCGCCGCCTGCCCGGGCTCGTACCACAGGTAAAGCGGCACGCCCGCCCTTCCCCGGCTCTCCAGGAATCGCGTGATCGCCGGATCGCCGTTCGTCCAGTCGCCAACCAGCACCCTAACCCCGGCCTTGCCGAACGCGTCCCTGGTAGCCTCCCGCTCGATAGCGGCGGCTTCATTTGCCTTGCAGGTCAGGCACCAGTCGGCAGTGAAATAAACGAACACCGGGTATCCGGCAGCGAGGTGCCCTTCGACCGCCGCTTCGCTCCACACCGCTGTGCCGAGCGGGGCCCGTGCCGCTGGCTGTGGCTGGCGTGGCACTTGCGTCGCCGCAATGCCGGTAAGCACCAGCATCGCGGCAAGGGCTGCCCAGCCGATCGCCTGCCCTCTCCGTTGTGCCCAGCCCGTCCATAGCAACAGGATCGTCAGGACCACGGCCGCCAGCAGCCCGGCAACGAAGCCGTCGGCTCCCCCCTGTCGATAGAGCAGCCACAGGCAGCCGACCGCCGTCGCCGCCATGGGAACGGCAAGGAATCGCTGCAGCCGCACCATCCAGGGGCCCGGTTGCGGCAGGCGCTTCCTGAAGCCCGGCACAAACGCGAGCATCAGAAATGGAATGGCGAGGCCCAGCCCGAGAGCCGCGAACACCGCGACCGAGCCATAGACCGGCAGCAAGAGCGCCGTCCCCAGTGCGGCGCCCAGGAATGGCCCAGCGCAGGGCGTCGCGACAAAGGCCGCCAGCGCGCCGGTGCCAAAGCTGCCCTTCGGACTATGTTCGCCCGCCAGCACCGGCAGTTCGAAAGTGCGGAGCAGGTTCAATGTAATCGCCACCGCCAGCAGCAGCAGGACGATGGTGGTGCGCGGGTCCTGCAGCTGGAAGGCCCAGCCCGCCGCATTTCCGCCGGCGCGGATTGCCAGCAACAAGGTTCCCAGCGCGCCAGTGCCGATAATTGCCCCGGCGGTATAGGCCAGCGCATCGCGCCGCGCGTCTTGCTCCTCGCCGCCCGACTTCGCGAGATGGAGCGCTTTCAGAGCCAGGATCGGGAAGACGCAGGGCATGGCGTTGAGCAGCAGTCCGCCGACCAGTGCGCCCAAGATGGCGAACAGAACGGCCTCGACACCTAGATCACCGACCCGGCTACCCCCGTCCGGCACGGCACCCGGCACCGCATTGATTTCAAGTCCGCGCTCGTCGCCAAGCGCCAGGACGCCCGACAGACGGGCGGGTTCTCCGCGGCGGCGCTTCAGCTCGACGATCAGCAGGTCGCCCTTTCGTCGAAACAGCTGCGGCGCGGCATAGTCGATCGGACCGTCGTCGGCCGGGAAGAAATAGGGCTCACCGATGCCGACGCTGGCCGGCAGTGGAATTGCGACTTCGATCCGGTCACCCTTGAGCGCGAATTTCGCGGGGCTGGACAGCGGCCGCGGCAGCGCGCGGCGCCACTCGTCGAACCGCGCGCGCTCGATCGCCGCATCTGCGCCAACCGGCAGATTTAGCGAGAACTCGCCGCGCTCGGGAACGCAGATCTGGTCGGTGCAGGCGAGCCATTGTGCGGTCGCCCGGATCGGCAGCGACCCTTTGGCGTCCACCGGCACCCTCAGCCGCGTCAGGATCGCGTGGTCGCTCTCATAGACATAATTCATGATGCCGGCGATGGTCAGCCGATCTGGAACCGGGAACCGCAGCGGTCCCAGCGATGCGCCCTCTGGAAGCTGCCAATCGATCTTCATCGGCAGGCCGGCGTCGCCCGGATTGATCCAATAGCCGTGCCAGCCCGGCTTGGTCCGCATCAGGATCGCAAGCTCGACCTCGCCGCCGGGAAGAACCGGCCCTTCGGCGACCAGCTCCGGCTTGATGGCATTTTCGCGCGGCGCGAGCTGCGCGCCGGCAGGGGCGGCTAACAGTGCGAGCAGGATGAGCAGCCAGCGAAGCATTGTGCGTTCGCTAACTGCTAGGCTGTCGTTCGTCGAGGTTCGTCTATATCCATTTGGTCGACCGACGCATGCGGACTGAAGAATGATCCGATCGAGTGCCCCACAATGAACGGCGTGACTTCGACCACCTTGCTGGACTCGCCAGCCTTGAGTGTGCGCGACATTCGCTGTGACGGCGCATGCCGGCACCGCAGCCCGACGGAATGCGCCACATCCACGGCAATCGTATTGCCCTATCACGGTACCTTCGCTCGGCACCTCGGTCGCAATGATGCGATTGCCGAGGCCAACCAGGTCCTCTTTTTCAACGCCGGCGAGGAATATTCGATTAGCCATCCCGTTTCCGGCGGCGATGCCTGCCTGTCGATCGCACTGGACGACGAATTGATGCTGGAAATTGCCCCCGCATCCAGAATCAAGTCCGGACCGGGCATCGCCTTCCGCGAGCAGCGAGCCAGAATCGATCCATCGGTCCAGACGATCTCGGCGTTGCTGCGCCACGGTTTGCGATCGAGGAGCATGGAACCGCTGCAGGGAGAGACGCTGGCATTATCGCTGATCCGGTCCGCGGTCGTCGAAGGACGGTTGCCGGATCGCCAGCGCAGCGTCGGCAAGCACAAGCTGGTCGACCGGGCCAAGCTCGCCTTGATGGCCGATCCGGGCCGGCGGTGGACGCTGGCCGCCATCGGCAAGGAAGTCGGTTGCTCTCCGGTCTAACTGACCCAGCTGTTTCAGCAGGTCGAGGGCATGCCGCTTTATCGATATCAGCTCCGGCTAAGGCTCGCCAAAGCGATGCAGGAACTTGTAAAATATGACGATCTGACCACGCTTGCGCTGGATCTTGGCTTTTCCAGTCATAGCCACTTCGGCGCGATGTTCCGGGCTACCTATGGCGACAATCCGTCCGCCTTCCGGACCAAGTTCCGTCCGACCTCCTAGGTGCTTGCCGCCGGTTCAAGGAGCCGCGAGGAACGGAAATTGCGAGATTGGATGCTCCCGCTCGTCGTGATCTACCCCATCGTCGACTCCACCCGCCATGCCGGTCGCGAGGAGCGATCGGTACACGTCGATCGCGTCAACTAGGGGATTTCGGCCACCGCAGTCCTCGGCCGCGATACTTTCGTTGCGAAAAGCCAGACGCTCGACAGCCATGAACTGAGCGCATCTTGCGAAACGGCTGTCCACCCAGAGCCGGTCGTCGGCCAGCAACTTCGCCAGCGGGCGATAGCGCTGCTCGGGTTCGGGCCGCGCCAGCAAGCCATTGCCGCATTGGCCGTCGAACGCGTCATAAAGGCCCAAGGTCTTTTCGATTTCGGGAACGAAGCGATCCGCGTCGGCTGGCGTTGCCGCGTTATAATCCTCTTTCAGCCGGTCGCTCACATCATCCTGTGCGATTGGCGACAGCATCGCGTTTCCGGTCAACGGACGCCCCATTCGATCGACCTGCTTGCCGTTATTCGAAACGCTGGCCCAAATCCCAAGGACCGATCCGCCCTGAGCGATTTCTTCCAGGTCGACCGAGATTACCAAGCTCGCGGGTGTCCAGCCTGCGAGGAAATTCTTGGCTGGTCCGCCTTCCGTATGCCGCCACCTGTCCAATATCACCCGTGATGCGAGCGGGCTGAACTGCCAGCAGCCGGCCCGGTCCTTCGGCGCGCCAAGTTCAATGGCCGTTGCAGCCTCCAGATAGGCATCGCGCGAACCCCTGACATTGTTGAAAAAGGGATCGTCGCGAAGCCCCGCAAACAGCCGGAAGTGACCACCTCGAGATTCGATCCCGGCTTCTTGGGAGGCGTTGCCAAGGGCGAAATCCTGGGCGCCCTTACACTCGATGAGCGAAGCGGACGGCATTCGGCAGCGAATGGATTCCGTCGCCTTGGTGTTGGCGTATGCCGGTCCGCTGTCGATGTGAAAGGCATATTCAAGGTCGGGCGAGAAACTGTGGCCGACAATGGTCATGACGAGGTTCAGGCGCCTACGATCTTCCGACATCCAGGCGTAGATGTCGCCAATGTCTGCGCGCGGATCCTCAATCACCGTCCGCGTATCAAGATGATCAGAAGCTGAGGCCTCCTGACACCCTGCAAGAGCCAGCAGCACAGACCCGCAAACCATCCAGCGATTCATGACGACCTCCATCAACGTGGAGGCAGCCACAGCCTAAAGGCCGAACCGCTCGCTCTCAAATTCTTTAGCGATTAGTCGAGGTTGGACCTTAGCCATCGCGTGGCCGTTTCAATGTCGACGCCACGCCGCCCGGCATATTCCTCCAACTGGTCCTGCCCGATCCGGGCCACCCCGAAATAGCTGGCGTCACGATGCCCGAAGTAGAATCCGGATACGGCCGAGGTAGGCAGCATGGCGAAATTCTCGGTCAGTTCGACCCCGCCCGGCGCGCCGCCGAGCATGTCGAAAAGAACCGGTTTCAACGAATGGTCCGGGCAGGCAGGATAGCCAGGAGCCGGGCGGATGCCCTGATAGCGTTCGCGGATCAGCTGCTCATTGGAGAGATGCTCGTCGGCGTAGGCCCACAAGCGATTGCGCACATGCGCGTGGAGCACCTCGGCAAAGCTCTCCGCGAGCCGGTCGGCCAGCGCCTTGAGCAGAATGTCGTCATAGTCGTCAACCGTCTTCTTAAACCGCTCGAGATGCGGCTCCAGCCCGTGGATGCCGACCGCGAACCCGCCGATCCAATCCTCTCCATCCGGATCGATGAAGTCCGCCAGGCACATGTTCGGCCTGCCCTCGCGCTTCTTCACCTGCTGGCGAAGGAAGGGAAGGCGGGTCCATTCATTGCCGGCCAGGACCAGGACATCATCACCTTCCCGGCGGCAGCGCCAGGTCCCGACGGTGCCTTTCGGGGTAACCCAGCGTTCGGCAATTATTTGATCAAGCATCGCCTGGGCATCCTTGAACAGGCTGCGCGCGCTTTCGCCGACTACCGGGTCGTCGAGAATCGCCGGATATGTCCCGGCCAGCTCCCAGGCCCTGAAGAAGGGCGTCCAGTCGATCGAGGCCTTCAGGTCCTTGAGCGGCCATTCGCCGAAATGGTGAAGGCCCGGATACTGCGGCGGCGGCGCCTTGCCCGACGAATCATAGGCGAGGGCGTTGGATCGAGCTTCGGCAAGCGTGGCGAGCTCGCTATGGCCGCTCCTCTCCCTGGAAATGCGGATCTTGTCATAATCCTCGGCGGTCGCTCCGATCAGCGGCTCGCGCTGCGTGTCGGAAACCAGCGACGAGGCGACCCCCACGGCGCGGCTGGCATCAAGTACATGGATCACCGGGCCCTTATATGCGGGATCGATGCGCAGGGCCGTATGCACCTTGCTGGTGGTCGCACCGCCGATCAGCAGCGGCAGTTTCATGTCCGCGCGCTGCATTTCGCCCGCGACCGTCACCATTTCATCGAGCGACGGCGTGATCAGCCCGGAAAGACCGATCATGTCCGCATTATTGTCATTGGCGGCTTGCAAGATGTCCTGCCACGGCACCATCACGCCAAGGTCGATCACCTCGAAGCCGTTACACTGGAGGACGACGCCGACGATGTTCTTGCCGATGTCGTGGACGTCGCCCTTGACCGTCGCCATGACGATCCGGCCCTTGCCCTGGGTTGCCCCGGTCCTTTCCTTTTCCTCTTCGATGAAGGGAATGAGGTGCGCGACCGCGCGCTTCATCACGCGCGCTGATTTCACCACCTGCGGCAGGAACATCTTGCCCGATCCGAACAGGTCGCCGACGATATTCATGCCGTCCATCAGCGGACCCTCGATCACCTCGATCGGCCGGGCAAATTCCAGGCGAGCTTCCTCGGTGTCATGGACGATATGCTCGTCGATGCCCTTGACCAGCGCATGCGTCAGCCGTTCGCGCACCGGCCAGCCGCGCCATTCGGCCGCCTTCTTTTCCTCGGCCGCGTCGGTACCGCGAAACCTCTCGGCCAGCGCGATCAGGCGCTCGGTGGAATCGTCTCGCCGGTCGAAAATGACATCCTCGCACGCTTCGCGCAGCTCCGGATCGATCTCGTCATAGACGTCCAATTGCCCGGCATTGACGATCCCCATGTCCATGCCGGCGGGAATGGCATGATAGAGAAACACGGAGTGCATCGCCCGCCGCACCGGCTCATTGCCGCGGAAGGAGAAGCTGAGGTTCGAAAGACCGCCCGAGACATGGGCATGAGGGCATCTTGCCCGGATCTCGCGTGCCGCCTCGATGAAATCGATCGCGTAGCGGCGATGCTCCTCGATCCCGGTCGCCACCGCGAACACGTTGGGATCGAAGATGATGTCCTCGGGCGGGAAGCCATCGGCCGTGAGCAGCTTGTAGGCGCGCTCGCAAATCGCGACCTTGCGCTGGCAGGTGTCCGCCTGGCCAGTCTCGTCGAAGGCCATCACCACCACGGCGGCGCCATAGGCCCGGACCTGCCGGGCAGATTGCAGGAAAAGGCCCTCACCCTCCTTCAGGCTGATGGAATTGACGATCGGCTTGCCCGACACGCACTGCAGCCCGGCTTCGATCACGCTCCATTTCGAGCTGTCGATCATCACTGGCACGCGGGCGATGTCGGGCTCGGCTGCAAGGCGCTTCAGGAACGTCGCCATGGCCAGCTCGCCGTCCAGCAACGCCTCATCCATGTTGACGTCGATGATCTGCGCCCCTGCCTCGACCTGGTCGCGTGCGACCGCGACCGCCGCGTCATAATCGCCGGCCAGGACCAGCTTCTTGAATTTGGCAGAGCCGGTAACATTGGTCCGCTCGCCGATATTGACGAAGCGCGCGCCCGCAGCGGCGCCGGAAAAATCATTCACGCGGCGATTACCATGGGTTCGAGCCCGGACAGCAGCGTGCTTCGCGACGCCTGGGGTACCTGGCGGGGCTCGGCGCCATCGGCGACGCCAGCGATCGCTGCGATATGTGCCGGGGTCGTCCCGCAACAGCCGCCAACGATATTGACCAGCCCGTCATCCAACCACTCGCGAACCTGCGCCGCCGTCTCCTCAGCCGCCTCGTCGTAGCAGCCCAGTTCATTGGGCAGGCCGGCATTGGGATAGGCCATGACCAGCGTCTCCGCCTTGTGCGCCAATGCCGCCAGGTGCGGGCGAAGCTGCGCGGCACCGAACGAGCAGTTAAGGCCGATGGTCAGCGGCCGCGCGTGGCGCACGCTGGCCCAGAATCCCTCGACCGTGTGCCCGCTGAGATTGCGGCCCGAAAGGTCGGTCAGGGTCATCGAAATCATGATCGGCAGTTCGCGGCCCAACGCCGACTCTGCCTCCAGTGCGGCCATGATCGCCGCCTTGCAGTTGAGCGTATCGAACACCGTTTCAATAAGGACGAAATCGATCCCGCCTTCGACGAGCGCGTCAATCTGCTCGCGATAGACCGCCTTGACCTCGGCGAACGTCACGTCGCGATAGCCGGGATCGTTGACATCGGGCGATAGCGACAATGTCTTGTTGGTCGGGCCGATCGCCCCGGCGACCCAGTGCCTTTTGCCGTTGCCCGCCTGGTTGGCGACCTCGCGAATGATGCGCGCCGCCTCGCGATTGATGTCCCGCACCAGATGCTCTGCGCCATAATCGGCCTGGCTGATGCGGTTGGCATTGAAGGTGTTGGTGGCAAGGATGTCGGCGCCCGACGCCACGAACTGCTTGGCAATCTTTTGCACAATGTCGGGCCGGGTGAGGTTCAGCAGATCATTGTTGCCGCGCTGGTCGTGATTGAGCGCCAGTTGCCCGCGATAGTCGGCTTCGTGCAGGCACTCCGCCTGGATCAGAGTCCCATAGGCCCCGTCCTTGACCAGCACGCGCTCGGCCGCCGCCGCGCGCAGTTCGGATGCGGCACTCATGCCCGCACTCCAAGCAAATGACAGATGGCATAGGCCAGCTCGGCGCGGTTCAGGGTGTAGAAGTGAAAATGCCTTACTCCTCCAGCATAAAGTTGCCCGCATAGTTCGCCCGCCACTGTCGCGGCGACCAGCTGGCGCGCCGCCGGAAGCTCATCCAGGCCCTCGAACAAGCGGTCCATCCAAGATGGGATTGCGGCGCCGCACTGGCCAGCAAAACGGCGCGTCGTCGCGACGTTCGAAACCGGCAGGATACCTGGCACGACCTCAATTCCCGGCCGGATCGCGGCCACCTTGTCGCGGAACCGCAGGAAGCAGTCGGCCGAAAAGAAGAATTGGGTGATCGCCCGGTCCGCGCCCGCATCGATCTTCTTGAGAAGATTGTCGAGGTCGCTTTGCGAGCAGTCGGAATCCGGGTGAACTTCGGGATAAGCGGCGACCGAAATCTCGAACGGTGCAACCGCCTTCAGGCCTGCGACCAGTTCCGCGGCATTGGCGTAACCACCCGGATGCGGAGCGTAGCGCTCGCCTGCTTGGGGCGGGTCGCCGCGCAGCGCAACAATATGACTTACGCCCGCATCCCAATAGCCCTTGGCGATGGCATCGACCTCTTCCCGCGATGCGCCGACGCAGGTGAGATGTGCGGCCGGCGTAAGGTCCGTATCGCGAATGATCCGCTCGACTGTCGCATGGGTCCGCTCCCTGGTCGAGCCGCCCGCGCCATAGGTCACCGACACGAATCGGGGCTTCAGCGGAGCCAGCGTTTCGATTGAGCGCCACAGCGTCTCCGCCATCGCATCGGTCTTGGGCGGAAAGAATTCGAAGCTGACAGCAATGTCGCCGCGCGCCTCGGCAAACAGCGGTGCGTGGCCATTAAGCGCAATTTCGGTTTCGCGGTTCATGCCGCCTCGCGTTCCCTGAATTTCTCGCCATGTTTGACGCCGCGCCACAGGATGACGGTCAGCGCACCGCCGCCGAGCCGCTCGATGCGATCGAGTTCCAGTCCGGCAGCAGTGAACCAGCCGCGCATCGCATCGTCGGCAAAGCCCAACCGCAAGTGAGCATCCCGTTCCTTGAGCTCGGCCAGGTCATGCTGGGCGAAGTCGATGACAAGCAGTTGTCCCCCCGGCGCGAGCACTCGTGCTGCCTCGGCAATCGCCGAACCTGGCTGCTGGGCGTAATGCAAAACCTGATGGAGGATAATACTGTCCGCGCTGCGGTCACCCAGCGGCAGCGCGTACATGTCGCCCTGGCGGAGGCTGGCCTCGGAGATGCCGGCCTCCTCCAGCTTGACGCGCGCCAGCCGCAGCATTTCGGACGAACGGTCAATCCCGATTGCACTGTCGGCCTTGGGCGCGAACAGCTCGAGCATCCGGCCGGTCCCGGTACCGATGTCCAGCAATGCCCCCAGCGGCCGCTCGGCCAGGAGCGAAGCGATCGCCCTCTCGATTTCGGCGTCGGCGACATGGAGCGCACGAACGCTTTCCCACGTCGCAGCATGGGCTTCGAAATAGCGCCGCGCTGCCTCGGCCCGGTCTGCACGGACCGCTTCGAGCCGCAGCGCGTCGGACTCGAACAATTGCTCCGCTTCTGGATCGATGCCGCGGCTCAATTCGAATAAGGCATTGGTGCGTTCCGCCTCTGCCAGCTGCAAATAGACCCAGCTGCCTTCCTTGCGACGGCCGACGAGGCCCGAATCGGACAGGATACGGACGTGGCGCGACACCCGCGGCTGGCTCTGCCCGAGAAGTTGGGCCAGTTCGCCAACCGACAGCTCCATAGCTCGCAGCAACGCGAGAATGCGCAGCCGCGTCGGGTCGGCCAGCGCCTGGAAAAGCGCGGCGAGCTTGAGGTCCCGTGTCACCTCTTAAGGATATAAAGAAGTCTTTATATCCGTCAATCTCCGACAAGCCGACACCGAATCTTTTGCCACCGCAACAAATGACGATTGCGTGAAACGAGAAACATCAATATTTCCGACCGCTGGCCTGACGCATTGCGTGGGGTCGAGCCCGGACCGGTTCCCGCAAGGGGCAGGTCCCCATAAGCAAGGAATGGAACGATCATGAAGAAGGTTGCACTGACCGTTGCGGTCCTCGCGCTCGGCCTTGCCGCGTGCGAATCGAAGACCGAGGAAGCCGTTGAGAACGTTGCGGTCGAGAATGCCGTCGAAGAGGACGTCAACGCTGCTGAAGCCACCGTCGACAACGCGCTCGACGCTGCCGGCAATGCCGTCGAGAACGCTGGTGAAGCGGTTGAGAACGCCGCTGATGCCGCTGGCGAAGCTGCCGAGAACGCTGCTCAGTAAGCCGCGCGCTCAACAAATAGAGGGGCCGTCCGGCATGCCGGGCGGCCCTTTTTGTTTGTTCGATCGACGTGGTACCTCGATCGAAATGAAAATCCTTCTCCCGGCTTTGGTCCTCCTCCTGCTCGCCGCCTGCCAGCGCGGGGAGGAACCGACTCCGCCGACCGCTGCCGAAAATGCGCAGCTGGACGAGGCGGAGGCGATGCTGGATCGACTGGCCAACGAAGAAGGGGCGGTGCCCGAAGACTCCGCCCCTGCCAATTCGGATTAAGGGCCGCATCGGGCCGTCAGATCGGCTCGGCTTTGCCGCCCGGCTGGCCGGCCCTCAGCGAGTCCGGGATTAGGCAAGCCTAATCCCGGCCGCTTCGGGCTTAGAAGTCCATGCCGCCCATGCCGCCCATGCCGCCGCCCATTGGCATCGCCGGCTTGTCATCGGGCATTTCACTGACCGCAGCCTCGGTGGTGATCAGCAGGCCCGCGACCGACGCCGCGTCCTGGAGCGCGGTGCGGACGACCTTGGTCGGGTCGATCACGCCGGCCGAGACGAGGTTTTCGTAAACCTCGGTCTGGGCGTTGAAGCCGAGCGTTTCGTCATTGCCTTCCAGCAGCTTGCCCGAAATGACCGCGCCGTCATGGCCCGCGTTCTGGGCGATCTGGCGGACCGGGGCCTGCAGCGCCTTGCGGACGATGTCGATGCCGCGGGTCTGGTCGTCGTTGACGCCATTGAGCCCGTCGAGCGCCTTGGTGGCGTAGAGCAGCGCAGTGCCGCCGCCGGGGACGATGCCCTCTTCGACGGCCGCGCGGGTCGCGTGGAGCGCGTCGTCGACGCGGTCCTTGCGCTCCTTGACCTCGATCTCGGACGCACCACCGACCTTGATCACGGCGACGCCGCCGGCGAGCTTGGCAAGCCGCTCCTGCAGCTTCTCGCGGTCATAGTCGCTGGTGGTGTTGTCGATCTGCTGGCGGATCGCCTCGGTGCGGGCCTTGATCGCCTCAGGCGTGCCGGCACCATCGACGATCGTGGTGTTGTCCTTGTCGATGGTGATGCGCTTGGCGGTGCCGAGCATGCCGACCGTGACATTTTCCAGCTTGATGCCGAGATCCTCGCTGATCATCTCCCCGCCGGTCAGGATGGCGATGTCCTCGAGCATCGCCTTGCGGCGATCGCCGAAGCCCGGCGCCTTGACCGCCGCGACCTTGAGGCCGCCGCGCAGCTTGTTGACCACCAGCGTGGCCAGCGCCTCGCCCTCGATGTCCTCGGCGATGATCAGCAGCGGACGGCCGGACTGGACCACCGCTTCCAGGATCGGAAGCATCGCCTGCAGGTTGCTGAGCTTCTTCTCGTGGATCAGGATGTAGGGGTCAGCCAGTTCGACCTGCATCTTTTCCGGGTTGGTGATGAAGTAGGGCGAGAGATAGCCGCGATCGAACTGCATGCCTTCGACCACGTCGAGCTCGAACTCGAGGCCCTTGGCCTCCTCGACGGTGATCACGCCTTCCTTGCCGACCTTTTCCATCGCCTCGGCGATCTTTTCGCCGACGACGGTGTCGCCGTTGGCCGAGATCACGCCGACCTGGCTGATCTCGTTCGAGCCCGAAACCGGCTTTGAGCGGGCCTTGAGGTCATCGACGACCTTGGCGACGGCGACGTCGATGCCGCGCTTCAGGTCCATCGGGTTCATGCCGGCCGCAACCGACTTCATGCCTTCGCGGACGATCGCCTGCGCCAGCACCGTCGCCGTGGTGGTGCCGTCGCCGGCAATGTCGTTGGTCTTCGAGGCGACCTCGCGCAGCATTTGCGCGCCCATGTTCTCGAACTTGTCCTTGAGCTCGATTTCCTTGGCGACGGTGACGCCGTCCTTGGTGATGCGCGGTGCGCCGAAGCTCTTGTCGAGGACGACGTTGCGGCCCTTGGGGCCCAAGGTCACCTTGACGGCATCGGCGAGGATGTCGACGCCCTTCAGAATCCGCTCGCGAGCGTCGCGCGAGAATTTCACGTCCTTGGCTGCCATGTGGCTACCCTTTCGTTCTTAAAGTCTCAAAAGTCTCAAGGTGCGGCGCCTTTTTGGCTGTCCGCTGTGACCTTAAGGTCAGCCGACAATCCCCAGGATGTCGCTTTCCTTCATGATGATCAGGTCTTCGCCACCGATCTTCACCTCGGTGCCGGACCATTTGCCGAACAGGATGCGATCGCCGGCCTTGACGTCGAGCGGCGTCACCTTGCCGTCGTCGGCGCGGGCGCCGGTGCCGGTGGCGACGACTTCGCCCTCCTGCGGCTTTTCCTTGGCGGTGTCGGGAATGATGATCCCGCCGGCGGTCTTCTCCTCGGCCTCGACACGGCGGACGAGGACACGGTCATGAAGCGGCCTGAAAGACATAGGTCTGGAACCCCTTATGTTGCGTCAGTAAACATGAGTCGGCTGGCACTCCCACGATGAGAGTGCCAGCGATGGCGCGCATATGGGTCGGGGGTTCCTACACGTCAACACCCCCAGGCTTGAGAATTTTTCCCTGCGCCGGCGGCGCGCCTTCCCGCACCCCGCCCATCACGTCATGTTCAGACCAATTTCGAATCAAATACTGAGCCAATTCAAGGCAATTGATAAAGTAATGGAGGACATTATGTATCGATGAGAGGATAATGTTCATGAAATACAGCATAAGATCAATCTGCACGATGACGGCGATTTCATTGGCGGCTGCCGCCAACGGCGCGACGCCGGGCAACCATTATTTGCCGGCCGATCGCATAGCCTGGTCTTCCGATCCCGGTGCTCCCGTCGAGCTTGGGCCGCTCTGGGGCAAGCGCGCCGACGGCGAAGCGGGCACGCTGTTGCGCACGCCGCCGGGGTTTCGGGCGCCGTTGCATTCGCACACGGCCGATTATTGGGCGGTGGTTGTGCAAGGCACCTGGGAACATTGGGTGCCTTCCACCGGCGAAGGCAAGGACATCCGGCTGGAACGCGGCGCGCATTGGACCCAGGTCAAGGCCCAGTGGCACGGAGATGCCTGCGTCTCGGCGGAGCCCTGCATCATCTTCCTGTTCAACAAGGAACCCTACGAAACCCATTTCCGTCCCGAGGCAAAGCCATGAAGGCAGGCGCGCGCCTGGCAATGGCGGCGTTGGCGGCAGGCCTGGCGGCGCCCGCCGCGCTGGTCGCCCAGGATGGTCCCAAGGCGTCGCCCAGCCTGCGAATTGCCGCCGACGAAATGAGCTGGCGGCAGCAGACGCCGGAGCTGGCGACGATGATCAGCGAGCTTTGGGGAGACCGACAGGTGGATGGCGGCGCCGGGGCGATGCTGCGCCTTCCACCAGGCTTCGATTCGGGCCTCCACGCCCATAGCGGCGAATTCCACGGGATCGTGATCAGGGGCGCGATGATTCATGAAGGCCCGAACGGCGAGGGCCGCGACAAGCGCCTGCCTGCCGGGTCCTACGTCCGGCAGGCGGGCGGCGAAATGCACATCGACAAGTGCGTCAGCGAAGAGCCCTGCGAGTTCTTCGTGTTCCAGGACAGGCGGGCCGACATCATCTGGCCGGATCGGCGATAGGCCCGCGCAGACCCCTGCGGGCCAGCCCGTGCGCCTCCCGCCCGCTCCATCGTGTCAATGAGGCCGCGACTGTCATAGGCGTTGAGGAGCAGCCGCTTCGAGGCCAGCGTGCTGGTGCCTTCGTAAGGAGCGGCGACACGGAATTAAGTGCACTGTCACCGTAATTCCTGTCACCGTAATTCTACGATTCAAGGAGCCCTGTGCCCCTGAAGAACTCTTCAGGGTCCCTAGCCAACCGAGTATTGATCTTTAGTTTCTTATTGCTTTGATCGTAGATTTCTACATCGTCCGATCTTAGAACAATGTGATCGATCGCCAATAGTGGAATCCGCCTAAACGGGATCAGATAGATAAAGAGCGTTTTCCCATCGCTCTTCAGGGCAGGCAGGCCTAGGATCGCACGCAGTGCGTAAATCAGCGCCAGCAAAAATAGCACCAGAGATACTGCAAAGGCTATCACGCCGAGAAACGTCAAACCATCTTCCGTCCGAAAGACGCCAGCCATCCTGCCTCGCGTAGCAGGAGCAAAATAAAGCCATGCGGAATTTACGAAAAATAATAAGGTCACCAAGATGATGGGCGTCGTTCGGTAGCGAGTTTCCAGAGATTTCATGGCCATTACGTACATCCCCTCGGTCGGGGTGCATCAGCGGCATACCACTCTGCAAGGCTTGCCCCCGGATTACGGATTACGGTCGGATTACGGTGACAGTTTACTAAATGCACGAAACTACTTCCGTCCTCGGCTTTGGCCCTCGCTTGCGCGGTGCCAAGGTTCGACCCGTAGCCTGCTCAAGCCGCTCGATCCACTCGCTGTCGCCGAGCGGCCGGCCCGTGCGGCGGTTGCCGCGCTGGGTGACGTGATCGGGGATGCCGGGATTACCAAACGAGCAAGGCGAGCCATCATACCTCCCGACCGAGCAGGGCCTGCCTGGCGAGCAGATGGGAAAATGCAATCGGCCAGCAGGCGGGAGGAATTAATGCATTTAGTAAACTGTCACCGTAATTCTGGCGACGCCATTGTCGAACAGGCCGACGATGCTGCCCCGCTCGTCGGGCATCAGGAAGGTGCGATTGGCGGCGGTGACACCACTGGTGCGCCCGCCGTGCCGATTGCCGGTCAGGCCCGCGTCAGCCCGTGCGCCTCCCGCCCGCTCCAGCGCCAGATCATCAGCACCGCGACAATGATCAGCCCGATGGCCAGCCCCGCCCAGATACCCTCGCCTTGCCAGTCCTGCCGGAACGCAAGCCAGGTGCCGATGCCGATGCCGATCGCCCAATAGCCAATGAAGGTGAAGATCATCGGCACCCGCGTGTCGTGCAGGCCGCGCAGCATGCCCGCCCCGACCACCTGCGCCCCGTCGGCCACCTGAAAGATGGCGGCGATGGCGAGGAAGGATACGCCCAAGCCGATGACCCTGGCATTTTCCGGCGTATCGTCGAGGAAAATGGTGATCAGATCGCGCGGGAACGACCAGATGAGGATCGCCATCAGGCCCATGAAGCCGACGCCCAGCACCCAGGCAGTCCAGCCCGCGCGGGCAATGCCCGCCATGTCGCCTTCGCCAAGACATTTGCCGACCCGGACGGTTGCCGCCTGGCTGAGGCCCCAAGGCACCATGAAGGACAGCGCCGCGATCTGCAGCGCGACGGCGTGGGCGGCGACGCTTTCCGCGTCGATCAGGCCCATGAGATAGGCAGCAGCGCTGAACACCCCGCCCTCGAACCCCATGGCGAGGCCGATGGGAAAGCCGAGCTGCCACAGCTTGCGGTAGCGTGGCCAGTCCGGCCGCCAGAATCGGCCGAACAGGTGGAAGCGGCCAAACTGCCGATCGGAGACGATCACCAGGGCAAGCAGCAGGGCCTGCAAGGCCCAGACGATGGAACTTGCCAGCCCGCCTCCGAATATCCCCCATTCCGGAAGACCGAAGCGGCCGAAGATCAGGGCGTAACCGAGCAGGGCGTTGAGCGGGATGGCACCCAGGCTGATCACCAGCACCCACCCGGGCCGCTCCAGGGCCGCGACGAAGTTGCGCATGGCCTGGAACAGCAGAAAGGGCAGCATCGACCACATGTAGCCGCGGAGGAACAGCTGGGCGTCGCGCGCCAGCGCCGGTTCCTGCCCCAGCGTCAGGATCACCGGCTCGCTGTTCCAAAGGATGAGCCAGACCGGGATCGTCACCGTCGCGACCATCCAGAAGGACTGGCGAAACGTCCGCCGCACCTGCTGCACCGAGCGCAGCCTGGCCCCGAGCGCGGTCGCCATCATCGGCGAGGAGGCGGTCACAAGGCCGAGGCATATCAGGCTGAAGGCGAAGGTCAGGTTGAGGCCGAGCGCCGCGGCGGCGAGCGGCCGCGCCCCGAGCCAGCCCATCAGCACGACGTCCGTCGCCTGGATCGCGGCCATGGTGAGGTTCGACAGGATCAACGGCCAGGCAAGACCGAGGGTCGCCCGAAGCTCGGCGCGCCAGGCGGACGTGACGACTGAAACAGGCGCGCGATTCATACAGGCGAATTAGCAGGTCGGGCGGGGTGCGCCAGCCATCCGCTCCTCCCTGTGCCGCAGGCATGGGGAGGAGTGAGGTTCATCGAAAATCCTTGGGCGGCTCCCTATTTCTGCTCTACGCGTCAGGCCGAAGGAGAATTTGATGCGGTTCGCAAGTGCGGTCTGGAAATTGCTGGTGGGCATCAAGGATGCCCTCGTCCTGCTGTTCATGCTGATGTTCTTCGGCCTGCTCTACGCCGGCCTGTCGGCCCGCCCGACGGCGATCCATGATGGCGTGCTGGCGATGGACCTCGACGGCGTGCTGGTCGAACAGGCGTCGCGCCCGGACCCTCTGGCCGCGCTTGCCGGCACAAGCAGCATCACCCGGGAATTTGAGCTGCGCGACCTGATCGCGGCGCTCGACGCCGCCGAAGACGACAGCCGGGTCAAGGCAATCGCCATCGACCTCGACGGGTTCCTGGGCGGCGGACAGCCGGCGATCGCAGCACTGGGTGAGAAGATCCGCGAGGTCAAGAAGTCCAAGAAGGTCATCGCATTCGCCACCGGATACACGTCCGACCGCTACCAGATCGCCGCCCATGCCTCGGAAATCTGGATGCCCGCGATGGGCGCCGTCGTTGTCGCCGGGCCGGGCGGCAGCAATCTTTATTTCAAGGGGCTGCTCGACAAGCTCGGCGTGGCCGCCAACGTCTATCGCGCGGGCAGCTACAAGTCCGCGGTCGAGCCCTACACGCGCAACGACATGTCGCCGGAAGCGCGGGAAAATGCCCAGGCGCTCGGCGACGCGCTGCTGGAAACATGGCGCGAGGACGTGGCTCGCGGCCGACCCGCGGCAGCTCCCGGGCTGGCGCGTTTCCTGGCCGATCCGATTGCCGTCACCCGGGCGGCGAACGGCGACCTAGCCAAAGCCGCGCTCGACCTGAAGCTCATCGACCGTATCGGCGAACGGCGCGATTTCGAAGCACGGCTGGCCGAGCTGGGCGGCAAGGACGACGATGGCCCGCACCTCTATCAGCGGATCAAGCTGGCCGCCTATGAGGAGCAGGCAGTCGATCGCACCGAGGGCCCAATCGGGGTCGTCACCATCGCCGGGGAGATTGTCGACGGCAAGGCCGGCCCGGGCCGAGCCGGTGGCGAGACCATCGCCCGCGCAATAGAAGAAGGCATCGCCGAAAAGAAGATCAAGGCGCTGGTCGTCCGCGTCGAGAGTCCGGGCGGGTCCGCGCTCGCATCCGAGCAGATCCGGCAGGCGCTGCTGGCGGCGAAGGCCAGGAAGATTCCGGTCGTCGTATCGATGGGCAATGTCGCCGCGTCGGGCGGCTACTGGGTCGCAACGCCCGGCGACTATATTTTCGCCGAGCCGTCGACGATTACCGGTTCGATCGGCGTGTTCGGAGTCCTGCCCAGCTTCGAAGGTTCGCTCGCAAAGCTCGGGGTCGGCGCCGATGGCATCAAGACCACTCCCCTGTCGGGCGAACCCGATTTGCTGAATGGGCCGTCGGAAGCAGCGGACGTGCTGATCCAGGCGGGCGTCGATCAAGTCTATCGCAAGTTTCTTGGCATCGTCGCCCAGGCGAGACGGAAAAGTCCCGCAGAGATCGATCGGATCGCCCAGGGCCGCGTCTGGGACGGCGGCACCGCCCGCCAGCTCGGCCTGGTCGACGGCTTCGGCGGCATGGACGAGGCGATCGCCAAGGCCGCCGAGCTGGCCAAGCTTGGCGAGGGCGAGCGGGGATTGACCTACCTTGAGCGGGAGCCTGGCTTCGCCGACACGCTGTGGGAGGCCTTCGCCAGCCAGGAAGAGACGGAAGAGGTTCCGGCCGACGCCCTGGCTTCGCTGGCACCTGCGCCCGAAACGCTGCTCGCCCGCGCCATCGCGGAAGTCCGATCAATCCTCAACGGTCCGACGATCCAGGTCCGCTGCCTCGATTGCCCGCCGCTCGTCGGCGCGCAGCGGGTGTCACCCGACGACCGCGGCTGGCTCGTCCGGCTAGTTGGCTGGAGCTGATCGCCCGCCGTTGCCGTTGCCGTTGCCGTTGTTGCCGTTCCTGCGGCGGATGGTCATCGGCAGCAGGATGAAGGCGAGCAGCACCATTCCCAGCGACAGGACGGCAAAGCTCACGACCCAAGGGTTGCTGGTGTCTTCGCGGAACTGCAGGTCCATGATGTGCAGGCCCCACATGAAGTCGTAAAATCGCCACCAGCTGGTGCGCTTTGCGACGATCTCGCCCGATCCGCCATCAATGTAGAAATGGGTATCGTCGCTCATTCGTACCCGCCAACCGTCCATGGCGCGGCGCAGCTCGAGCGGCGGT
>DASTOV010000116.1:0-6640 GCA_035720125.1 Sphingomicrobium sp. | reverse complement strand
GGTGGACGCCCGTGGTGGTCTCCTCGCTGACGCCCTTGATCGCCTCAACCGTCTTGGTGAGGTAGCCAGGGCGCGCTGCCAGGAATTTCTTCAGGGTGGCGACGAAGATTTCCTCTTCCTCATTCTGCGGCGTGAACAGGGTCTCGCCCGCCTCCACTCGCGCTCCCCACAACGCGAACATGGTAGCATCGCCGCCGTCATCGAGGATCATGTTGCAGGTCGAGTCCTGGCCCCAGTCGAAGATGCGGGCGGCATAATCCCAATATTCCTCAAGCGTTTCGCCCTTCACGGCGAAGACCGGCACACCGGACGCGGCGATGGCGGCGGCGGCATGATCCTGCGTCGAGAAAATGTTGCACGAGGCCCAGCGGACTTCGGCGCCCAGCGCGGTCAGCGTCTCGATCAGGACCGCGGTCTGGATCGTCATGTGCAGCGAACCGGTGATCCGCGCGCCCTTCAGCGGCTTCGACGTGCCATACTCCTTCCGCAGCGCCATCAGGCCCGGCATCTCGGTCTCGGCGATTTCAATTTCCTTGCGGCCGAAATCAGCAAGGCTGATGTTCTTGACAATATAGTCGCGGGTCAGGGTGTCGGCGGTGGCCACGCTTGGGTCTCCAATGAAACGGTTTGAGCGGCCCCTAGCCAGCGAGACATGCAAAAGCAAACTTCAGGCGGCGCCCCCGCCGGCATCAAGCAGCCTGGGGTCGATTCCCTCCGCCTTGAACGTCGCCTCCCACCGCTCCGCGGTTGGCGTTTCAAACAATATTTCCTGCCGGCCTTCGGCGGCAAACCAGCCTGGCCGGGCCATCTCGTCATCGAGCTGCCCCTCGCCCCAGCCGGCATAGCCAAGCGCCACCAGGTAGCGGCTGGGGCCCTTTCCCTCCGCGATCGCCTTCAGGACGTCGATGGTGCCGGTCAGGGAGCCCAGGCCAACAACCTTGATCGTGTCCTGGCCGCCCCAATCGTCGCTGTGAAGCACGAAACCCCTGCCCGGCTCGACCGGTCCGCCGTGCATGACGGGACCGTCGGGAATATCTCCCGGATCAAGCCCCAACTGATCCAGCAGGCCTCGGACGCCGATGCCGGCGCGCTGGTGTCCGATGCCGATGCCCACGGCTCCATTCTCATCGTGAACGCACATCACGATCACGGCGCGTTCAAAGCGCGGGTCGCCAATGCCGGGCATGGCCAGCAGCAGCTTGCCGGACAGGAAGCGCGGGCTTTCCATGAAGTCCAGAATGCGCCTGGGTCGGATTGGCTGCAAGCCTTGTGACCGTCGCTGGGCCTGCCTATGTCCCAGGCCGAACCATTAAAGGAGATAAGTGATGGCCATCCAGGCTGGCGACCGCATTCCCGACGTACAATTGACGCTCGCAACGCCGGAGGGTCCCATCCCCGTCAGGAGCGGCGATTATTTCGCGGGCAAGCGCGTAGCCCTGTTTGCCGTACCCGGCGCCTACACGCCGACCTGCTCCGCGCGGCACCTTCCTTCCTACGTCGAGAAGGCGGCCGAACTTAAAGGCAAGGGCATCGACGAGATCATCGGCACAAGCGTCAACGACGCCTTTGTCATGGGCGCCTGGAACCGCGACCAAGGTTCGACGGAGATCACCATGCTGGCCGACGGCAACGGCGAGTTCGCCGAAGCGCTTGGCCTCACCATGGACGCGTCGAAGTTCGGCATGGGCAGGCGCAGCCAGCGCTACTCGGCGATCATCAACGACGGCGTCGTCGAGCAGCTCAACGTCGAGGCGCCGGGCGAATATTCGGCTTCCAGCGCCGAAACGATGCTCGGCCAACTCTAAATTCCCTCCGCTCGGCTTCCGGCAGCAACGCGCCTCAACGTCGCGCGTTGTTGCCCAGGGGGCCAGTGAAGGAGGCGTAAATGCCCAAAACGAAGAGAGATTCGCAGGGCCGCTTCAGCGGCAATGGCTTTTTTGACTCGGTCCGCGATCGGCCGGGCACCAGCGCCGCGGTCGTCGCCGGCGCCGCCGGCCTCGCCGCTGCAGGTGCCTTCTTGTGGACCAGGCGCGGCCAGGTTCGCGACACGCTTAGCAGCGGAATGGATTGGCTGAGCGAGCTTAAGGCCGAGCGGATGGGCCGCTCCGAAGCCGCCCAGGAAGATTTCGCCGAGGAAGCGCTGACACTGAAGGAAACCGGCAAGAAGTCGAAGGGCCCGCGCGGCCCAATCGCGCAGCAGGACATCAAGTCCGGCATGGCGGTCCCCGGCTAAGCGGCAAAAAGGGGGAGCGGATATTATTTCCGCTCCCCTCCTTTCCCCTAACCTACCAGCCGCATTGCTTGCCGCGGTTCTGCTCTTCCAGCCAGGATTGCAGCGGCGCGAAATATTCCAGCATTGGCTTGGCCGACATTTCGCGAGTGCCGGTGAACGCCTGCAGCGCATCCGGCCAGGGCTTTGACGCGCCCATTGCCATCATCTGGTTGAGCCGCTGGCCAACCTCCTTGTTGCCATAGAAGCTGCAGCGATGCAGCGGCCCTTGCCAGCCCGCCATGTCGCAGGCCGCCTTGTAGAATTGGAACTGCAGGATCCGCGCCAGGAAATAGCGGGCATATGGCGTATTGCCCGGAATGTGGAACTTGGCTCCGGGGTCGAAGTCGGTTTCGCTGCGCCCTACTGGCGGGGTGATGCCCTGATACTGGCGCTTCAGGTCGACCCACGCCTGGTTGTAGTTGGCCGGGGTGATCGACCCGTCGAACACGCCCCAGCGCCATTTGTCGACCAGCAGGCCGAATGGCAGGAAGGCGACCTTGTCCATCGCCTGGCGGAGCAGCAGCCCCGTATCCTTGTCGGCTGACGGCACCTTGGCTCGGTCGAGCAGCCCGATCTGCACCAGATATTCCGGCGTGATCGACAGGGCGATGAAATCACCGATCGCCTCGTGGAAGCCGTCATTGGCGCCATTCAGGTAGAGATATGGCTGTTGGTTGTAGGCCCGCTGGTAATAGTTGTGGCCCAGCTCATGGTGGATGGTGACGAAATCATCGCCGTTGACCTTGGTGCACATCTTGATGCGCAAATCGTCCTTGTTGTCGATGTCCCAGGCCGATGCATGGCAAACCACTTCACGGTCGCGCGGGCGGGTGATCTGGCTGCGCTCCCAGAAGCTCGCGGGGAGCGGCGCCAGGCCCAGCGAGGAATAGAAGCCCTCGCCGATCTTCACCATGTCGACGGGGCTCTTCTTCCTGGCTTCCAGCAGTTCGCCAACGTCATAGCCGACGTCGCCCGAGCCCTTCGGCGCGACCACGTCATAGATATTGCCCCATTCCTGCGCCCACATGTTGCCGAGCAGGTCGGCGCGGATCGGGCCGGTCGCCGCCTGCACCTGCTCGCCATATTTCTGATTAAGCTTGGTCCGGGTGTAGCAGTGGAGCTGGTCGTAGAGCGGCTTGGTCTCGGCCCACAGCCGGTCGTACATTGCAGAGAATTCCTCCGGCGTCATGTCATAGTTTGACCGCCACATCGCGCCGGTATCGGGATAGCCGAGGTCCTTGGCGCCGGCGTTGGCGAGCTGCACCAGCCGCTGATAATCGCCGCGCATCGGGCGGCCGACATTCTCATGCCAGCTCTGCCAGATTTCGGCGAGTTCGGACGGACTGCGAAGCGTGCCCATCAGCGCCTCCGCATCGTCGCCGGTGATTTCCTTGCCCTTATGTCGAGCCCGGCCTTTGCCATATGTCGACTGCAGCCGGGTGGCGATTTCGTTCAGCTCCGCTGCGGCACCCGGCGTCTGCGGGGCCGGCAGCACCAGCCCGCCGCGCAGAATATTGAGCTTGCGCGCCGTGTCGAAGTCCAGTCCCGGAACCTGGGCATATTTGGCCGCCTCGGTCGCATATTTGACGCCCTTTTCGGTGCCGATCGTGCCGAAATAGGCGGCCAGCGCGTCGGTATCGTCGTTGATATAAGTCGCATTGACCCAGGCGGCCCTGCCGCCGATCACGCTGAAATCGAACAGGTCCTTCTCGACTGCTGCAATGAAGGCGCGAGCGTCCTCGGCGGTCAGCGCGGCAGGAGCAGCAACGGGCGCTTCGGCCGGCGCAGCGGCGGCCATCTGGGCCGGCGGGGTGGTTGCGCATCCGGCCAGGGCCAGGGCGGCAAGCGATACGGAAGCAGCAAATTTCATCATTAGGCGTCCTCGTCCCTGAATTCATTCTTTTGTCGCGTAATGACAGAACTGGAGCCTGCCAGCCCCCTTCGTCAAGCCGTGTCTGTCGTTCGCCAGGTCGGCAGGCCGCGGGCCGAGCGCATTATGCGGGGTGTCAAACTGACAGAAACCTCGCAATTTCCTCGCCCAATGCGGGCTTGGTGATCGAGCTCATATGCGTTCCCGGAATCTCGACGTAGTCGGCGTCGGGCAGGATCGCGGCCAGTTCAGGCGCGGAGCCATTGTCATCGTCCTGGTCTCCGCACACGACAAGCGTCGGCATGGTGAAGGCGTCGATCAGGCCATGCTTGTCCTCGCGGTCGCGCATCGTGCCCAGCAGAAGGCGCGCTGCCTCGCGATCGACCTTCATCGTCTTCATGAACTGAACGGCGTACCAATGCGGATCGCCGTGGCTGACCTGGCCGAACTTGTCGATCGCGCTGGTGTAGAAATGGCTGCGCTTTTCCCAGTTGGTGAGGACGTCCAGCCCGGTCCCCGAAAGGATCGTGCGGCGCGGCCTTAAGCCGCCGACCACCGCCTCGATCGTCGTCCGCGCGCCGAGCGAGAATCCGCCGAGATCGAAATCCGCGAGCCCGAGGTACTCGATCAGTTCCCTGAGGTCGCGGACCAGCACCATCTGCGGATAATGCACCTGTTCGTGCGGCTTGCCGCTGAGGCCATGGGCGCGAAGGTCGGGCATGATCACGCGAAGACCCGCCGCCGCGATGCGGTCCGCGTGACCGAACTTGATCCAGTTCATGTGACCGTCGGAAAAGAGTCCGTGGAGCAGGATCACCGGCCTGCCCTCCCCCACTTCACGCCACGCGAGCGAGATCCCGTCCGACGCGGTCCAATGGTGGGTAGCGACGTCCATCAATCCGGCATCCTGCCTGTCGCCGCGACCCATTTGTCGACGAGCAGCTGGTGTTCATCGCTGCGATATTCCGGCAGGCCTTCGGTATTGATCCAGGCCCGATGCATGCTCTCGACGGCGAAATGATGCGTGGGCTTGAACGGCGTTGGGTCGTCGAAGGCCGCGACCGTCAGGTCCATTTTCTCGGCATCCTCGCGAAACACGAAACCGAGCGAAGTACCGCATGTCGCGCAAAATGGCCGGCGAGCGATCGGCGAACTGTCATACCAGTCGGGCTCGCCCTCCCATTCGACGTCGGTCAGCTTCGCATTGACGAAGGCGATTGAGATGGAACCGGTCGTACGCTGGCACATGCGGCAATGGCACAGATAGGCCTCTTGCGGCTTCACAACCGCTTTGAAGCGCACCTTCCCGCAGGCGCAGCCGCCAGTAAGGGTTGTGGACATCGACTGTTCTCCTGCGAAGGCAGGAGCCTAGTCGCGCGCAGCGCTCAACCCCAGCGAAAATTGGCGCTGCCATCGGCAGCGGACTGGGCCCCTGCCTACGCAGGGGAACTAGGCCGCCTTTTGCAAATGGCGGCGGCCAAGCAGTTCAGCGATCTGGACGGCGTTCAATGCCGCGCCCTTGCGCAAATTGTCGCTGACGACCCAAATCGACAGGCCGTGCTCGACGGTCGGGTCGTCGCGGACACGGGA
Organism: Sphingomicrobium sp.; assembly: GCA_035720125.1. Classification (GTDB taxonomy): domain Bacteria; phylum Pseudomonadota; class Alphaproteobacteria; order Sphingomonadales; family Sphingomonadaceae; genus Sphingomicrobium. Next base: position 908 of record DASTOV010000116.1, on the reverse strand, counting down.
AACATAGGTGGCATATTCGCCGACGCACTCGACCGGCGTCACATAGCCGCCGTCCTCGCGCTTATCGACCAGCATTACGCCCGGTGCCTCGCGCAGGATGGCCTGGGCCTCTTCGGCGGAGATCGCATTTTCGAACTCGATGTTCACCGCTTCGGAATGACCGACGAACACTGGCACCCTGACGCAGGTCGCGCTGACCTTGATCGCGGGGTCGAGGATCTTCTTGGTCTCGACCACCATTTTCCATTCTTCCTTGGTCGACCCGTCGTCGAGGAAGCTGTCGATGTGCGGGATGACGTTGAACGCAATCTGCTTGGTGAACTTCACCGGCTCGTTGGCGTCGCCGACGAAGATGTTGCGGCTCTGCTCGAACAGCTCGTCCATCCCCGCCTTGCCGGCGCCCGATACGGACTGGTAGGTGGCAACGACCACGCGCTTGATTGTCGCGGCGTCATGGAGCGGCTTTAAGGCCACCACCATCTGCATGGTCGAGCAATTGGGGTTGGCGATGATGTTCTTGGCTCGATATCCATCGATGGCGTGCGCATTCACCTCCGGCACGATCAGCGGAACGTCCGGGTCCATCCGATAGAGCGAGCTATTGTCGATTACCGTGCAGCCGGCCTGGGCCGCACGCGGCACATGGACCTTCGAGATTTCCGATCCCGCTGCGAACAGCGCGATATCCCAGCCCTCGAAGTCGAAATGCTCGAGGTTCCGGACCTTCAGCTCCTGGCCCGAGTCACCGAAATCGATGATGTCGCCGGTTGAGCGCGGGCTGGCGATGGCAGCCACCTCGGCCAGCGGGAACTGCCGCTCGGCGAGGATATTGAGGATCTCACGTCCGACATTGCCGGTCGCGCCAACCACGGCGACCCGATAGCCCGATGACATTCTTGCTGTTCCTT
>DASTOV010000115.1:0-6049 GCA_035720125.1 Sphingomicrobium sp. | reverse complement strand
ATGCTCTGCCCGCGACCGATCCTCCGCCGACGGTGCGGCCGACAGGATCGGCAGGTCGCGATAGACTTGCGCGCTATCGGCATTGATGATCGCGCCGCTGGTGCGCACCGCCAGCGCCAGCGCCAGCGCTGACTTGCCGCTTGCCGTCGGACCGGCAATGAGGGCGACAGGAGGCTTCGTATTGACCATCGCCACGCTGATAGCAGCCGGACGGCTCGACGAAAGACTGCTGGCCGCGGCGTTGGCGCGGATGCCGACCGCGCGATTCCTTCGCTGGATCGACCCTGGCGAAGCAGCGGACATTGAATTTGATGGCAAGCCGCTTGCCATTCGCCATGCCTATGAGGGCTGGGAAGGCATCGACATCGTTCCCCATCTGCCGGGACCAAGGGAAAAACGCCTGCTGGTCGCCGACATGGATTCAACCATGATCGGGCAGGAATGCATCGATGAGTTGGCGGACTATGCCGGGGTCAAGCCGAAGGTCGCCGATATCACCGAGCGTGCAATGCACGGCGAACTCGACTTTGCCGGCGCGTTGAAGGAGCGGGTCGGGCTGCTGCGCGGATTGGAAGAGTCGGTCATCGATACGTGCCTTGCCGAGCGGATCCGGCCCAATCCGGGTGCCTCAACCCTGGTCCGGACGATGCGGGCGAGGGGCGCCGAGACGATCTTGGTCTCCGGCGGCTTCACCGCGTTCGTGGCTCCGATAGCCGAGGAAATCGGATTCGAGCGGTTCGAGGCCAATGTCCTGGGCGTCCAGGACGGCAGGCTAACCGGGATTACCGAGGGCAGGATCGTCGACTCCAGACGCAAGCATGATGTGCTTGCCGAGGCGCGCGACCGGCTCGGCCTGGCGGTCGGGGAAACCTTGGCGATCGGCGACGGCGCCAACGACATACCGATGGTTGAGGAAGCAGGGCTGGGCATCGCCTATCGCGCCAAGCCCGCGCTGGCCGCGGTGGCCGACGCCCGGCTGGACCACCATGGGCTCGATGCGCTGCTCTGGGCGCAAGGCATTCCACGTTCCGGGTGGGTCGCGGCCTAGCTATTTTGCCTCGACCGCGAAGCAGGGCTGGGGCGCCAGCTTGCCGCAGGCCGCCGAGGCCGCGCCGCGGCTTTCGTAGGGGCCGGCCTGCAGGCGGACCACGGCGCCCGCTGGCACATAATAGGCCTGCCGCCCCGCCAGCTTCCCCGACAGCTTGGCGAACAAAGCCTCGGCGGATTTGCGTTGGCTGAACGCGCCAAGCTGAATTCGCCAATGGCCGCTGGCGGCAACCACCGGCTTGGCCGGGGCGGTGTCGGGCTTGGCCGCAGCAGGCTTTGTTTCGGCGGTTTTGGGCGGCGCCGGCTTGGTTGCCGCCGCCCTGGGGCCAGGAGTGGCAGGCATTGCCGGCGACTGCTGGCGAGCTACCATCGCCTGGGCCAATGCTACGCCCTGCTGGCGCTGTTCAAGCGGCATGACCGAATCCATGTCGGCCAGGGTCGCTTTTGCCGGGGCGAGCCCCTGGGCGGCTGCGCGGCTGACATAGGCATAGGCCTTGACGGGATCTCGCGCGATCCCGTCACCGTTGTAGAGCGCGGTTCCGACGATCAGCAGCGCCCTGGGTTCACCGGCCTCGGCGGCTCCGTTCAGCCAGCGCATGGCGCTCACGCGGTTGCCGTTCTGGAACAGCAACAGGCCCAGCGTCGATTGTGCGTCGACATGCCCCTTGCGTGCCGCCCTCTCCAGCCAGTTTTGCGCTTGTGCGAGGTCGAGTGGAACGCCCCGGCCGAGCCGATAGGCCTGGCCAAGGTTGAATGCGGCATCGGCATCGCCTTTTTCCGCCAACGGGCGCCAGATCGCGACCGCACCCGCCGTGTCACCTTTCTGCCACGCTTCAATCCCGGCCCGCACCGATTGCGCGGGAACGGGCATTGCGACGACGCCAATCATCAAGCCAAGCAACAAGTTACGCATTTCAAGCGCCTCAATCCGGTGGTCCCTTAACCCTAGCCGCCCTTGGGAAGTCCGAACAAGGTCGGGCCGACATTAACCAGTTTTTAGGGCCTTTGCTGTCAGGTGGCATCAAATCAGACGTCTCGGCCAAGGGGAAATTCATGCGCGTTTTGGCAATGGCATCGCAGAAGGGCGGGTCGGGCAAGACGACCCTGTCCGGGCATCTTGCGGTGCAAGCGCAGCTGGCGGGCGCCGGACCCGTCTGTCTCATCGACATCGACCCGCAAGGTTCGCTGGCCGACTGGTGGAACGAACGGCAAGACGACATGCCGGCGTTTGCCCAGACGACTGTTGCGCGACTCGCATCGGATCTTGAAGTGCTTCGCCAGCAGGGATTTCGACTTGCCGTGATCGACACGCCGCCGGCGATCACCATGGCCATCCAGTCGGTCATCGCGGTGGCCGAACTGATCGTCATTCCAACCCGTCCGAGCCCACACGACCTTCGTGCCGTCGGCGCCACAGTCGATCTTTGCGACCGGGCCGGCAAGCCCCTCATCTTCGTCGTCAACGCGGCTACGCCCAAGGCCAAAATCACTTATGAGGCCGCGGTCGCGCTGTCGCAGCATGGCACCGTCGCTCCGGTCACCCTCCACCATCGCACCGACTTCGCGGCCTCGATGATCGACGGCCGCACCGTCATGGAGGTCGACCCGCAGGGCCGCTCGGCCCGCGAGGTGACCGAACTGTGGGATTATATTTCCGATCGGCTCGAAAAGAATTTCCGCCGCACCGTCTTTGCCGCGCCCAACCAGGCGCCCGGCATCGGTGTTGCCAGCCCGCGTCCAGTCGGTGGCTTCGGCCGTCGCGTAATGGGCCAGTAAGGAGTGAGCGCGATGGGAGAACCCAAGGCATTTGCATCGCTCTCCTCGGGCCTGTTGGCGCGCAAGGGCGCTGCCCGCCCGGCCATGCGTCCCCAGGGCTTCGGTGCGCAGACTGGCGCAGGTCTCGAAGACCTCGGCTGGAACGACATGGGCTTCGAGCCTCCGAAGCCGGCGATTACACCGGTCCGCGATGAAGATCATGATGCGTTCGGCGACGAACTGCCCGACCAGCCGCTCCGCAATCCGATTTCCGCGCTGACGCCGATCGCGTCGCCGGTCCACGACCAGCAGGCTGAAATCGAGAACCGCTTCGCCAACCATGACGAAGATGGCGAGGACGAAAACGGCGAATATGTCGATGAAACCGCCGAGCTTTACGATCCGGACGCGGAGGATGCCGCACCGGTCGTTGCCGAGCCTGCGCCAGTCGCCGTCATTCCGGCCCGCAACTCCGAACCGGCGCCGGCACGTGAGCGCAAGCCGCGCGCCCAGCCTGGCAGCAAGGGCAAGGCGGCATTCACGCTGCGCCTCGATCCGTCGCGCCATCTCAAGCTGCGCCTGGCCTGCGCGGTTGCCGGGCGCTCGGCCCAGCAACTGGTGACGGATGCACTCGATCAATTGCTGGACGGCATGCCCGAGCTTGAATCGATGGCAGAGCGGGCGCCACGAAAGAGCGCCTAAAGCGCCAGACCATAGGGAAGGAAGTGCAATGTCCAAGTCGAACCGTCTGGGAACCGCACTCACCGCCGTTTCGCTGGTTGCGATTGCTACCGCCTGCGCCGGCCCAGGCTCGAACCTGCGGAGCGCCTCGATGTTCGGCGGCGCCGTCAACTCCGGTGAACTCGGCCTCGCGACCAAGGCGCAGCTCGCCCTGGCCTCCAACGACGTCGATTCTGCTGTTCCGCTGGCCGAGCGCGCCGTCGAGCGCAGCCCGCAGGACGCCGGTTTCCGCGCGCTGCTTGGCAATTGCTATCTCGCCGCCGGTCGCTTCGCCTCGGCCGAAGCGGCCTACCGCGATGCCCTCAGCATCTATTCCAACCAGCCGCAGGTCGTTCTGAAGCTTGCCCTCGTCCAGATTGCGCTCGGCAAGAATGACGAGGCAAAGCTGCTCCTCGCCGAATCGCAGGGCATGATCGACCCGTCGGACGCCGGCCTTGCGCTGGCGCTCGCAGGGGACCCGCAGGCCGCCGTCGCGATGCTGGAGCCCGTGGCGCGCGAAGTGGGCGCCGATGCCCGCACTCGCCAGAACCTGGCGCTGGCCTATGCCTTCTCCGGTGACTGGACCCAGGCACGGACAGTGGCAGCCCAGGATGTTCCGGCAGACCAGCTGGATACTCGCATCCAGCAGTGGATGACACTGGCGACGCCGGCACGCGCGTCGGATCAGGTCGCTGCCCTCATCGGCATCCAGCCGGTCGCGGCCGATCCCGGCCAGCCGATCCGCCTTGCGCTGAACAAGGAAGAGGCGATCCGCGAAGCTGCGGCCCAGCCTGTTGCCCAGCCGGAGCCGGCCCTTGACGCATCGCCGGTCCTGACATCTTCGGCCACGGTAGAATTGCCGCCGGCCGTCGCTCCGGCGCCCGAACCCATTGCAGTGGCGGCCGCCGAAGTCGCTGTGCCGTCGCCCCCGGCGGTCGAGCCCGAACCCGTCAGGTTCGCCGATGCCGCGCCGGCCTTGTCGCCTGCCGCGGTCCGCTTGTCGGATCCGATGCCGAAGGCGCGCAAGGCATCTGCGCCGCGAGCTGCCACCGGCAAGAGCAAGGCGGTGGTCCAGCTTGGCGCCTATTCGTCGCGGGACCGGATCGCCGTCGCCTGGAACAGGGCTTCAGGCAAATATGCCTCGCTGAAGGACTACACGCCGGTAACCGCCCGTTTCGCCGGGGCCCATGGCACCGTCTACCGCCTGGCGATCAAGGGCTTCGACAGCGAACGCGATGCCATCAGACTGTGCGCTTCGCTGAAGCGCCAGGGCCGCGACTGCTTCGTCCGCTCCGTCTCGGGCGACGCGCCGGTTCAGTTCGCGTCGCGCTGATACCTAGCTCAGCCGTTCCGCGGTCAAGAGGTCGAGACAGGCCATCCTGACCGCCACGCCCATTTCGACCTGCCGTACGATCAGCGAGCGGGTCGGGTGGTCGGCCAGCGCGCCCTCGACTTCCACGCCGCGATTGATGGGGCCGGGGTGCATGATCACTGCCTCGGGAGCCGCGGTCGCGAAGCGCGCCTCGGTCAGGCCGTAGCGGGCAAGATATTCGCCCGGAGCGTCTCCAAGGTCTTCGTCGAGCCGTTCGCGCTGGACACGCAGCATCATCACCACGTCGGCGCCTTCGACGGCATCGTCGATCGAGCCGCCGCCGAGGCCGTCGGGCATCAGTGACGGCGGCGCGGCGAACCGCAGCCGCGCGCCCAGCCGCTCCAGCAGCATGGCATTGCTGCGGGCAACTCGGCTGTGCTTCAGGTCGCCGCAGATCGCGACCTTCAGCCCATCGATCCGGCCGAAATGCTGGCGGATCGTGGCCGCGTCGAGCAGCGCCTGGGTCGGATGTTCGCCGATCCCGTCGCCGGCATTGATCACCGGGCAGTCCATGATCGCGGCGACGCTGGCCGGCGCACCACTGGTCCCGTGGCGGATGACCAGCGCATCAGGCCGCATCGCGTTCAGGGTCCGCGCCGTATCCTCCAGCGTCTCGCCCTTCTTGATCGAGCTATGCTCGACCTGCATCGTCACCACCTGCGCGCCGAGCCGGTTGGCGGCGATCTCGAAGCTGAGCAGGGTCCGCGTCGAATTTTCGAAGAAGGCGTTGACGATCGTCAGCCCGTCGAGCCGGTGATCGTTGCGCCGGGCACCGCGGTTATAGGCGAACCAGCGCTCGCCCTCGTCGAGGATGGCGGAGATCTGGTCGTCGCTCAGGTCGTCGATGGACAGTAGATGCATTAAAATCGCGCCCTAGCTTGGACGCGGCAAATTGACCAGCGCGTCGATCGCGCCTTGCAGGATGTGCGCGGCGGCGTGGGCATCGACCTTCGCCGCGCGTTTGGCGCGGCTCATGTCCGCCTCGATCATCGTGCGCTCGACCGCGACCGTCGACCACCGCTCGTCCCACAGCAGGATGGGCAGGGCTAGCGGCGCCAGGTTGCGGGCGAAAGCGCGCACTGACTGGGTGCGGGGACTATCGCTGCCGTCGAGGTTGAGCGGCAGGCCGACTACCAGCCCGACAATGCCATGCCG
>DASTOV010000114.1:0-6434 GCA_035720125.1 Sphingomicrobium sp. | reverse complement strand
ATCCGCTAAGGCTCGCTGACACCGTGGAGCGTAAGGTCGTCCACCATCACGCCGATATAGCTTGTCCCCCGATCGAACCGGGCCTCCGCCAGGCCAAGCGCAACGGCGGCCGCATTGAATCCTGCCACCAGCCCCTGCGCTGCCGCCTCCTCATAGCCGGTGGTTCCATTGATCTGGCCGGCAAAGAACAGTCCAACGACTTCCCGATGCTGCAACGTCGGCTCCAGGCGACGCGGATCGGCATATTCATATTCGACCGCGTAGCCGGGCTGGTCAATTCTGGCGCTCTCCAGCCCGACGATGCTTTGCACCAGCTCCTGCTGAACTTCGGTCGGCAGGGAAGTCGAGATACCATTGGGATAGACGAGATGGTTGGCAAGACCTTCCGGCTCCAGGAAAATCTGATGACCGTCGCGATCGCCAAAGCGATGGACCTTGTCCTCGATTGACGGGCAGTAGCGCGGTCCCCTGCCCTCGATCGCGCCCGCGAACAATGGCGACCGCCCAAAACCCGCCCGAATGACGTCATGACTTCGCTCGTTCGTCCGCGTGATGGCGCAACTCAGCTGTGCACAAGGCTCGGGATTCGGTGCCAGGGCCATGGTCCAAGGGTCACGATCACTCGGCTGCGGCTGAACAAGCGACCAGTCGATGGTCCGGCCGTCGAGGCGGGGCGGCGTCCCGGTCTTGAGCCGCCCTTGCGCCAGTCCGAGTTCGCGCACTTGCGCGCAAAGGGTGCCCGCCGCCCGGCCTCCGAATCGACCGCCGGACCAGCGCTCCTCACCCCGAAACATTTCCGCTCCAAGGAAAGTCCCCGTGGTCAGGACGACCGAATTCGCCTCGACTGTCAAACCATCCGCCAGCTGCACGCCGCAAGCCACACCGTTCGCCAGAAGAAGGGCAACTGCCTCACCCTCGATGACTTCGACGCCCGATTCGGTAACCAGCCGTTGGATCGCGCGTCGATAGAGCTGCCGGTCCGCCTGGACCCTTGGTCCCCGCACTGCGCTACCTTTGCTGGCATTGAGCATTCGGCGGTGAATCGCTGCGCGATCGGCGGCAATCGCCATGATCCCGCCCATTGCGTCAACTTCACGCACCAGATGGCCCTTGCCTACGCCGCCAATCGACGGGTTGCAGCTCATCTGTCCAAGATCGTCCGCGCGAAATGTCAGCAACGCTACGCGTGCGCCGCGGCGCGCAGCCGCGCAGGCTGCCTCGCACCCGGCGTGACCGCCACCAATGACCAGGACGTCGAACATTGGCTGCCCATACCGATGCTGAGGCGGAGGTTCAATGAACCCTGTTTCACGTGAAACGAGCATCGCAGGCATGCCGGGGGAAGGCGAGAAGCGCAGCCACTATTTCCCGAGACAAAATCGCCCGAACAATGCGTCCAGCAGTTCCTCGATACCGGCCTGTCCCGAGATGCGATCGATCGCCACACGGGCATTGCGCAATTCCTCTGCAACCAACACCGGATCCGGCAGGCCCGACGTCCGGGTCAATGCTTGATGGGCTTCCTCGAGCAAGCCATGCTGGCGGCGGTCGAGAGCAAGCTCGTCTCCCTTTGGAAGCAAGTTCCGTGACCGATCGAGGAGTTCCCGGGTCAATTCCGGTACACCCTCGCCGGTCAGCGAAGAGACAGGCAACCCACCGGATTCCGTTCCCGCAAGGTCCGCCTTCGCGTGGATGCGGATCAATCCGGCGTGATCGGGCGCCTCGTCGTCCGGCCCAAGCCAGAGCAGCAAATCCGCTCGACCGGCCTCGCCCCTCGCCCGATCGATGCCGATCGCTTCCACCAAATCTTCCGACTCGCGCAGCCCGGCCGTGTCGACCAGCACGAACGGCAGGCCGTCAATCGCGATCGGCACCTCGATTGCATCGCGAGTGGTGCCCGGAATATGGGTGACGATGGCCTTCTCACCTTGCGATAACACGTTGACTAAACTAGATTTTCCTGCGTTGGGCGGACCGGCGACGACAACCCGGACGCCGTCGCGCAAAGGTTCGACCCGCGGCGCCGACAGCAAGGCGCCCATCTCTTCAACCAGCCGGCCGATCTCCGGCAGGAGGCTCTGCTCCCCGAGGCCGTCCTCCTCATCGGCGTAATCGATCGCCACTTCGGCCCGTGCCGCAAGGCCCAGCAATCGATTCCGCCAGTCGTCTAGGCGCCTGCGCAGCGCGCCGCCGGCTCGCGCCATGGCGGACCGCCGCTGGAGCTCGGTCTCGGCCGTCAACAGGTCGGCTAGCCCCTCGGCCTCGGTCAGGTCGATCCGCCCGTTGGCCAATGCGCGGCGGGTGAATTCGCCAGGCTCCGCCAGCCTGACACCGGGTTGGGAAATCAATGCCGAAAGCAGCGCGTCCACCGTCGCACGGCCGCCATGACATTGATATTCAACGATATTTTCTCCTGTTGCGCTGTGTGGCGCATCGAATCGAAGCAACAATGCTTCGTCGATCAGCGAGCCATTGCGGGGGTCGACGAGCCGCCGCAGCGACGCCGTGCGCGCCACCGGCAGGGTCCCCGCCAGCGCTTGCGCCACGACGATTGCAGACGAGCCGCTGGTTCGGACGACCGCAATGGCGGCAGGAGGCCGACCGCTCGACAGCGCGACGATCGTATCCGCCGCCGGTGGATCAATCATCCGCCGAGGAGGCGGCCCAATCCGACATGTGGATCGACCCAACCTTCATAGATCATCTTGAAGGCTACATAGACAATGACCGCCAGCCCCAGATAGGCGATCCACCGGTAGCGCTCGATATATTTGGCGATGACGTTGGCCGCGATTCCCATCAGGGCAACGGCGAAGACCAGGCCGACGATCAGGATGCCCGGATGATCCTTTGAGGCGCCGGCGACCGCCAGCACATTGTCGAGGCTCATGCTGACGTCGGCAATGGCGACGGCCCAGGCGGCCCCAACGAAGCTCTTGGCCGGCTTGAGGCCGCTATGTTCGTCACCATAGATTTCCGGCGATCCCGCGCTTTCGCCGAGGTGCCGAAGGTCGCGCCACATGCGCCATGAAACCCACAGCAGCAGCAGGCCGCCGACCAGGATCAGGCCGATGATCTGCATCAGCTGGGTAACGACCAGCGCGAAGATGATGCGCAGCACCAGCGCGGCGATAACGCCGATGACGATGACCTTCCTGCGCTGCTCCGCAGGCAGGCCGGCAGCCAATGCGCCGACCACGATCGCATTGTCGCCCGCCAGCACCAGGTCGATCATCAACACCTGCACGAAGGCGGCGAATGCCGACGGCTGGGTGATGTTGGAAAAGTCCTTGACGATCGCGGCCCAGATATCTGCGGGCCCACCAAACCCTGCGGGGGTCGTCGCGGCCGCGGCGGCCAGCAGAGTCTCGATCATTTCCGGTCCCTTTGGCGGTTTGCCAGCTAAGTCCTGTGTGCCACTTTGGTTCCATTAAGCCGGAAACCGCCCCTCGTGAAGTGGCCCGGCGTGACGGCTCGATCCTACTGATTCATCGAGGCGAAGAAGTCCTCGTTGGACTTAGCGTCCTTCATCTTGTCGAGCAGGAACTGCATCGCATCGACCGTGCCCATCTGCATCAGGATCCGGCGCAGCACCCACATCTTGCTGAGCGTGCCCTGTTCAACCAGCAGCTCTTCCTTGCGAGTGCCGGACTTGCCGACATCCAGCGACGGGAAGATGCGCTTGTCCGAGACCTTGCGGTCGAGCACGATTTCGCTGTTTCCGGTACCCTTGAACTCTTCGAAAATGACTTCGTCCATCTTTGACCCGGTATCGATCAGCGCAGTCGCGATGATCGAAAGCGAGCCGCCCTCCTCGATGTTGCGCGCGGCGCCGAAGAACCGCTTCGGTCGCTGCAGCGCGTTGGCATCGACGCCGCCAGTCAGCACCTTGCCCGACGAGGGCACGACCGTGTTGTAGGCACGGCCGAGGCGGGTGATGGAATCAAGCAGGATGACGACATCCTTCTTGTGCTCGACCAGGCGCTTGGCCTTTTCGATCACCATTTCCGCCACCTGCACGTGACGCGACGCCGGCTCGTCGAATGTCGAGCTGATCACCTCGCCCTTCACGCTGCGCTGCATGTCGGTGACTTCCTCGGGCCGCTCGTCAACCAGCAGCACCAGCAGGAATACCTCAGGATGGTTGTCGGTGATCGCTTTCGCGATGTTTTGCAGCAGCACGGTCTTGCCGGTGCGCGGCGGGGCAACGATCAGCGCGCGCTGTCCCTTGCCCTGTGGAGCGACGATGTCGATCACACGCGCCGATTTGTCCTTCTGGGTCGGGTCAGCGCTGTCAAGGGTCAGCTTCGAGTCGGGATAAAGCGGCGTCAGATTGTCGAAATTGACGCGGTGCCGAACCGCTTCAGGATCGTCGAAATTGATCTGGGTGACCTTGGTCAGCGCGAAATAACGCTCGCCGTCCCTGGGGCCGCGGATCTCGCCCTCGATCGTGTCACCGGTGCGTAGGCCGAAGCGGCGGACGATATTGGGCGCGACATAGATGTCGTCGGGACCGGCGAGGTAATTGGCCTCGGGTGAGCGGAGGAAGCCGAACCCGTCGTTCAGCACCTCGATCGTGCCCTGTCCGTTAATTTCGGCGCCGCTCTCCGCGCGCACCTTCAGGATGGAGAACATCAGGTCCTGCTTGCGCATCGTCGATGCGCCCTCGATCCCCATTTCCTCGGCCATGGCGACGAGGTCAGCGGGGGTTTTCTGCTTCAGGTCCTTGAGATGCATTAAGAGTGGCTTTCGAACGAAAAGAAAGGAAGTTTAGACACATGCGGCAGGACGCCGCGAATGGATTGGGGTGCACCGGCAAAAAGGGGAGTCGGGCCGATGCAGCCTGCTTTCCAACGCGCTTAGGTCGGGCGAAGGTCCTTAGTCAACGGCCTAGAAGGCCCTGGGGGCGTCGCTGGCGCGCAATCCTTCAAAAAGAGCGCACGCTTCTCGCGCGTGCAATCCCTTAAAAGGGCCGCACGATCACGAACACGACAATGAAGGCGGTGAGGATGCCCGGGATCTCGTTCATCAGCCTCAGCTTCTTGTCGTCCGGCTCGCGGCGGCCGCCGGCCAGTTTCTTGCCATAGGTGCCGATCCAGCCCTGGTAACCGGTCAGGACGACAACGAACAGCAGCTTGGCCGTGAACCAGTGCTGGCCCCAAACATTCAAGTGCACCGCAAGCATCAGACCGAGGACCCACACCAGGATCATGGCCGGGGTCAGGATGATGGTCCTCGCCTTGTCCTCGCGCTCGATCCAGGCGCGGTCCTCGGCCGATCCCGGCGTCGTCGCCTGGTGATGGATATAGTAGCGCGGGACGATGAACAGCCCGGCGATCCAGAAAATCACGAAGGTGGCATGGGCGGCCTTGACCCACAGATAGGCGGCTCCCAGGAAACCCTGATACTCGCCCAATATGGCCTGAATGCCCCCCATCCCTAGCCCTTCACCAGCAATGCCAGCTCTTCGACATGCGCGATCGGCGTTGTCTGCTGGATCCCATGGCCCAGGTTGAAGATGTGGGGGCGGTCGGCGAAAGCGTCAAGGATTCGCCGAGTTGCGCTGCGCAGCGCGTCGCCGCCGGCAATCAGCGCCAGCGGGTCGAGATTGCCTTGCACCGGCATGCCGGTCGGAAGCTCTTTCGCGGCCCATTCGGGGGCGACCGTCTCGTCTAGGCCGATCGCGTCCACGCCCGTTTCCGCAGCATAGGCTCGAAGCTTGCCGCCGGCGCCCTTGGGAAAGCCGATGACGGGCGTCTGGGGATGCCGTTGCTTGAGCTCTGCCACGATCCATGCGGTTCGCGCGATCACCAGTTGTTCGAACTGCGCCGGCGCCAGGCTGCCGGCCCAGCTGTCGAACAGCTGTACGGCATCGACCCCCGCCTCAATCTGGCGCGAAAGATAATCAACCGTGATCCGCGACACGATGTCGAGGATGGCATCCATCTTCGCCCGGTCGGAATAGGCCAGCTGGCGCGCTTCGGCCTGCTCGCGGCTGCCCTGCCCGGCAATCATGTAGGTGGCGACGGTCCATGGTGATCCGGCAAAGCCCAGGAAAGTCGTCTGGGGCGACAACTCGGCCTTCACTCGTCGAACGGTCTCGTAGACGGGGTTCAGCCGCTCGATCGCCGGCTCTAGGTCCCCAATCCGACCATCGAGCAACGGGGGCGACAAGCGCGGCCCCTCTCCGGCAACGAAGGTCAGACACATCCCGATCGCGTGCGGCACCACGAGGATATCCGAAAAAAGAATCGCACCATCGAACGGGAAGCGGCGCAGCGGCTGGAGCGTGATTTCCGCTGCGGTTCCCGGATCATAGGCCATGTCGAGGAAACCGCCCCTGGTGGCCCTCAATTCGCGATATTCGGGAAGATAGCGCCCCGCCTGGCGCATAAGCCACATTGGCGGGGGGTCGCGCCGCTGGCCGCGCAGAA
>DASTOV010000113.1:0-2868 GCA_035720125.1 Sphingomicrobium sp. | reverse complement strand
CCCAGCGTGCACCGCGCGCCTGTTGCAGCAGCGCGTGCATTTCATCGACCTTGTTCTCCACCTTGAGGAACCGCGCCTCCATGGCTTTGAGGCGTTCGTCAAGGCGGATCGGCAAGCTATCGTCCGGCATGGCCCCAGCCCTTTCCCGGAATTAGCTCTTGGAACCTTCGGGCTTCGGCGGAGCGGGATCGACGGTCTGGCCTGCCTGACCGGAACCCAGGATGCACGCGCTGCCATTTGCGCCACGGACATAGATCGTCCAACTGCCGCCGGCCGATTGAGTCAGAAATGCCGAAGAGCTTTCGCTGACCGCACCAAGCCAGATCGGCGTCTCTCCGTATTTTTCCTTCAGCGTTGTCTCGACCTCATTGGCTGAGCCACACATGACGGGGATCATCGTGCGGTATTGGGCCGCAGCCGGAAACGAAAAGGCGAACGCGCATATCGAAGCTAGGATCGTGCGCATGTCACACTCCTGGTTGGGGGACGTAGAGGCAATGGACGCTCATGCGGCCACGGGCTTCGACAGACATGTCGCCGCCTTCTGGCCATTCGCAGACGTGAAAATGATGGTCGCCGCTGTTCTTGATGCGTTTGTCATCGAAGTGGATCAGTTGGCCGTTGTAGTGGTAGCCGTCACGTTCTTGCGTGACTTCGCCGTCTTCGGCCTGCCTGCAATCACGCGCGCTGCAACAGCCTTGGTCGTAAGCCCAACCGCTCGGGGCTTCATGCGAAAGAGCCGGGCTGCAATAGGCGAGGCCGCCGACAAGAGCGGCGATTAGGAGAAGCAGGCCGAACCAAGCGCCGATCTGTCCGGTCTCGCTCATGGAAATGCCCTCCACGCCGTCCCGAGAATTGCGACCAGCCCGAAGATCATGACGAGGACGGCCACCGTCGCGAATACGCCGCGCGCCCATTCGCCCCAGGTAGCGTCAGCGTTTGCAGGCGGCGTCGAAGATGGCGTTAAAGGTGCGGATTTTCGGGATGGTGCGGGCGGCGTCGAATTCGTTGGCCGATGTTTCGACCTCGCCCGGAAGTGGAGCCGAGAAATCGATGCCATCACCGATCCTCCGTTGGATAGTCTGACAGTCGATCACCTTTTCGCCGGCGACGATTGCGCGGGTCTGCGGCGACGCTCTCAGGGTCATGCTGCAGCCGGTCGACAGCAGCGTCGGCAGCAGCAATGCGAGCATCGCGGGCGCGCCGCGCCTCCAGTTCGATCCGGTTGCGCTCATCGGCCCTGATCCTGCCTTCCTCGATCCACCGGGCCACCGTGCGCAGCAGCGACAGCAGCCCGGCGATGATCTTGGCCCAGGTCATGCCGCCGGTTTCGACATCCACGACCAGACGAGGCCAATCAGCGTCATCGCGGCGCCGACGACCTCGGCCGTCATCGTTTCATCGATCAGGCCCTTGGCGACCAGATAGCCGGCGCCGAATGTCAAAACGTGCCGGATCAGGCCCGACACCTTGTCGAAGGAAATGGTCATGGTTTCAGTCCTTTCGGTTTGCCCCGCCATCGGCCACAGCGGGCCGTGGGCGATGGTTTGCGTTTAGGCGGTGGTGGATGCTCCGTAGCCGGCCGTCCGCAGCGCAGCCTCGAATGCGCTGGCGTAGCCGGCGATTAAACGTGCCCGGTCGGTGCCATTGATGATTTTCCTCGCCCCGACGTAATCGACGCGAGCCAGTTCCTTGATCCCTGGACCAAGTGAGACCGCCGGTCGGATGTAGTCGGCTAGCTTTTTCCCGGTGAACCAGCCCTGCTCCATGCCCTGAAACAGGATCCTGCCCGCGACCGCCTCGTTGAGCGCCATGTCGTAGTTGGCGATCAGTTTGCCCCCGAGCTTCAGTTCACGGTCTGCGCGCTGATAGTTCCACGACCAGGTTAGCTGAACGTAGCCGCGACCGTAGGCGACCTGGTTGCCGTGTTCGGCTACTGGCTTGCCGTATTTGCGGCCCCGGCCCCGGCCGAACTCGCGGATCGGCTGCATGGTGTGGGCCGTCTCGTGGTAGGCGGTGGCAAGGATGTAGGCGAGCCATTCCAGAGGCGTGCCGCGCTCCATGCCTTCCTCGATGATCGTCTCGAGGCCGTCGACGGCGCCTTGGGACAACGACGTGCCGAAGACGCCACTGTTGCGCTTCCGGAGCGCGGAGAAGAAGGCGCCGCGGTTCATGGCCTTCCCCACACGTGCTTCCAGCGCAGCGCGAAATCGACGACGAGGCGCTGCGCCTTCGGATTGGAGATCACGCCGATATGGCTGTCGGGGCGAAATTCCGGGTGCGTTTCGAACGCTCCCGCGAAATCGTCGCCCATCTTCATGCGGTTGAGCCCGGCCCAGATTTCGATGGCCGCGACAACGTTCTTGCCCATGTAGGGGCAGGGCTTCTTGGTCTGGTCGAAGCCAGCCAGCACGCATTTGATCGGGCTGTTCTTCTGCGCGAGATATTCGGCCACCGCCGTAATCGCGTAGACGCCGTTGCTGTGGCCGATCAGCAGCAGGCCCTCGGCCTTGCGCGCTATTGCAGCATCGGCGACCTTGCGCCAGTCCTGGTATCCGCTGAGATCTTCGTGCGACGGGTGAAACTGGACGCCGCCGATACCGAGCGAAACCTCGCGCAAGCCCTTCTGCCACGCAAACTTGCGGCCCGAGAGAAGGCCGGACCAGCAATGCGCGTCGGCATCGAAGATAGAGCCGGTCATGGCCGCACCGCCTTCAGCCGGCATTGGTCCTTGGCCTTGTCGGGCCAGGATGCTTCCGGCTTGCAATTGCCGCCGCGATAGGCCGCCGGCTCGCGGCACGAATAGGCCACGCCGTCCTGCCAGTAGTAGAACTCGGAATCGACGTAGCAGCCGCCTCCGGTCGTCTG
>DASTOV010000112.1:0-14183 GCA_035720125.1 Sphingomicrobium sp. | reverse complement strand
CAGGGAAGAAGGGAATGTGCGCCCAAGTCCGGCCCGTGGCAATGGGCTTGAGGGGCGTCTTGTCAGCGGCAAGCTGTCGCGCTGCAGCCCGAACCGGCACGGGGTGGGATCGCGCCTCCGCGGTGCCGTGTCCCTGCCGCCACAGCGCCCCTTGGGAGCCGCATAAATTTTCACCGCTTGTTAATTTTGATCTTGCGTCCAGGTCCGCTTTAGCCACTATATATCGTGTAAGCGTTGGGGGGCATCTCAATCTATTGTGGTTGGGGCGGAAGATGATTATCTTCCGCAAGGGCCCGCTCGTGCCCTGTGGATATCGGGGACACGGAGCCAAAAAAGCCCCGCGATGCTTGATTTTAGGCTAGGCTCGTCGCCATGGCTCCGAGTCGAACAGAAGCAGAACAAGCCGTCGCAGAACGGCCGGTAGCACGGGGAACAACGATGGATTTTGCAACTTCGAGCGAAGTGAGCTCCGACGACGTTTCGGTCACCGAGACCAAGCGTGACAGCAAGACCGTCGACGCCAAGAAGTTCGACGTCGAAACCGATGCGGGTCGCGACGCGCTGCTGACCGAATTCGGGAAGGAAACGCTGCGCGACCGCTATTTGCTGCCGGGCGAGACCTACCAGGACCTCTTTGCCCGCGTTGCCGCCGCCTACTCCGATGACCAGGCACATGCCCAGCGCGTCTACGACTATATATCGAAGCTGTGGTTCATGCCGGCGACGCCGGTGCTGTCGAACGGCGGCACGGGCCGCGGCCTGCCGATCAGCTGTTACCTCAACAGCGTCGACGACAGCCTCGACGGCATCGTCGGCACCTGGAACGAGAATGTCTGGCTGGCCAGTCGCGGCGGAGGCATCGGCACCTATTGGGGCGCGGTGCGCGGCATTGGCGAGCCGGTCGGTTTGAACGGCAAGACCAGCGGTATCATCCCCTTCGTCCGGGTGATGGACAGCCTGACCCTCGCCATTTCGCAGGGCTCGCTCAGGCGCGGCTCGGCCGCCTGCTATCTCGACATTTCGCACCCGGAAATCGAGGAGTTCCTGGAAATCCGCAAACCCAGCGGCGACTTCAACCGCAAGGCATTGAACCTGCACCATGGCGTGCTGGTCACCGACGAGTTCATGGAGGCCGTCCGCGACGGCTCCCCGTTCGAGCTGAAGTCGCCCCGCGACGGTACGGTCCGCGGGCAAGTCGACGCCCGTTCCCTGTTCCAGAAGCTGGTCGAGACCCGGCTGGCGACCGGTGAGCCCTACATCATCTTCATCGACCAGGTGAACCGGTCGATGCCCAAGCATCACCGCGACCTCGGCCTCAAGGTTTCGACCTCCAACCTGTGCAGCGAGATCACGCTGCCGACCGGCCGCGACCACCTCGGCGCCGACCGCACCGCGGTCTGCTGCCTGTCGTCGCTCAGCCTCGAAACCTGGGACGAATGGAACGGCGACAAGCAGTTCATCGAGGACGTGATGCGCTTCCTCGACAATGTGCTTTCCGACTATATCTCCCGCGCGCCGGACGAGATGGCGCGCGCCAAATATAGCGCGGAGCGGGAGCGCTCGGTCGGCCTCGGCGTCATGGGCTTCCACAGCTTCCTCCAGGCGCGTGGCCTGCCGTTCGAGGGCGCAATGGCCAAGTCGTGGAACCTCAAGATCTTCAAGCATATCCGCGCGCAGGTCGATGAAGCCTCGATGATGCTGGCGCAGGAGCGTGGGCCTTGCCCGGACGCGGCCGACATGGGCGTGATGGAGCGCTTTTCCTGCAAGATGGCGATCGCGCCGACCGCGTCCATTTCGATCATCGCCGGCGGCACATCGGCCTGCATCGAGCCGATCCCGGCCAACATCTACACCCACAAGACGCTTTCCGGGTCCTTCTCGATCAAGAACCCGTACCTCGAGAAGCTGCTGACCGAGAAATCGAAGAATTCCGAGAGCGTGTGGAGCTCGATCCTCGAGCGCGGCGGGTCGGTCCAGCACCTCGATTTCCTGACCCAGGAAGAGAAAGATGTTTACAAGACGTCGTTCGAGATCGACCAGCGCTGGCTGCTGGAGCTCGCCGCGGACCGTACGACCTTCATCGACCAGGCGCAGTCGCTGAACCTGTTCATCCGGGCCGACAGCGACAAGTGGGACCTGATGATGCTCCACTATCGTGCCTGGGAGCTGGGCATCAAGTCGCTCTACTACCTCCGTTCCAAGTCGGTGCAGCGCGCCGGCTTCGCGGGCGGCGTCGAGGCCGACAACACGTCCGAGCTGCGCGAAATCCAGGTCACCACGACGACCGACTATGACGAGTGCCTGGCGTGTCAGTGAATCCTGCCTTTTTTCTTGCGATCATCGGACTGATCTGCGGCGGAGTGTTTCTCAACGGCCTGAGGTTTGCGCGGATGACGCGCAATCCCTGGGCAGGGAAGACGCTCTTGGGGATGCCTATTGAAGGGCATGACTTGCCGGTTGAGCGGGTGCAGCTGTTGGGCAAGATTCAGATGGTCGCGGCGCCCGTCTTCTTGTTCCTGATGAGCTACCTAGTCCTTAGTGGCAAGATTGGGCCGCTCTACGGACCGGAGTGGATGAGTTGACCACGCTCCAGACCCTCGAAGTCGCCGCGGCCGCAGCGCTGATCGTCGGCGCGGTGATCCTCTATCGCCGCCGCGGGCCGGAAGGAGCGGCGAGAACGGGCAGCCAGACCGCGGTACTGATGCTGATCGTCGGACTGATCATGGCCATCCATGGCCTCGGCCTGCTCGAATATCGCCCGTCGCAGGCCGAGATCGACCGCGCCGCGGCGCGACGGGCGCAGTAACGCCATGATGATCGGCGATCTCAACATCCTCTATGTCGCGATCGGCGCCGTGTCGGCAATGCTCGGCATCGGCATGTTGGTCGCCGCGATCCGCGGGCGCCCCGGAGAGTGCCCGAAGTCGACGGCGATGCTGATCGCTGGCATGATGGTCACCGCATTCGGCCTGCTGATGGCCGGGTTCGCGATTTCCTATGCCACGGCGGAGAGCAGCCGATGAACCGCACGCGCCTCCTTGTGCTAGCCACATTCACCCTCGCGCTCGCCGCCTGCGTTGCCAGGCAGCCCGCCAGTGTGGTCAGCCCGGCCGCGCCCGGCTTCCTCGAGGGCGTGTGGCACGGCTTCATCTTCCCGGTCGCGTGGATCGTGTCGCTCTTCACCGACGACATCGCGCTCTACGCCGTCCCCAACAACGGCGGCTGGTACGATTTCGGTTATTTCGTCGGCATCTGTTTCCTGGGTGTCGGCGCCCGCAATTCGAGGCGGAGGCGCGGATGAGCTTCGGCCTCCTCATCGCCGCGCAGCGGCAAAGTCATTTTCTCACGCAAAGGCGCGAAGGCGCGAAAGGATGCTGAGCCTTTGCTTCGTGCCTTCGTACCTTTGCGTGAAATCAATTTTGAGCCGCGCTTCCGCGCGGAAGACGAGTTAGGAGTTAAGTAAGATGCCTCTCCTCCAGGCCTCCAAGACCTACAAGCCGTTCGAATACCCCTGGGCGTTCGAATATTGGAAGCGCCAGCAGCAGATCCACTGGATGCCGGAGGAAGTGCCGCTGGGCGAGGATTGCCGCGACTGGGCGCAGAAGCTGACCGAGAATGAGCGCAGCCTGCTGACGCAGATCTTCCGCTTCTTCACCCAGGCCGACGTCGAGGTGCAGGATTGCTACCACGACAAGTACGGCCGGGTGTTCAAGCCGACCGAGATCAAGATGATGCTGACCGCCTTTTCCAACATGGAGACGGTGCACATCGCGGCCTACAGCCACCTGCTCGACACCATCGGCATGCCGGAAAGCGAGTACAGCGCCTTCCTTCAGTACAAGGAGATGAAGGACAAGCACGACTATCTCGCCACCTTCGGCGTGGATACGGACGCGGACATCGCCCGCACGCTGGCCATGTTCGGCGGCTTCACCGAAGGGCTGCAGCTGTTCGCCAGCTTCGCCATGCTGATGAACTTCCCGCGCTTCAACAAGATGAAGGGCATGGGCCAGATCGTCAGCTGGTCGGTCCGCGACGAAAGCCTGCATTGCGAGGGCATCACCCGCCTGTTCCATGCCTTCGTCAAGGAACGCGACTGCATGAGCCCGGCCGTGCGCGACGACATCATCGACTGCTGCCAGAAGACGGTGCGGCTGGAAGATGCGTTCATCGACCTCGCCTTCGAAATGGGCCGGGTCGAGGGCATGACGCCCAAGGAGATCAAGAAGTACATCCGCTACATCGCCGACTGGCGGCTGGGACAGCTGGGCTTCAAGCCGATCTACATGGTCGACGAGCATCCGCTCCCCTGGCTCGCGCCGCTGTTGAACGGCGTCGAGCACGCCAATTTCTTCGAGACCCGCGCGACCGAATATTCGAAGGCCGCGACCCGGGGGAACTGGGGCGAGGTCTGGGACAATTTCGACCGGCGCCAAAAGGCGAAAGCGGCAAACGATGCGCCGGCCGAGGCGACTGAGGGCGACGATATGTTCTCAAGAGCTGGGGTTGCGGCGGAGTGATCATTCGGCGCCCATCGGCCACCCAATCAACACCACGGCCTTCGCCCGCCCCGATACCAGCGCGCCAGCCCGTCATCGACCAGCGTCTCGCCGACCGAAACCCCGTCGACCTTCACGATCCGGAGCTTGCGGCCGTAGCTGTCTTCGTCCCGATCGATCGGAGCGAGAGTCACCTCGCCTGAATTGACCAGGCTAATCAGCCGCTTCGTCGCGCGGTCGCCCAGCGATTTTTCTTCGGGGCATTTGGGTTCGTGCGTCTCCGGCGCGTCGATGTCCGCGATGCGGATCTTCACGCCCTGGACGTAGAGCGTGTCGCCATCCACCACGCAATTAGTGCCGCCGCCCGTGTGGCAGAAGCCGAAGCTGGCCCGCACGCCGCCCTCGGACGAACCACTTCCCAGCGCATCGGCAGACCAATTGGCGCCGCCTCCAACGACCAGTCCGACGAAGATCGCGCCGAGCCACAGCGGCGCAAAGCGCAGCCAGCCGCCGCCTCCGCTCCCTATGTCGTCGCTGGTACGGCGCCCCCGCGATCGTCGGCGCTGGTAGGCCCCCTGCTTCGACCAGTTGCGCTGACCGCCGAGAATGACTCGAGATTTGTTACGCCGCCGCATTGATTTATATTAATCAATGCCAGCAGGCTTCGCACCTTCAATCAGCGGGAGGTTGGGCCGTCACGGAATGAATCCGAGACGTCAGTCGGGTTCGCTGCGCGACCCGCTGGCCGGCACTCGCGGTCTTTTCGACAGAAGCTCGCCTTTGCTTCGCAAAGCCTCTCTTCGGCTCAGCCGCCCGTGTCAGAGATCCTTGATATTGATCGTATACTGGCTGGGCGACCAGCCGTTGTAGCTGCCAACCGCCAGCGTGATCACGAAGATCGAAAGCGCGAAGGCGATGACCCCGATGACCACGTCCCGGCGATCGACCTCGTCCACGTCGACCTGCTTTTCCTTCACCTTCGGCGGCGGATCGCGACGGATGCGCGATACCTTGACCCCGGACGATGCCAGGTTGACGGACTGTTTCCCGGAGGCCAGCGGACGGGTCATGGGGCGGGACGCTACAGAAAAGCGGTTACCATGGGGTTAGTGCCGTCAAATTCGTCAATTCCCGCAGCTTCTTCATTAGGGCTTCACCTGCCCCTGTGCTAAAGGCGCCCCATCGCATGGACGTCCTGTCCGTAAGCCCGTGCGGCTGAGAGACCAACGCGCTCCCGCTTACATCCCGGGAGCCGATATCAGCATGACAATCAACGATAATCACATTGACGATCTGGAGCTCGCCCGCCTGGGGATCAGGCGGATCCAGGCCGACGTCTTCCTGTGGCGCGACTATCGCTACAGCAACGCCCGCGATGCCGTTGCCGCCGCCAAGCGGGGCGAAGCACGATGAGCCGCGAACTTTTCGTCGCGCTTGAGGAGGGGGACGTGATCAGCCGCTGCCTGGCCGAAAAGGTCGGAATCTCCGCCATCGAGCGGCTGCCCGCCGGCGGTACGCGACTGGTATGCATGAGCGTCGATGGCGCCGCGCACATGTTTCGCAAGCTGAAGCCCCACCTGATCCAGGGAACCGTCAACCGGCAGCGGCTCCGGCCGAACCGATTGCTTTGGTAAGCGGGGAACTTGCAAATCGGGGCTAGCCTGTCAGTGCCCCCGCCCGCATCTTCACCCGCTCCGCGGCCGCCGCCTGCAGCAGCGTCATGTCGAGCTTCCGCTCCTCGCTGGCTGCGTACGACGCCGCGACCCGGACGGCGCGGAGGATCTCGGCGCCGGACAGCTCATGGCTGGCCAGCGCAGGAACGTCCAGGTCATCTCCCTGGGGCAGCTTCATCGCCGCCAGCAGCTTTTGCCAGATTGTCTCCCGCGCGACGGCGTCGGGCATGGGGAAGTCGACCATGACGTCGATGCGGCTCATCGCATCCTCGTCGATGCCGCCGGCAAGGTTGGTGGTGACCACGGCCAGGCCCTCGAACAGCTCGATCCGCCTGAGCAGGTGGCTGACCTCGATATTGGCATAGCGGTCGTGCGCGTCCTTCACTTCGCTCCGCTTGCCGAGCAGGGCGTCGGCCTCGTCGAACAGCAGGATCGCGCCAGCCTCGTCCGCCACCTCGAACAGCTGCTGCAAATTCTTTTCCGTCTCGCCGATATATCTGGACGTGACTGCGCCGAGATCGATGCGGAACAGCGGCCGTTCGGTCGACCTGGCAAGTGCCACCGCGGCCATCGTCTTGCCGGTGCCGGACGGTCCGCAAAACAGCGCGCGCAGGCCTCCGTCGACGAAGCGGTGAATGCCCCATTCGCGGAAGATGAAGGGCGGCTGCGCCAGCCAATGGGCGATCAGGCCGAGGCGCCGTCCCGCCTCCTCGGGCAGCACCAGATCGTCCGGGTCGGTATCGGTCGCGATCCGCCGGGCGCCGAGCGCCGCCAGCTGATGATCGTCGAACATCTCAGGCGGCCTGTGCCGCGGGCGTCGGCGCCACTGCCCGCCTGCCGGCGTTCCACCCTGCCCAGCTGGTCGCTGCGCCGATTGCGAACCCGGTCAGCCAGACGACTGCACTCGGGACATTGCCAAGCATCGCAAGCAGCGATTCCAATAGCGCATTGTCTGCCATAAGCCCCATGGTCAGCATCTGCGCGACGATGAAGCCGGCCGCGACCAGGAACGGGCTCGCCTTCTCCCGATAGAAGAACCAGATCCCTGCAATGAAGGCGAGCGACAGCGCCATCGACCAGATGATCGACGGCATGATCAGGTGCAGATCCTCGGGCCCGCTTATGATGAAGCCCGGCACGAACATTCCGAGCAGTCTGCTGAACGGCGATTCGAACAGGATCAGCGGCGTCGTCAGCATGTAGCCCGAATGAATCCACACCTTTCGCCGAAATTTCAGCGCCCTGTAATAGACGGTGACATAGGCGGCGATGGCCAGTGCCAGCCCGATCAGGAACTGGCCGCCGAACATCACCCGCACCGGGTCATTGGCCGCGACATAGCCCTTGGCGGTCAAATCGATGATCGCCGCCAGCCCGCCGATCAGGAAGGGAAACAGGAAGAGGCTTGACTTGCCGACCGCGCGGTGCAGCGGGAACTGTTTGTGATGCGCGGTCCAGCTTTGCGCCAGGACCATCATCACCCAGATGCTGGCGGCGATGCCATGGGCATGGAACTGCCAGGGGACGTCGCCCCATTTCGCGAAGTAGCTGGGCCAAAAGCCTGCGGCGATCACCGCGATGCAAAAGAGAACGTAATAGGGTGCGTTGCGATACGGCATGGAAGCCCCCTTCCCGCCACCGTCGCATAGCATAAAACGGGCATCACAGATGCATTGGGAGAATCCATGACCGACCAAGAAGCCATCGGCACCGTGATCGACGAGATGTACGGCATGATCTCCGGCCCAGCCGGCCCGCGCGACTGGAGCCGGCAGGCGAACTGCTTCCTGCCGGAGGCGCGACAGGTACGGACGTTCGTCGATGAAGACGGCAAGCCCGCGATGCTGGCGATGGGACTCGACGAATATCGCGAGAACGTCACGCCCTTCTTCATGGCCAACCCCTTCTACGAGGTGGAGACCAGCCGCCGTATCGATGTCTTCGGCAATATGGCGCATGTGTGGAGCCACTACGAAGCGCGCTCGTCGCCCGACGACGGGGATGTGGAACGGCGCGGCATCAACTCGATCCAGCTTTTCCGGCATCCGGAACTGGGTTGGCGGATATTGGCGATGATTTGGGATAATGAACGAGATACCGAGAACAGCTGACGGATTGCGAGGCAATCGGGAAGCTGAGTCGAAGAGATGGCGAGTGCCGGCCGACAGGTCGCCCCGGACTTGATCCGGGGAGAGCCTGATCGACGTCACGGATTTACTCCGTGACGGAAACTCAGCGTCTTGGCGCCGAGGCGCCGGTTGACGTCGCCCAATTGTAAGTTCTGCCGACATCCGCACAGGTCCTGATCGACAGAGGCCGTCTTCGTCGTGCATCGCGGTTCCTGTCGACGCGCTTGTGTCGCGTCTGAAACCGATGAACCTGAAGGAGGTAGCAACATGCGTACCCTCTTGCTTGGCCTGGTGGCCCTGACGGTCGCCCTGCCCGTCCCGGCGATGGCACAATCGGTGTCCGACGTCCGGTTTTCGGCCCGATCCGGCGGATCATCGCATCACGGCGGCTTCGGCCATGGCGACCGCCGCCGCGACCGTGGCCGCGATGACGGGGTCTTCTTCTACGACTATTATCGCGAGTATCAGGGCGACACGGCGTGGAAATCCGACAGCTTCAACGACTGGTGGCACGACCGCCCGGACCGCGCCTATCCGCGCTGGGTGTCCAACAACCAGAAGTGCGAGCGCAAATGGTGGGCCGGCGATAGTCTGCGCTGCTGAGCGTAGCGGCATCGAGCACGGGCGAGCGACGAATTTACTTCGCGCCGGGACATGTTAGGCTCACCGGGTAACGAGTGAGGGGGAGTGCACTATGCCCGACACCGCTGCCGCCAAGGCACATCTCGAAGCACAGCTTGCCGAGCTGGAAACGCGCAAGGCGCGGATCGCCGAGGATCTGGCCGAGCCGCTCAATCCGGACAGCAGCGAGCAGGCCGTCGAGATGGAGGACGATGATACGCTGCGGGGCGAAAGCGCGCTGGTCGCCAAGGAGATCGCCTCTGTAAAGCGAGCGCTGGCGCGGATTGAGGACGGCACCTATGGCGAATGCGTCCGCTGCGGCGAGGAGATCGCACCGGCCCGGCTGGAGGCTCGGCCCGAAGCCGCCCTTTGCATCGATTGTGCACGGTTCATGACCGGCTAGCCGGCCACTCGTCATCATTTCGACAGCGTGATAGACTGGCTCCCGCTCGGTTGCTGGGAGGGACGTCATGTTTCACGGCAATGTGAGCCTTGAAATTGCCGAGGGGCTGAAGCTCCTCATGAAGCGGATCGAAGCTGCCAAGATCCCGCCATCGAAGCTCGACGAGACGCTGAATATCGCGACCTGGAATATCCGCGAGTTCGGCAAGAAGCGGCGCAGCGAAGCGGCGATTCACTATATTGCCGAGATCATCGGCCAGTTTGACCTGGTTGGGGTGGTTGAGCTGCGCGACAACCTCCAGGATCTGCAGCGCATCCTTCCGATTCTCGGACCGTATTGGGACGCTGTCTATTCGGATTCGATTCGCGATGACGGCGGCAATCGTGAGCGCATTTGCTACCTCTACGACCAGCGCGCCTGCACCTTTAACGGCATGGCCGCGACCGCCACGCCACCGCGCACAAAGAAGGGCACCGAATATCTTTCGGAGGACAGCTGGTGGCGCCTGCCATATGTCGCGTCGTTCAAGGCGGGCAATTTCGACTTTCTGGTTTTCACAACCCATGTCCGCTGGGGCGAGAGCGATCAGGCGCGGGAAAAGGAAATCCAGGGCCTTGCCAACTGGCTCGACGGCAAGATCAAGGACAAGAATTGTGAGGACCGCGACGTCATCGTCATGGGCGACTTCAACATTCCCAGCCGGCAAAGCCCCATGTTCACCGCCCTGACCTCCAAAGGGCTGGTGATCCCCAAGGCCCTGATAAATGACGAATTCGGTTCAAACCTGGCGCGTGACAAGCGTTATGACCAGATCATGCATTTCGCCCGCTATGGCGATGATTTCACGCTGGCCGGCGGCGTGGTGGATTTCTACGCCAGCGACCACAAGCCGTTGTTCCCCGACCTAACCAAGGCCAAATTCACCTATCAACTGTCGGACCACCTGCCGCTGTGGATGCAGATCAAGACCGACATCGACGGGGCCGTGCTCGACCAGCTCATCCAGCGCAAGCGGGCCGGGGGCTAGTCACCCAGTTGGGTGATGATGAAGGTATAGGCCTCCGCCACCTCATAGAGCGAGTTCCAGCGGCCCGACTTGCCGCCATGGCCCGCCCCCATGTTCATCTTCATGAGAAGGAGCTTGTCGTCGGTCCTGGTGGCGCGCAGCTTCGCGGTCCATTTGGCCGGCTCCCAGTAGGTGACGCGAGGGTCGGTGAGGCCGCCGGTGACCAGCATCGCCGGATAGGCCTGTGCCGAGACATTGTCGTAGGGGCTGTAGCTCCTGATGAGGCGGAATGCCTCTTCGTCGGTGATCGGATTGCCCCATTCGGTCCATTCTCCGGGTGTCAGCGGCAGCGTGTCGTCCAGCATCGTGTTCAGCACATCGACGAAGGGCACGTCAGCCACCACCGCGCCATAAAGCTCCGGTGCCTGATTGACGATCGCGCCCATCAGCTCGCCGCCGGCCGAGCCGCCCTGGGCCGCGACCCGGCCCGGTCTGGCATATCCCGCGTCAATCAGGCCGCGGGTCACGTCGACAAAGTCGTTGAAGGTATTGGTCCGCTTCTTGAGCTTCCCGTCGAGGAACCACTGGTAGCCAAGGTCGTCGCCGCCGCGGATGTGGGCGATGGCGAAGGCGAACCCTCGGTCGACCAGGCTTAGGCGGCTGGTCGAGAAGCTGGGCGGGATGGCAAAGCCGTAGGCGCCATAGCCATAGACGAACAGCTTGCCCGATCCGTCCTTTGTGAACTCCTTGCGGCGGAGGACAGAGACCGGGATCTTGGCTCCGTCGCGGGCGGTGATCGTCAGCCGCTCTGTGACATATTGGCTGGCGTCGTAGCCCGAGGGGATCTCCTGCACCTTGCGGACTTCGAGCCGCTGCTCGGCTGGGTGAAAATCATAGACGGTGCCTGGCGTGACCATTGACGAATAGCTGAGGCGGTAGCTGTCGGGAGCATATTCGGGGTTGCCGGTGAAGCTGGCGCTGTAGCTTGCCTCATCGAACGGCACGCGCTCCTGGCTGCCGCTGGCGTAATCCCGAAGGTGAAGCTGGTCGAGCCCGTCGACCCGGCTGGTGATCAGCATATGATCACGATGGGTGGTGACGCCGCGCAGGTAAGTCCGGTCGCTGCCGGAGATCAGCTCCTGCCATTCGCCCGGGTTGGCAGGCTCCGCGGTGACAATACGAAAATTGACGTGGTTGTCGTTCGTGAGGATCCACAGCTTCCCATGCGCGGCGTCCGCCTCATACTGGACGTCGGGCCGGCGCGGGCGGATCAGCGTCAGCGGGGCGATCGGGTCGTCGGCGGGAACGAAGCGTATTTCGTTCGATGAATTATTGCCGGTCGTGATGAAGATCAGGCTGTCGTCGGTCGACCGAGCTGCGCCGACCGAGAAGGCAATGTCTTCTTTTTCTTCATAGAGGGTGACCGCCTTGGCCGGGTCATTTCCCACACGGTGGTACTGCGCCCGGTAGGAGCGCCATTGATCGTTGACTTCGGTGAATACCAATCCCTTGGAATCGCTGGTCCAAACCGGACTGCCGATGCCGACCTTCGTCACTGTCTCGATATCCGTGCCGGTCGCGAGGTCGCGGATGACCAGCTTGAACCGTTCCGACCCGTCATCGTCGACCAGGGTTGCCAGCAACTTGCCGTCCGGGCTGACCGCGAAGGCGCCGAGGCGGTAATATTCCTTGCCCTCGGCCTCTGCATTCTCGCTGTAGATCAGCGTGCGCTCTCCGCCGTTCGCCGGCTTGCGATACCAGTCGCGATATTGCGTGCCCTTCCTGAACTCCGACCAGTAGAGCCAGTCGCCATCCTTCAGGGGAACGGTGGAATCATCCTCCTTGATGCGGCCCTTCATCTCCTCGAACAGCTCGTCGGTAAGTGCCTTGTGCGGAGCCATCGCGGCTTCGAAATAGGCATTCTCGGCCTTGAGGTAATCCAGCACTTCCTGGTCCTGGACGTTGGGGTAGTTCGGGTCGCGGATCCAATGCCATTCGTCGTCCCAGCTGACTCCATGCGCTTCATTCTTGTGCGGCTTGCGGGCGGCAATCGGTGGATTTTGCAGGGTCATCGGGCTTCCTGAAGCAAGATAAAATCACTATCTGCCTCTCTCATACAAAGAGCCGGAAAGATTGCCATGTCATCCTATGCCGACCGCCTTGCCGCCCTCCGCGCCCAGTTGAAGGAGGACAGGCTCGACGGTTTCGTCGTGCCCCTGACCGACGAGCATATGAGCGAATATGTCGGCAGCTACGCCCAGCGGCTTGCCTGGCTGACCGGCTTCCAGGGTTCGGCCGGTTCGGCGGTGGTGCTGCCGGAAGAAGCGGCGATCTTCACCGACGGGCGCTACACCATCCAGGTCCGCCAGCAGGTCAGCCCGACCGAATGGAGCTACCAGTCAGTGCCGGAGACCA
The DNA here is from genome assembly GCA_035720125.1 of Sphingomicrobium sp. GTDB lineage: Bacteria > Pseudomonadota > Alphaproteobacteria > Sphingomonadales > Sphingomonadaceae > Sphingomicrobium. Next base: position 1,437 of record DASTOV010000112.1, on the reverse strand, counting down.
GCGTTGCCAAGTGGCTGAAGGAAAATGCCCCGAATGGCGCGCGGATCGGTTACGACCCGTGGCTGCACACGTCGGAATGGGTGAAGCAGGCGACCTCCCAGCTGGCTACCAAAGGAGCCGAGCTGGTCCCGGTCAAGCGCAACCCGATCGATGCAGTGTGGTCCGACCAGCCGGAACCGTCGAAGGCGCGGCTGATCGTCCAGCCGGACGAGATGGCGGGCAAGAACTCGGCCGAGAAGCGCCACGAGATAGCCGACTGGCTGCACCAGGAGGGCGCCGACGCGGCGGTACTGGCGGCGCTGGATTCGATCGCCTGGACCTTCAATGTGCGTGGCCAGGATGTGACGCACACCCCGGTTGCGCTGGCCTTTGCGCTGGTCAACGCCGATGGCACGGCAGACCTGTTCGTCGAGGGGGAGAAAATCGGCGACGACGTTCGCGCACATCTCGGCAATGGCGTGAGGCTGCATGAGCGCAATGCATTCGAGCCCTATCTGAAGACCCTCTCCGGCAAGCTCATCGCCGTCGATCCGGAGCGCTCGGTCGCGGCGATCAATCAGGCGCTGGAGGAAGGAGGCGCGCGCATCCTTTCCCGCCGTGACCCGGCGGTGCTGCCCAAGGCCGTCAAGAATGCGGTCGAAGTGGCCGGTCACAAGGCCGCACAGGCTCGCGACGGCGCGGCGGTGTCGCGCTTCCTCAAGTGGATCGAGGAGCATGGAGCCGGCGGCGGCGTCGACGAAATGGTTGCGGCCGACAAGCTGCTCGGCTTCCGGCAGGAGCTTGGAGGCCTCAAGGATTTGAGCTTCGATACGATTTCGGCCTTCGGACCGAACGGCGCGCTGCCGCATTACAAGGGAACCGTGGAAACGAACCTGCCCTTTACACCGGGGACGCTCTACCTGGTCGATAGTGGCGGCCAATACCAGGATGGCACAACCGACATCACGCGCACCGTGCCGATCGGCGAGCCGACTGCCGAAATGATCGACCGTTTCACCCGTGTGCTCCAGGGCCATATCGCGATTGCCACCGCCCTGTTCCCCAAGGGCACGCGCGGGTCGCAACTGGACAGCTTCGCCCGGCGGGCCCTGTGGGAAGCGGGCTGCGACTATGCCCACGGCACCGGCCATGGCGTCGGCGCCTTCCTTGCGGTGCACGAGGGTCCGCAGCGCATTTCGCCGGTCGGCAGCTCGCAGGCCGGGGGCGACGAGCCGCTGCAGCCCGGCATGATCATTTCCAACGAGCCCGGCTACTACAAGCAAGGCAAGTATGGCATCCGCATCGAAAATCTGGTGCTGGTGGTCGAAAAGCCGGTCTCAGGCGGCGACAAGGAGACTCTCGGCTTCGAGACGCTGACCTTCGTTCCGATCGAGAGGAAGCTGATCGATGCCTCGATGTTGTCGGACCGTGAGCTGGGCTGGCTCAACGATTATCATG
>DASTOV010000111.1:0-4797 GCA_035720125.1 Sphingomicrobium sp. | reverse complement strand
GTCGTCGCCAGCTACGCAGCGGCGTCGCGATCCAGCCGGGATTGCCGCACCGCCTCCGGCTCCTCGCAATTGCGCTGCCTTGTGCACCCGGCGATGCTTTCCCACATCCTCCCGACAAGCGAAGGGGAGAGGCGAGTGTCCAGGGCATATTGGATCAATACATTCCAGTCGATCAGCGATGCTGAGCGGCTTCAGCGCTACATCGAGCTTGCCGGGCCGGCGATGCGGGCCGCGGGCGGGCGGTTCCTGGCGCGGGGCAATCCGGCGGCCGCGTTCGAATCGGGTGTCGCCGAGCGCACCACGCTGATCGAGTTCGATACGGTCGAGGCCGCGGTCGCGGCCTATCACAGCCCCGCCTACCAGGAGGCGCTCGAGGTCCTTGGCGATGCCGCCATCCGTGACCTAAGGATTATCGAAGCGATTGCATGACGACAGGAAGCAGCATGGAAGCCTGGCACGGCACCACCATCCTCGGAGTGAAGAAGGGCAACCGGACCGTGATCGCGGGCGACGGCCAGGTCAGCCTTGGCAACACCGTGATCAAGTCGAACGCCAAGAAGGTGCGGCGCATCGGCGGCGACCAGGTCATCGCCGGCTTCGCCGGCGCCACGGCCGACGCCTTCACCCTGTTCGAGCGGCTGGAAAAGAAGCTCGAAGCCCATCGCGGCCAGTTGCTGCGCGCCGCGGTCGAGCTGGCCAAGGATTGGCGGACCGACAAATATCTTCGCAACCTGGAAGCGATGATGATCGTCGCCGACGCCGAGACGATGCTGATCCTGACCGGCAATGGCGACGTGCTGGAACCGGAGGGAGGAGTCGCCGCGATCGGTTCGGGCGGCAACTATGCCCTCGCCGCGGCCCGGGCGCTTGCCGACTATGAACAGGATCCGGAGAAGCTGGCGCGCAGGGCAATGGCCATCGCCGCCGAGGTCTGCGTTTTCACCAATGACCAGCTGACGGTTGAGGTGATTGAAGGCTGATTTTTCGCCATCCCGGACTTGATCCGGGATCGACCTTGCTTTGTTGGGTCGAAAGAAAAGATGGATTCCCGCTTTCGCGGGCATGACGAGTTGGTATGTCCGAGCCATGCTGCTCGATCGCCGCTCTTTCGCAATTGCCTCGACCGCGCTTCTGACCGGCTGCGCGACGACCAGCACCGGCCGCCGGACAAGCATTGCCGATTGTTCGCCGCTGGTCCCGGTCAAGGTCGAAGAGGGCCGGGTCATCCGGACCGTTGCCGGACTGCGCCCCTACCGCGCGTCGGGCTTCGTGGTCCGCGCCGAGGCGCTCGGCGACAAGCGGCTGGTCCATAACTATGGCCATGGCGGCGCCGGCATCACCCTGAGCTGGGGCAGCTCGAAACTGGCCACAGGGCTTGGGCTCCAGGGCCATGGCGGCCCGGTCGCGGTGATCGGCGCCGGCATCATGGGCCTGACCACAGCGCGGCTGGTGCAGGAAGCCGGATTTCCCGTCACCATCTACACCGCCGCCCTGCCGCCCGACACCACGTCCAACGTCGCCGGCGGGCAATGGAACCCGTTCGGCCATTTCCGCGACGACGCCGTCACCCCGGAATGGCGGCAACAGTTCCGCGTTGCGGCCGATTACAGCTGGCGCCGGTTTCAGATCATGGTCGGCGAGGACTATGGGGTTCGCTGGCTCCCGACCTACAATGAATCCGATGGCGGAGGGGAGGAAGACCGGGTGGTCCCGACCTTCCCGGCGGCCTGGCAGCGGCTGTCGGCACATGAGCATCCGTTCGCGATCGACAATCTCACCCGCTACGACACCATCTATGTCGAAACAGGCCGCTTCCTCGCCCGGCTGCTGAACGACATTCGGCTGGCAGAGGGCAGGGTCGAGGTTCGCCGGTTCGCGACGCCGGCCGATCTCGCGGCGCTGCCGGAACAGTTGATCTTCAACTGCACCGGGCTGGGATCGCGCGACCTGTTCGGGGATGAGGAGCTGGTGCCGGTGCGGGGGCAGCTGGCGATCCTCCTGCCGCAGCCCGAGGTCCGCTACGCCTTCACCGGCGAAGCCGGCTACATGTTCCCCCGGCCTGACGGCATCATCCTGGGCGGCACGTTCGAGCGGGGCGAATGGTCGACTGTTCCCGACCCCGCCGATATCCGGCGGATCGTCGATTCGCACCGCAGGCTGTTCGCCGGATTTCGCTGCGCGGCTTGATTCCGGGCAACCCCGCCCAATCTAGCGCCGAACGAGAGAGCGGAGTGGAATGAACGACAATCTAACCCCCAAGGCCATTGTCGCGGCATTGGACGAGCATATCATCGGGCAGAATGAGGCGAAGAAGGCGGTCGCCGTCGCGCTCAGGAACCGTTGGCGCCGGCAGCGGCTCACCCCCGAGCTACGCGAGGAGGTAACGCCAAAGAACATCCTGATGATCGGGCCGACCGGATGCGGCAAGACCGAGATCAGTCGGCGCCTGGCCAAGCTGGCGGATGCGCCCTTCGTCAAGGTCGAGGCGACCAAGTTCACCGAGGTCGGCTACGTCGGGCGCGACGTCGAGCAGATCGGGCGCGACCTGGTCGAGGAAGCGGTTCGGCTGGAACGCGAGCGCCGCCGCGAGAAGGTGCGTGAGACCAGCGAGGCGGCGGCGATGGACCGCTTGCTCGACGCGCTGACCGGCAAGGGATCATCCGAGGCGACCCGCGCCAGCTTCCGCCAGCGGTTCGAAGATGGCAGCCTGGACGGCGCCGAGGTCGAGATCGAGGTGGCCGAAGCTTCGACCATGCCGTTCGACATTCCTGGCAGCGGCGGGGTCGGCATGATCAACCTCACCGAGATGATGCAAAAGGCGATGGGCGGGCCGCCCAAGAAACGGCGCAAGCTCAAGGTCAAGGACGCCTTTGGCAAGCTGGTCGAGGAAGAGGCCGACAAGCGCGTCGACCAGGACGATGTGACCCGCGTGGCATTGGCCGATGCGGAAGCCAACGGCATCGTCTTCCTCGACGAGATCGACAAGATCGCGGTTTCGGACGTGCGCGGCGGCTCGGTCAGCCGCGAGGGCGTGCAGCGCGACCTGCTGCCGCTGATCGAAGGGACCACCGTCGCTACCAAATATGGGCCGATCAAGACCGACCACATCCTGTTCATCGCGTCGGGCGCCTTCCACCTGGCCAAGCCCGCCGACCTGCTGCCCGAGCTGCAGGGCCGCCTGCCGATCCGGGTCGAGCTGGCGACGCTGACCGAACAGGACTTCGTCCGCATCCTTTCGGCGACCAAGGCCAGCCTGACCGAACAGTATCGCGCGCTGCTGGCGACCGAAGGCGTAACGATTGAATTTGCCGACGACGGCATCGCCGCCCTGGCGCGGATCGCCGCCGAGGTGAACGACGCGATCGAGAATATCGGCGCGCGCAGGCTACAAACGGTAATGGAGAAGCTGGTCGAGGACATCAGCTTTACCGCCGAGGAGCGGAATGGCGACCGGCTGGTCATCGACCGGGCATTCGTCGAGGATCAGCTGGCCGGAATCGCCAAGAACGCCGATCTCAGCCGCTACGTTCTTTGATCGGCATCCCGGTAGCGCCAGACCAAGCCTTGAACGAACGGCGACCAGAGTGGCGCCTCGACGCCGGCGACGCGAAGCCGGTCTGCCGACCACTGGTTGCAGGTCCTGATCGCGTTGGCCCTGCCGATGCCATGGTAGAAGGCATCGCCGAAGCCATAGCCGGGATGATCGATGCGGATCGGCCTGCCGTCGGCGCTGAGCTGAAATTCCGAGCGTATCGAGGCCCACAAGCGCCGGTACTGTTCGGGCGTCAGGCGGATCTCCTTGGCGGAATATGTAGGGTCGCGAACCCATTGGACATGCATCACCCGTTCACCGCCGGTCAGCGCGATTGCTGCTGTCTTGGGGGAAAGGTCGCCCCAGGTCGGAGTTTCCAGATAGACTCGCCGCTCGCCTGCGCCAAAAGCGATCCATTTCGCATTCACTGGAACGTTCCGGGCATCGGACTTGGGCAGCAGCGGCTGCCAGTCGAGTCCCTCAACAGCCGCCGGCAGCACGAGGTCGGCATGGACTCCGTTGTTGGCGAGATAGATGGTCACTCCTTCGTCCGGCTCGTTCCAGTCGGAGTTTACCGGGATCAGGCCGCCGGCCAGCGCAGCAAGAAGGTAAAGCGCGGGAATCGCCAGGATCGCCAGCGCGATGCGGCTGGGCCAGCGAAGCTTGCGGGTGCGGCGGCGTCTGGGCATTTGGTCTACTTTTGCAGGCAGTCCCCTGGACCGCCAGCGAAAGTAGATGGTCGGGGCGACTGGATTCGAACCAGCGACCCCCACACCCCCAGTGTGATGCGCTACCAGGCTGCGCTACGCCCCGACCGATTTTCGCTTCCGGATGTCCGGGGGACACCCAGCGAAGCGGGAATGCCCATCCGGGCATTCGGGAGCGGCGCATCTAGGGCGATGCGCCTCGCTTGGCAAGGCGGGCTCCCTTGGCAAGGCAGGCTGGGGCGTGATAGGCGGCCCGCCACTTCCTGCGCTCGGGGCAATCCCGGCGCCCTTTCGAAAAAGAGATCTCCGGGGCCATGAACGATATATCCCTCCTTGCCGCCGCAGCCGCACCGTCGGCCGGCACCAGCTTCTTCATCCAGACCATTCCACTGGTCCTGATTTTCGTCATCTTCTGGTTCCTGCTGATCCGCCCGCAGCAAAAGCGGATGAAGGAACATCAGGCGCAGATCACCGCGGTTAAGAAGGGCGACCGGGTCGTCACCGGCGGCGGCCTGATCGGCAAGGTCACCAAGGTTACCGACACCGAGGTCGAGGTCG
>DASTOV010000110.1:0-8111 GCA_035720125.1 Sphingomicrobium sp. | reverse complement strand
ACCGGCACTTGCAGCACCTTTCCGGTTGCAGGCGAGATCGGCAGCACCGGAGAATAGGTCTGGCGGCGCTCCTCGCGCAGGGTGGGCAGCATGACGCCCATCACCTCGTGCCACTTGCGCAGAACTGCACGGATCGTCTCGTCGAACCGGCCCGACGCATAATATTCGGTCGAGGAGGCAAACTCATAATCGAAGCCGAAGCGATCGAGGAAATGCTGCAGCATCGCATTATTGTGGTGGGCGAAGCTCTCATATTCGCCGAACGGGTCGGGCACCTGCGTCAACGGCATGCCCAGGTGCTTGGCCAGCATTTCCTGTTGCGGAACATTGTCCGGAACCTTGCGCAACCCATCCATATCGTCGCTGAAGGCGATCAGGCGCGTCGGCGCGGGCTGGCCGTCTTTGGCGGTCAGCTCCTCATAGGCATGGCGGACCATGGTGGTGCGCAGCACCTCGTTGAAGGTGCCGATGTGCGGCAGGCCCGACGGGCCGTAGCCGGTCTCGAAGATCATCGGCTCGCCATTCGGCTTGCCGTCGGGCCAGCGCTTGAGCAGCTTGCGCGCTTCCTCATAGGGCCAGGCCTTGCTGGTCAAGGCGGCTTCCCGGATGGAGTCGCTGCTCAAACTGTTGCCCTTTCGTTCCCGTATCGCCAATGGTTTAGCGGTCGTGGCCGCTCCTTTGCCTCTTCCCGCTCTCCATGCAACCCATGCCGGCATCTGGATTGCTGCTGGAGGCGAAGTTCGCGAAGCGTCGCGGGGCGAGGCGATCGGCAGGCTGGCCGAAACGCCGCACGTCATCCTGAACGCGCCGCTTGTAGGCCAACGCCTCGGCTATTCCGATGTGTCCGGGCTCGACTTGCTCGAACTGTTCGCATTCATATTCCCCGCGCGCTTCTCCGTGCCGACAGTGTCGGGACTATCGCGGGCGCTCGGCATCGAGCCGCCAGCTGAGGATGCCGCCGCCGCCGCGATCCTGATCCGCATCGCCGGTGCCTTGCTGGAAACATTGGCTGATCCTGGCTGGCCCGAACGCGAGGGTGCGTGGACCGCCAATGCAACGCTCCACCGCCTGGGGTGGGGCTGGGCGCCATTCGTCGGGCAGCGCTTGGCGAAGCCGGTGCGCGGCGAACGAATGTTGTTTTCCCGCCTCGAACAATGGGAGGAGCAGGCGGAACGCCCCCAGCCACGGACCGTCACGATTCCTCCCGAGGAAGCCCAGGCAAGACTGGCCGAGCTGACCGGAAGCGGTTCGGAGCCGCGCGAGGGGCAGCGCGCGATGGCCGCCGAGGCCGCCGCGATCTTCAAGGCCCGCCGCGCCGAAGGCGAGCCGAACATGCTGCTTGCCGAAGCGGGGACCGGGATCGGCAAGACGCTGGCCTATCTGGCCCCTGCGTCCCTGTGGGCCGACCGGGCGCAAGGCACGGTGTGGATTTCGACCTTCACCAAGGCGCTGCAGCGGCAGCTCGACACCGAAGGCCGGCGGCTGTTTCCGGACCCCGAGGAACGCAAGCGCCGGATCGTCGTCCGCAAAGGGCGGGAAAATTACCTCTGCCTCCTCAACCTCGAGGATGCCATGCAAGGCGCCTTTGCCGGGCGTGCGGCGGTGCTCGCCCAGCTCGTCGGGCGCTGGGCCGCCTATAGTCGGGACGGCGACATGGTCGGCGGCGACCTGCCCGGCTGGCTGCCAAGCCTGTTCCGCCGCGCCGGGGCGAGCGCATTGACCGACCAGCGCGGCGAATGCGTCTATGCCGGCTGCCCGCACTATCGCAAATGCTTCATCGAACGGGCGGAGCGGGCCGGGCGCGATGCCGATCTGGTGATCGCCAATCATGCGCTGGTGATGGTCAACGCCGCGCGCGGCCGGCCGGATGCGCCTGGCCGCATCGTCTTCGACGAGGGCCATCACCTATTCGGCGCTGCGGACTCGACCTTTTCAGCCGCGCTCACCGGCCGAGAGGCGATCGAAATGCGCCGCTGGATCGTCGGGCCGGAAGGCAAGTCACGCGGCCGCCGCCGGGGCCTCGCAGCGCGGCTGCTCGATGTCGCCAGCTATGACGAACAGGGCGCAATCGCATTGGATGCGGCGGTCGAAGCGGCGCGAGCGCTGCCGTCCGACGGCTGGCTTGCCCGGCTTGCCGAGGGGGCGCCGTTCGGGCCGGTCGAGGCGTTGCTCGCGGAGGTGCGAGGCACTGTCTATGCCAGGGCCAAGGCGCAGGAGGCCGGCTACGGGCTCGAGACCGAACTGGCCGACCCCGACGGCAATCTCGTGTCCGCTGCGGCGGCCACCATGGAGGCGCTGGAAGCGCTGGCCAAGCCACTGGCGGCCCTTGCCCGCAGGCTGGAGGCGATATTGGAAGATGCGCCCGACTGGCTCGATTCGCAGGCGAGGGCGCGTGTCGAGGGAGCTATCAGCGGCCTTTCATGGCGCCGCGAAACACTTGCCAGTTGGATCGCCTTGCTCGGCCGGGTTGGCGGTGCGGGCGATCCCGACTTCGTCGACTGGCTGGCGATCGATCGGGTCGAGGGCCGCGAATATGATGTCGGCTTGCATCGGCACTGGCTCGACCCGACGCGCCCGCTGGCCAAGGCGGTGCTGGAACCGGCGCATGGCGTATTGGTCACCTCGGCGACGTTGCGCGGGGCGGAAGGCTGGCCCAGCGCCGAGGCACGGACAGGGGCGCTCCATCTTGCGGGCTCCGCCGCGAATTTCGAAGCCGCCAGCCCGTTCGACTATGCGATGCAGGCCGAGGTGCTGGTCGTCACCGACGTCGGCCGCAACGACATTGCCGCGCTGGCCGGCGCATATGCCCGCCTGATCGAAGCGGCGGAGGGCGGGACGCTGGGACTGTTCACCGCGATCCAGCGGCTCCGCGCCGTTCACGCCCGGATCGCGGATCGGCTGGCCCGGGTCGGCCTGCCGCTGCTCGCCCAGCATGTGGACCCGATCGACACGGGGACGTTGGTCGACATCTTTCACGACGATCCGCACGCCTCACTGCTCGGCACCGATGCGCTGCGCGACGGAGTCGACGTGCCCGGAGAGTCGCTCCGGCTGGTCGTGATGGAGCGAGTGCCCTGGCCTCGGCCGACGGTGCTGCACGCGGCACGCAGGCTGGCTGGCGGCGGCAGCGCCTATGACGACCAGGTGGTCCGGGCGCGCCTTGCCCAGGCGTTCGGACGGCTGATCCGGCGTCAGGGCGATCGCGGACTGTTCGTGATCCTGTCGAGCGCGCTGCCTTCACGGTTGCTCACGGCCTTCCCGCCGGAGGTCGCCGTGTCCCGCGTGACCCTGGATATCGCGATCGAGCATGTCCGCTCGAAGCTTTTCGGATCGACCGGCGTTGATGCGCCTGTCACCGTCGGAACCGAATCATGAAAAGCCTGACCCTGCTGCGCCATGCCAAGACCGAGCGCGAATCCACCTCCGGGCTGGATTTCGATCGCCGGCTGAACGAGCGCGGCGTGAAGGACGCGACACGAATCGGCGAAGAGATTCGCTCGCAAGGCCTCGATTATGATTCAATATTGTGCAGCCCTGCCAAACGCGCCGCGGAGACGGCCAAGTTCGCCGGGTTGTCGCCCCGTTTTGACGATCGCATCTACGACGCATCTGCCGGGCAGCTGCTCCGCATCGCGCAGGAACGGGATCGCGGCGTCGATCGGCTGCTGATGATTGGCCACAACCCCGGCTTCGAGCAGCTGGCTTCGCGCCTGATCGGAAGCCCGATGGACATGCCGACCGGGTCATTGGCCGAGATCGAATTGCCGATCGAGGATTGGACCGACACCGGCACGGGGCGCGGGGTGCTCAGACGCTTCGTCAGGCCGAAGGAATTGCGCTAGCCGAGCAGCGCGGCCGCAAGCTGGTCCCGGACGGTGCGCAGCCGGTCGAGGTCGAGCGTATCGCGCGCCGGTGCAGGAGAATCGTAAGCCGCCGGCGGCGGTTGAAGCGGTGGTGGAGCGGGAGCGACTGCTTCTTCGGCCGGGCCCCTGGTCTTCAGCAGCTTCTGGACGCCCTTTACGGTATAGCCTTCTTCGTTGAGCAGCCGGTGAATGCGTTTGGCGAGCGCGACATCGGCCGGCCGGTAATAGCGGCGGTTGCCCGCCCGCTGCAGCGGCCTCAACTGGGGAAACTTGCTTTCCCAGTAACGCAATATGTGTTGTGCGACCCCTAGCTCGACGGAGAGTTCGCCGATCGTGCGGAATGCGTCCGGAGCCTTTTCGCCGGTCGCCAAGGCCGTTCCTACTTCGCGATCCGGTCGCGCATGATCTGGCTGGCGCGGAAGGTCATCACCCGGCGCGGCGCGATCGGCACCTCGATGCCGGTCTTGGGATTGCGGCCGACCCGCTCACCCTTGTCGCGCAGGATGAAAGTGCCAAAGCCGGAGACCTTCACATTCTGGCCCACGCTCAGTGCATGACACATATGGTGCAAGACGCGCTCGACGATGCTCGCGCTTTCGGCGCGCGACACGCCCAGCCGGTTGTGAACGATATCGGATAGGTCAGCGCGCGTAAGCGTGCCCGCATGCAATCCGTCCGTCGAACGGGCAACACCCGCATCAGCCATGTTAAGAATCTCCGCCCCCTAATACGCTTCTCGTGGTCGACTGGATTGTAACGCTACTGCAAAGTCTGTCGGTCGGCAATTCAACTTTGGCAGATTTTCCTTGGCTTTCAATATCTGAGGGCAGCCGCCCCCCAGGTGAATCCGCCGCCCATCGCTTCTAGCACCAGCAGGTCGCCCGGCTTGATGCGCCCGTCGCGCACGGCGACGTCCAGCGCCAGCGGGACCGAAGCAGCTGAGGTGTTTGCGTGACGATCGACGGTCACGATGACCTTCTCGGGCGGCAGGCCAAGCTTCTTGGCCGTCGCGTCGAGAATTCGCGCGTTGGCCTGGTGCGGCACCACCCAGTCGACATCCGCCGAGGTTAGGCCGACTTCAGACAGGACTTCCGACAAGACATCCGCCAGGTTCACGACGGCATGGCGGAATACCTCCCGGCCTTTCATGCGAAGCTTGCCGACGGTGCCCGTGGTGGAAGGCCCGCCATCGACGAACAGCAATCCGTTATGCCGGCCATCGGCGTGCAGCTTGGTCGACAGGACGCCGCGCTCGCCTTCTTCGGCTTCCAGGACGATGGCGCCTGCACCATCGCCGAACAATACGCAGGTCGCCCGGTCGTCCCAGTCCAGGATGCGGCTGAACGTCTCGGAACCGATCACCAGCGCCCGTTTCGCATTACCGCCGCGGAGCATCGCATCGGCGACGCTCAACGCGTAGAGAAAACCCGTGCAGACGGCGTGCACGTCGAATGCGATGCAATCGTCGATGCCGAGATGGGCCTGGACCTTGGTCGCGGACGACGGGAAGGTCTGGTCCGGTGTTGCGGTGGCAAGGACGATGAGGCCGATGTCCCTAGGCTCGAGCCCCGCCGCCTCGAGCGCCTTGCGGCAGGCCTCGACCGCCAGGATTGCCGTGGTCTCTCCATCGGCCGCGACGTAGCGGCTGCGGATGCCCGTGCGCTCCACGATCCACTCGTCCGACGTATCGACCATCCTCGCCAGTTCGGCGTTGTCGACGCGCCGGGCGGGGAGCGCCGAGCCAGTGCCCTTGACGACGGAGCGAAGGGTCATTCGGCAGCTTCTCCAGCAAATGCATGGGCACGGAAATTGTCGAGGTCGTCGCCGATCTTGCGAGTGATGTCGTTGCGCACCATCGAAGCGGCGACACCGATGGCGTTGGCGACGCCCTTGTAATTGGCGCCGCCATGGCTCTTCACCACCAGGCCGTTCAGGCCCAGGAAGACCGCGCCATTGTGGTTGTTGGGATCAAGATGGACCTTGAGCAGGTCGAGCGCGGGCTTCGACAGGGCAAAGCCCGCCTTGGACCTTAGCGACGACGTGAAGGCCCGGCGGAGCAGGTCGGTGACGAAACGAGCGGTGCCCTCGGCGGTCTTGAGCGCGATATTGCCCGAGAAGCCGTCGGTGACGACGACGTCGATATCGCCGCGGCTAAGCTTGTCGCCTTCCGTAAAACCATCGAACTTCAACGGCAGGTAGGTTGCCTCGCGCAGCAAGGCTGCCGCTTCCTTCAGCTCGCCGGTCCCCTTCAGCTCCTCCGTGCCGATGTTGAGCAGCTTGACCCTGGGCTTGGCGATGCCGAGCACGGTCCGCGAATAGGCCGAGCCCATGACCGCGAACTGGACGAGATTCTGCGCGTCGCACTCGGTGTTGGCGCCAAGGTCGAGCATCACGCAGTCGGTGGTGCCCAGCGTCGGCAACAGTGCGGCCAGCGCCGGCCGGTCGATGCCCGGCATGGTCCTCAGGGCCAGCTTGGCCATGGCCATCAGAGCGCCGGTGTTGCCGCCGGACAGGGCGGCGTCCGCCTGGCCGTCCTTCACCGCGTTGATCGCCAGGCCCATCGACGTCGTCTTGGCGCGGCGTATGGCCTGGCTCGGCTTTTCCGATGCGTCGATGGCGTCGGTCGTATGGTGGAGGGTTACCGCTTCCATCAGCGGCCGGTGCTTTTCCAGCTCGGGACGGATCAGCCCTTCGTCGCCGAACAGCTCGAACCGCAGGGCGCGGTCCTTGCGGCGCGCACGGGCCATGCCGGCGACCATCACCGCCGGGCCGATGTCTCCACCCATGGCGTCAATCGCGATGCGCGGGCTCACGTCCATGCGTGTGGCGCCCTCGTGCCGCGTTCGCCGCTCAGGCCTCGGTCGAAACGATCTCGCGGCCGTTATAGTGGCCGCAGGCCGAGCACAGATTGTGCGGCAGCTTCAATTCGCCGCAATTGGGGCACTCCTGGAAGCTGGCCGGGCTCAGCGCGTGATGGCTGCGGCGCATGTTGCGCTTCGAGGGCGAGGTTTTTCTTTTAGGGACGGCCATCTCGGCTCTTCCTTAAATCCGCTGTCAAAAAAATATGCGACTATCCTCGCCCAGCTCGTCGGGAGGTCCCGTGGCGGCGGTTGGATCGTCGCGAACGAAGGCGCCCTATAGCGGAATGCGCGGGCGACGCAAGCCATTCAGGCCACCAGCCCCATCACCAACGTGGCAGGCGTCCGGTGCCTCCCACACCGACGTGAAGCAGGCCCGCCCAAACTATTGCGACCTTGGTCTGCGCCAATGGCTGAACAGCCTTTAGCGATCATGGTCCTGCAATACCTTGTCGGCGACAAAGGGGTTGGTCGCGCGCTCGTGGCCGAAGGTCGACATGGGCCCATGGCCAGGAACGAAGCGGGTGTCGTCGCCCATTGGCCACAGGCGCTGGGTGATTGAATCCAGGAGCTGCTGGTGGTTGCCGCGGGGAAAATCGGTCCGGCCGATCGAACCCTGGAACAATACGTCGCCGACCAGCGCGAGCCGCGATTCGGGATGATGGAAAACGATGTGGCCCGGCGTGTGGCCCGGGCAGTGACGGACGTTGAAGCTTAGCGTGCCTACCGTCACTGCATCGCCATCTTCCAGCCAGCGATCGGGCTCGAACGGCTTGCCCTTGACGCCATAGCGCCTGCCGTCCTCTTCCAGCCGGCTGATCCAGAAAATATCGTCCCGATGCGGCCCCTCGATCGGAACGCCAAGCTCTGCGGCCAGGATCCCGGCCGATCCGCAATGGTCGATATGACCATGGGTGACGAGGATCTTCTCGATCTCCGCACCGGATTGTGCCGCTGCCGCCTTGAGCCGTTCAAGGTCGCCGCCAGGGTCGACGAACGCGCCCTTCATTGTCTTGGTGCACCACAGCAATGTGCAGTTCTGCTGCAATGGGGTGACCGGGATGATGGCAGCCCGAAGCGGCGGATCTTGCGGCGAATTCGACATCGGTTGCGGCGCCTAGGGTGCAGTCGGCAATTTGTCGAGCGAGGGAGGGCTGTCCTTCATCGACGCCGCGACCGCTTCGGCGCGGCGCAGGACGCGCAGGAAATTTCCTCCCGCCAGCTTGGCCAGATTCGTGTCGGACCAGCCGCGCCGGATCAGTTCGGCGAAGACCAGCGGGTATCCGTCCACGCTGTCCAGGCCTTTGGGCGCCAGGTCGATGCCATCCAGGTCGGCGCCAATCCCGACATGGTCGTGGCCGGCGACGCGGGCGACATGGTCGATATGGTC
>DASTOV010000109.1:0-15236 GCA_035720125.1 Sphingomicrobium sp. | reverse complement strand
GCCCGATCGAAACGCCGGCGCTGCTCGGCCAGAACCGCGAATATATGGTCGCGCAACTCAACGCCTATGCCGACAAGAGCCGCAAGAACGACGTCTACGGCCGAATGCGCGACATCGCCCGCCGGCTGACGCCCGAGGAACGCGAAAAGCTCGCACGTTACCTACAGGGTACGCTGTAAACCTACTTCCCGATTTCCTTGGTCAGGAATGCCCACAGCAACGCCGCGCGCATCGCGTCCTCGCTACGGTCGGCGCCTACCGAGTGTCCGCCCTCCAGATACTCATGGTAGTAAGTGGTGCTACCGTTTGCATTGAGCTTGGCTGCCATCTTCCGCGCATGGCCCGGATGCACCCGGTCGTCCTTGGTCGACAGGTAAAAGAAGGTCGCCGGATAGCGGACGCCGGGCCGGATATTCTGGTAGGGCGAATATTTGGACATGAACGCCCAGTCCTCGGGTTTGTCCGGGTCGCCATATTCGTCGATCCACGACGCTCCCGCCAACAAGTGCGAATAGCGTTTCATGTCGTGCAGCGGCGAACCCGATATCACCGCCGAATAAAGGTCGGGATGCTGGGTCATCGCCGCGCCGACCAGCACGCCGCCGTTCGACCTGCCGGAAATGGCGACTCCATCCTCGCGGGCAATGCCGGTTCGAATGAGGTCGCGGGCCACTGCCTCCAGATCGTCGAAGCTGTTCTGCCTTTTCTCGCGCAGCGCGTCGCGCCACCAGCCGGGCCCATATTCGCCACCGCCGCGGATGTTGGCCAGCACGAAGGCGCCGCCATCCTCGACCCAGAACAGGCCGAGCGGGCCGGAGCGATAGGGCTGCCCGGTGAGGTAGGTCGGCGTCTGGGCGGCACGGAACCCGCCATAGGCATGGATCAGCGCGCCCGTCGGCCCGGCCGCGCCCTTCTTGCGCACCAGGAAATAGGGCACGCGCGTGCCGTCCTTCGATGTCGCGAACCGCTGGTCGACCGTGAACTTCGAGGCATCGAACTGGGCGGGGAGCGCCTGGACGGTTCCAACCACGCCGCTGGCCTGCACCGACATCAGCGTGGTCGGGGTCAGCATTCCCTCGACGCTGGCGAAGGCGATGTCCTGCTTGTCCGCCGTTCCGGCAATGTGCACGGTGCTGTTGCCGGGCAGCGTCATCGCCTTGCTGGCCCAGCTCCCGTCCGCCTGCCGGCTGAGCGCGAACAGTTTGCCCGACACATCGTCGAGGGCCTTCACCCACAGCACATTGTCGCTGGCGGCGACCTCCTCGATCGCCTGGCTCCTGCTCGGCGCCATCACCAGCACTGGCGCAGGCTTCTGCCCGGCCAGCATCTGCTGAACGTCGAAGGCGACGACCGAGCCGGGCTGAAATTCACCCAGCGGTTCGGCCAAGGTCGCAATCGCCTGTCCGGCAACCACCGTGTTGAAATCCGCCGTCTCGGGGATCGGCAGATCGACCCACTTCCCGTCCGGTGTCCGCATCGACACGCGCGATTCATAGAAGCCGACGTTGCGGCTGATGGCCATGCGACGGATGTCGCCGTCCATCACCGCGAACGGGCCGATTCCGATGTCATCGACGTCCGCTTCTGCGACTTTCACCGCGGAGCTCCACGGCGTGCCGCGCTTCCACTCCTTGACGATCCTGGCGTAGCCGGATCGGGTAACCGTCCCTTCGCCTTCCGCCATCGCGACCAGCAACGTGTCGCGGTCGACCCAGGTCGCCGTATTCTTGCTTTCCGGTACGACGAACCCGTCCTCGACGAACGTGCCCGTCGCCAGGTCGAATTCGCGCACGACGTCGGCGTCGCTGCCGCCGGGGCTCAGCGAGACAAGGCAGCGCTGATAGTCGGGCGGCAGGCAGCTCGCGCCATGCCACACCCAGCTTTTGCCCTCGGCCTTGCCCAGCGCGTCGACGTCGATCAGCGTCCGCCAGTTTGGCTTTCCGGCGAGATAATCGGCCAAAGGCGTTACCCGCCACAACCCGCGCTTGTGCTGTGCATCGACCCAGTGATTGGCGACCAGCTCGCCCATCACCTCGTCGGGCATCGCGATCCGGTTGGGATCGTTGAGCAATGTAAGCGCGCGGGTCCGCCGCTCCTCGAAACCGGGCATCGCGGTCAGCGCTGCCTCGGTTTCCGCATTCCATTCCTTGACCTGCGCAATCGCCCGCGCGCCTTCGATTTCCTCCAGCCACAGATAGGGATCGTCGGCCTGGGCGAATGTACTGGTGGCGATGGCCGCGCCGGCTGCGGCGATGATGATGTTACGCAAAGTCTACCCCTCCCGGATTTTCCGGCCTTGGTAAGCTGCACGGCGGGACGGTCAATCCGCCGTTCGACGAGCGGATGGGTAGCCCAAGCCAATGTCCGCTTTCGACCCATTGCGGACATTGGCGCTGTCAGCAGTAAGGCTTAAAAGCGCACCATGGTGATTGCACGCTTTTCAAATGAAACTGCTGACCAACTCTTGCTGATGGTCGAGCCTTGGGCAACGCTGGTGTCGGTCCCCGCCGGTTCCAAGTTTGCGGTCCATTATCCCGCCCCAACAAGCCGTGCTGACACTTCCTACGCGGAGGTGCACGACGACATGCTGAGGTTTTGGTGCGAGGGTGAGACGTTTGAGGTCGAAATAGACGGAAAAATCATCCTGACTTAATGGCAGCTTTCCACCCATAACTGCCATTTGGGATTGCGTTCTTCGCACCCCTCGTCCCGCTCCGGGACATAGTTTCGCCACCCCGAAATTAACCCTTTGGTAGAACCCCGCGCTCACACTCGTCCGGACTCGACAAGGCGGAGGACACGAATGGGCGCGCATGTTCCGGAAATGGAGCCGGTCGAAAATGCGTCTGCCGAAGCACTGCTGAGCTCCCTGCCGACCATTTCGGCCGTGGAGCGGCGTAAGCATGCCTCCGTGTTCAATTACTGGCTGTCGATCCGTGGTGACCGCCAGTTCCCGCCGATCCGCGACCTCGATCCCTTGGAAATCTCCGACGCCGGTCCGTGGAGCATCCTCTTGGAAATGATCGGCGGCGGCGACGACGCCGTCGTCCGCCACCTCGGCCAGGCGGTCAAGGCGGGTATGGAGGTGGAAAAGATCGGCGAGGCACCGAGCCCTTCGCTCCTGGCCTCCATTCACAACAAGCTGCCGATCGTCGCGGCGTGCCGCCAGGCGTTCGCATTCGAAGAATCGTTTGAAGCCGACAACGGCAAGACGCGCTGCTGGGTTACATTGCTGCCGTTCAGCGCGAATGGGACGTGGATCGACTATGTCTATGGCTTCGTCAGCCTGGACCCGGCGCCGGGCGTCGAGGCCGAGCCTGTCGAAGACGAGGGCACCGACGACGTGTCGGCATCCGCCGAGGACACGACCAATTCTTCCACCATTCCGCTGCGGCCCTTCTTCGACGAAGGGCAAGCAGCCGGGGAGGTCGTCGAGCCCGCATCGGAGGCGGAAGCCGCATCCGAACCCGAACCAGCCTTTGAGCCGGAACTTGATGCACAGCCGGCTGAAGAGACTTGCGAGAATGCTTCTGATGAAGCTCTCATGGTCGAACCGGAGTCCGAACCCGAATCAGAGGCCGAGCCGGAGCCGGTCGAGCAGACCTGCGAATTCGTCGACGAAGACGAGCCGGCAGCTGAACCGGTAACGGAGAAGGAAGCGGAGCCGGAGCCGGAAGCGGTGATCGAGCCCGAGGCTGCTTTGGAGCAGGTCGGGGAAGCCGCTCCGACCAAGCCTGGCTTTTCGGCCAAGCTGTTCGAGAAGCTGGGTAGCGTTACCGGCTTCTATGGCCAGGGCGTCGAGGCGCCACCCCTCGCACCGACCGAAGCCGCGGAAGAGGCGCCACCGATGGAACTGTCCGTGGAGGAGGAATCGGTGTCCCCGTCCGTGGCCGAGGAAGAATCCACTCCGATTGAATCGTCCGTCGTCGAGGAACCGGTTGCCCCGTCCGAGATCGTTGCTGAACCGGAAATCGTGCAACCCGCTTATGCAATGGAGGGTAGCTTGCAGGACAAACTGACTGAAGTCCGGGCCAAGGCCGATGAGGCCCGCCTGGCGCGGCTGCGCAGTGTCGCGGCCCTGATCGAGGGCCTGAGCGCGGCCTATGACTTCGCCCTGGATGCCGAACAGGCGCC
The DNA here is from genome assembly GCA_035720125.1 of Sphingomicrobium sp. Taxonomy (GTDB): domain Bacteria; phylum Pseudomonadota; class Alphaproteobacteria; order Sphingomonadales; family Sphingomonadaceae; genus Sphingomicrobium. The sequence goes on along the minus strand of DASTOV010000109.1, from coordinate 11,102 downwards.
GGAGGAATATTTGAAACTGGTCGAGGCGCAGGGTCTCAAGATCCAGCTTCGTGCGCCGATGAAGCCGGTGGTGAAGCTCGCCTTCGAAGGATCCTGCGATGACGAGACCATCGCCGAGCTTGAGGCCGTGATGGCCTGGGCGTTGAAGCAGGAATTGCCGCGTGGTGCGCTTGTCGAGCGTATCGAGGCAGAGGGCGGGATTGGTTCGGTTCTTGAGGGGCTTGGACGCGCGGCTTAGCGCCGGCGCCTATTTGGCGACGCCGTGCTTGGCGTCGCTGAGCCGCAGTCCCTCGACCACTGCGTCGACCGCGCACTTGCGGGACAGGTCACCAAGCGTTTCGATTTCGCTGTTCGACTGGGTAGTCGCCAGCCGGTGGGTCCGCTTCGCTATGTCGCGCAGTTCCTTGACGCTTTCTTCGGACAGCTGGTCCTGGAGCAGCCGGTCGAGAACGGCTTCGGATATGGGTGAAGCGAATTCCAGGCCGGCAAATTCATGGGCCCGCCAGACGATTCGGCAATATTGGGATTCGAGACCCGCAATGCTGAGCAGGACCCACGCCTCGGGCGCCGCTCCGGACGTCGCTTCGATGCGGCAACCATGAGTCGAAATGTCGATCACCCGTACCCCGACGCGGCTGCGGCCCGGCTCGCGAATCGAAGCGTTCAGGCGCAATGCCGCCCTCGGCGCTCGGCGGCGTTCCGGCTCACCTTCGGGTCGCTTGTCAGAATCACACATATGAAGCGCACCTCGTGGCCCGCATGATGATCCCAAATGAATGAACAAATGGTTTGCTTGAGCTGCCGAGCGCAGCGCAGCGATTGCTCGGCGATCGCTTGCTGCGCGAAGAGCCAGCGACAGCCGGCCGACGACCGGCCGCGAGGCCGTGTCGATCGACGAGCAGCCGCACGGCCGACATGCCGCCCAGCATGTCGGAACGGCTGCTGGATTCACTCCCGTGACGGCGCCTGCCTCAGCTACTTATACGCCCCTTCCCTCAGATTGATGCCATGCTCGACCCACATCTTGAGCGCGGCCAGCATCTGCGACCAGCCCATGCAATTATTGTAGGAAGCGGTGAGTCCGCCAGGAGTTTCCCGCCACCCCATTTCTTCGATCTCGACCAGCGTTCGTCCGTCGTCGGTCGGCTTAAAGCTCATGATCACCTGCGTCTGATAGCCGGCGTCCAAGGTCGCTTCGCCATCCAGGATTTGGCCGTCATGCGCTTGCCAGCGAAAGACGATCCGCTCGTTTTCCAACACCTCGTCGACCTCGACCGGAAAGGCGCCGGGAAAATCGGCAAAGTCCCACATGACGGTCGCGCCCTTTTCCAACCGTCCGCTGGCACCGCCGGTAGTGAAATAGGACGACAGCTGCTTCGGGTCGACGACCGCTTCGAACACGTCCCCGACCGGCCGTGCGACATGGATCATCACCTTGAATTTGAGGTCCATCGACTCGGTTCCTATCTTGCTGATGTGGCAAATATGTTATAAATCTATAACATGTCAAATATTCCACCAACTGCGATCACGGAGCAGCAGGACCGGGTGTTCCGCGCCCTCGCCTCGCAACACCGCCGCTCAATCCTTGATGTGCTGCGCGATCAGCCGCTGACCACTGGCGCACTGTGCACCCAGTTTCCGGAACTCGATCGCTGCACCGTGATGCAGCATCTGAAGGTGCTGGAAGCAGCCGACCTGATCATCACGGAGCGCAAGGGTCGCGAGCGGTGGAATCACCTCAACCCGCTTCCCATCCACGCCATCCACGAACGCTGGATCGGCCCCCATGCCGAGCGCGCGGTGGCCCTGCTGGCTAGGCTCAAGAGGGATTTGGAAGCCTCGCTGATACATTAGCTCTCATTCCCGCTTACGCAGGGATGACGAAATCGTTAGAGCCCCTCCCCATGATGATACGCACCGGTGGCCAGATCCTTGTCGAGCAGCTCAGGATCCAGGGCTGCGACCGCATCTTCACCGTGCCCGGGGAAAGCTTCCTGGCCGTACTGGACGCACTGCACGACGCGCCGGAGATCGACGTGGTGGTGTGCCGCCAGGAAGGCGGGGTCAGCTATATGGCAGACGCCGACGGCAAGATGACCGGCAAGCCCGGTGTCGCCTTCGTCACCCGCGGGCCCGGCGCGACCAACGCCAGTGCCGGCGTCCATGTCGCCTTCCAGGATTCGACCCCGATGATCCTGTTCGTCGGCGACCTCGATCGCGCCGACCGCGACCGTGAGGGTTTCCAGGAGATCGACCTGGCCGCCTTTTTCGGTCCCGTCGCCAAATGGGCGGCGCGGATCGACGATGCCCGGCGCATCCCCGAATATGTCGCCCGGGCCTTCCGTGTCGCCACCGCCGGCCGACCCGGCCCGGTCGTCCTTGCCCTGCCGGAAGACATGTTGCGCGACGAGGTCGAGGTAATCGACCGGCCCAGGATCGCGCCGATTGCGCAGCCGCCCTGCGCCGGGGCGATGGAGGCGATGTTCGGCCTGCTGAAGGACGCGACAAACCCGGTCGCGATCATCGGCGGCGCCGGCTGGGACCGCGATGCGGCGCATCATTTTGCGACCTTCGCCTGGCGCTACGGCATTCCGACCGCCGCCGCATTCCGCCGCCAGGACGCCATTTCCAACGATTGCGGCGTCTATGCTGGCCAACTGGGCTACGGACCCAACCCCAAGCTGCAGCAGCGCATCCGCGAAGCCGACCTGCTGCTGGTGGTCGGTGCACGGCTCGGCGAAGCCACGACGGACGGCTACAAGCTCGTAAACCCCGATCACCCCGACCAGCTGCTGGTTCATGTCCACCCCGATCCCAACGAACTTGGCCGCGTGTTCAGGGCCGATTTGCCGATCTGCGCCGACATGGGCGAGTTCGCCGAAATGGCCGCCGACTGGGCCGATCCCGACCTGGTCCGCTTCTCCTCCGGCGAGGAAGCGCACAGGGAGTGGCTCGAATGGTCGGAACCGGCGGCGCGCGATGGCGTCAAGCTTGACCTGGGCCCCTGCGTCAAGGCGATGCGCGATGCGCTGCCACCCAACACGATCATCTGCAACGGCGCCGGTAATTTCTCCGGCTGGTGGCATCGCTACTGGCACTATGGCCCGATGCCGACCCAGCTTGCCCCGACCAGCGGGACCATGGGCTATGGCATTCCGGCCGCGGTCGCCGCGGCCTTGCGCTTCAAGGACCGGCCGGTTGTCTGCGTCGCCGGCGACGGCGACTTCCTGATGAACGGGCAGGAGCTGGCGACCGCCGCCCAACATGGCGCGGACCTATTGGTGATCCTCGTCGACAACGGTGCCTATGGCACGATCCGGATGCATCAGGAGCGCGACTATCCCCGCCGGATCAGCGCGACCGAGCTTGCCAATCCCGACTTCGTCAAGCTGGCCGAAGCCTATGGTGGCTGGGCCGAGCGGGTCGAAGCGACGGAACAGTTTGGCCCAGCGCTTGCCCGGGCCATGGATTGCAAGGGCATCCGCCTGCTGCATTGCGTGACCGAGGTCGAAGTCATCAGCAACCAGACGACGATCGAAGCAATTCACGCGCGTTGAGGCCGCGCAGCCTAGCTGCGGAATCCCTCCGCGCCGATCAGCGGCACGAATCTCACTCCGCCAAGGTTCTCGCGATCCAGGCTGCCGTCCTCGCGCATGGTGACCTTGATCAGCGATTGCACGCTATGCGGGTCGCCGATCGGCATGACGATCCGCCCGCCGGGCTTCAGCTGCTCGATCCAGCTTTTCGGCACATGGCTGCCGCTGGCCGCGGCAACGATCGCGTCGAAGGGCGCTTCCGCAGGCCATCCCAATGTGCCGTCACCTTCGACGATGCTCACATTGCCATAGCCGAGGCGCTTCATTCGTGCCTGGGCCAGTTCGACCAAGTCATGATGCCGCTCGATGGCGATAACCTTGTCGGCGATCTGCCCGATGACCGCGGCGGCATAGCCCGAGCCTGCACCGACCTCGAGCACCTTGCTGTCGCTATCGATCGCAGCGGCGTCGATGGTCAACGCGACGATATAGGGCTGGCTGATCGTCTGGCCGTTTTCGATCGGCAAGGGCGAATCCTGATAGGCATAGCTGGAATGGCTCCAGCCGACGAACTCCTCCCGCGGGACGGCGCGGAATGCGGCAAGCAATTTCGGCTCGCGCAGCCCGCGGGCAGCGATCTGGCTTTCGACCATTCGTTCACGCAGCTTCGCGAAGTCGGCCATTTCGCGCCTCCGACTCCTTAATGCCCGGACCGAAACTACCGTTCCTAGATCAGCCCGGCCAGCGGGCTCGACGGATCGGCATAGCGGCGCTTGGCCATGCGCCCGGCAAGATAGGCCAGCCGGCCGCTTTCCACCGCCAGCTTCATCGCCCGCGCCATCATCACCGGATCCTTGGCTTCGGCGATTGCCGTGTTCATCAGCACCCCGTCGCAGCCGAGCTCCATCGCCACTGCGGCGTCGCTTGCCGTGCCAACGCCCGCGTCAACCAGCACCGGCACCCTGGCGCCCTCCACGATCAGGCGGATGGTGACCAGGTTCTGGATGCCGAGGCCCGAACCGATCGGCGCGCCCAGCGGCATGATCGCCACGGCTCCGGCTTCCTCCAGCTGCTTGGCGGCGATCGGGTCGTCGACGCAATAGACCATTGGCTGGAACCCCTCATTGGCCAGCGTCTCGGTCGCGCGCAGCGTCTCGCGCATGTCGGGGTAAAGCGTCTTGGCCTCGCCCAGCACCTCCAGCTTGACCAGGTCCCAGCCGCCCGCCTCGCGCGCCAGGCGCAGCGTGCGGATCGCCTCCTCGGCGGTGAAGCAGCCGGCGGTATTGGGCAAATAGGTGATCTTCTTGGGGTCGATGAAGTCCATCAGCATCGGCTGCTTGGGGTCGCTGATGTTGACCCGACGCACGGCGACCGTGACGATCTGAGCCCCCGATGCCTCGACGGCGGCCGCGTTCTGCTCGAAATCCTTGTACTTGCCCGTGCCGACGATCAGCCGCGAGGTGAAGGTGCGGCCGGCTACGGTCCAGGCATCAACACTAACGGGGCCTTGGACGTTCACTCAGCCACCTCCGACAAAATGAACGATTTCATAGGCGTCGCCATCCTCAACCATGATTTGGTCGAAGGTCGAGCGCGGCACGATCATGAGGTTCCGCTCGACCGCAACCCGCTGCGGGTCCAGCCCGACCTCGGCGATCAGCTGGGCTAGAGACGTCCCGGCCGGCACGCGCCGGTGCTCGCCGTTGATAAAAACGCCTGCGGTTCCATCGAGGGACATGTCGATCTCACGCTTTTGCTTCACGGATGAACTCGACGTCCATATAGGGGCTCTCCATGCCGACGCCACCGCTGATCTTCGTGCTCAACGGCCCGAACCTCAATTTGCTCGGAACGCGCGAACCCCAGATCTACGGGCGCGATACGCTGAGCGACATCATCCTGACCCTCCACGAACGCGCCGCGGCGCTCCGCCTGACCTTGGAATCGCGCCAGACCAACCATGAAGGGGAGCTGATCGACTGGCTGCACGAAGCCCATGAGCGAAAGGCCGGCGCCGTCATCCTCAACGCCGGTGGCCTGACCCACACCTCCGTGGCAGTCCGCGATGCCGTTGCGGCGATCGAGCCGCCGGTCATCGAAGTGCATCTGTCCAATCCTTATGCCCGCGAAGCCTTTCGCCGGCAAAGCCTGCTCGCACCCGTTTCCAAGGGCGGCGTCCATGGATTCGGCGCGCAGGGATATCTGCTTGCACTGGACGCGGCGGCCCGCCTCTGCGTAGGGACGGGCGCCGCGGACTCGCCCGGAAAGCAAGAACAAGGAATTCAGAATGGCCAATCCCAACGGCGACACTGAGGGAGCGATGCGAGTCGATACCGCACTGGTGCGCGAGCTTGCCGAGTTGCTTTCGGAAAATGAGCTCACGGAGATCGAGGTCGAAGACGGCGATCGCAAGATCAAGGTGCGCCGGGATGCTTCTCCGTTGATGGCCTACGCGTCGGCGCCAGTCGCTGCGCCTGTCGCGGCCGCCGCGCCAGCAGCGGCTCCTGCCGTTGACACTGCAGTTGCTGCGTCTCCTGTCGACGCGGTCAAGTCGCCGATGGTCGGCACCGCCTATCTGTCGCCGGAACCAGGCGCGAAGCCGTTCATCGCGGTCGGACAGAATGTGAAGCCGGGCGACACCCTGCTGATCGTCGAGGCGATGAAGGTGATGAACCCGATCACCTCGCCCAAGGGTGGCAAGGTGACGCAGATCCTGGTCGGCGATTCTCAGCCGGTCGAGTTCGACCAGCCCCTGGTCGTCATCGAGTAGGACGGCATGGCAATCCAGAAACTGCTCATCGCCAACCGCGGCGAGATTGCCCTGCGCATTCATCGCGCCTGCCATGAGCTGGGCATCAAGACGGTCGCGGTCCATTCGACAGCGGATGCCGACGCGATGCACGTCCGCCTCGCCGACGAGGCGGTGTGCATCGGACCGCCGCCGGCCAAGGACAGCTATCTCAACATCGCCAACATCATCTCGGCGGCCGAGATCACCCACGCCGATGCGATCCATCCAGGCTATGGCTTCCTCAGCGAGAATGCGCAGTTCGCGGAGATCGTCGAGAGCCATAACCTGATCTGGGTCGGGCCGAAGCCCGAACATATCCGGATCATGGGCGACAAGATTGAAGCCAAGAACACGGCCGCGAAGCTCGGCCTGCCGCTGGTTCCGGGCTCACCCGGCCCGCTGCACAGCGTCGACGAGGCGCGCAAGCTGGCGGCGGAAGTTGGCTATCCCGTGCTGATCAAGGCCGCGTCAGGCGGCGGTGGGCGCGGAATGAAGGTCGTGCCCTCCGAAGACCAGCTCGAAAGCCTGATGGGCCAGGCCAGCTCGGAGGCCAATGCCGCATTCGGCGATCCAACCGTCTACATGGAAAAATATCTCGGTGACCCGCGCCACATCGAGTTCCAGATATTCGGCGACGGCAACGGCAAGGCGATCCACTTGGGCGAGCGCGACTGCTCGATCCAGCGCCGCCACCAGAAAGTGATCGAGGAAGCCCCCTCCCCGGTAATCTCGGCCGAGCAGCGAGCCGAAATGGGCGCGCTGGTCGCCCAGGCGATGGCCGAAATGGGCTATCGCGGCGCTGGCACGATCGAATTCCTCTACGAGGATGGCCACTTCTATTTCATCGAGATGAACACCCGGCTGCAGGTCGAGCATCCGGTGACCGAGCTGATCAGCGACATCGACCTCGTCGCCGAGCAAATCCGTGTCGCCCAGGGCGACGGTCTCTCGGTGACGCAAAGCCAGGTCGATCTCCACGGCCATGCGATCGAGTGTCGGATTAACGCCGAGGACCCGCAGACCTTCGCCCCCTCCCCCGGCATGGTGAAGAATTATGTCGCGCCGGGGGGAATGCACGTCCGCGTCGATAGCGGCCTCTACGCCGGCTATAAGGTGCCGCCCTATTACGACAGCATGATTGGCAAGCTGATCGTTTACGGTACCGACCGGGAAAGCTGCATCCGCCGCCTGAAGCGCGCGCTGGAGGAATTTGTGGTCGACGGGATGAAGACCACCGTCCCGCTTCACCAGCGCATCATCCAGGATGAGGCATTCCTCAGCGGTGATTACACGATCAAATGGCTGGAGCGCTGGCTGGAGGAAAATAAAGACGCGGCTCCAGCCGGATAAGGTGCATCCCTGCGACTACCGCACGCGTTTTCTGTGCGATGTCCACCTATCGTGCTGATCCAACCCGGCCAGACAAGGCCAAGGCCATTGCCGGCGTGATTGCCGTCTATGCCGGATTGGTCGGACTGGCGTTGCTTGCCGGCCGCGATACGCCGCTCGACCGTGAAAACGGCGCCCCAACCGTCCTGATCGACGTCAACGAGTTGCCCGTGCAGCCACCGCCGCCCGAGGCTCGGACCGGCAAGGCCGAAGAGGAAGAAGGGGCCGCGGGCAAACAGGCCGAGCCCACTCCGATCGTTGTGCCGGAAGTGGCAATCGAGATGCCGGCAACGTCGCCCGTCACGGGGGCACCAATCGCCGGGACGGGCAGCGCGCCAACTGCCGGCGCCGCAACCAGTGGGACCGGACCCGGTGCGGGCGGTTCAGGCACCGGGCGTGGCGGCGGCGGTAATGGCGGCGGCGGCTCGCCCGCGCAATGGATTTCGGGCGGGCTCCAGGACAGCGACTATCCACGGCAGGCGCTGAAGGATCGGCTCCAGGGACGAGTCAGCGTTGGCTTCACCGTTATGGCCGACGGACGGATCAGGAACTGCAACATCACTGCGTCGAGCGGCAGCCAGCTGTTGGACTCCACCACATGTCGCCTCTTGACCGAGCGGCTGCGCTTTCGTCCCGCGCGCGACCGTGCTGGCAGGCCAATCGAGACCGACCTCTTTAGCGACTACACCTGGGGCATTCGCTTCCGCCGTTAGCGCGCCGCAACGCGGCGAATGTCCGCCGCCGCCAGGATCGACCGGTCCTTGCCGTAGATATCGTCGAAGAAAAAGACCTGGTTCCCGCTGGGAACCGCCGTCAGATAGGCCAAATAGACCGGAACGGGCTTCTCAAGCCTGACCGGCTGCTCCGTCTTGGCTCCCTTGGGATTGAGCGGCCTCCCGTATAGCCACCTGGCCAGCCGCGGCGCATCTTCCAATCGAACGCACCCGCCGCTGAACATCCGGGCGTCTTCGTTGAGCAGCTCCTTGTTCGGCGTATCGTGCAGATAGATGCCCTGCGGGTTGGGGAACATGAACTTCATCCGGCCCATGGCGTTGCCCGGTCCTGGATTTTGCCGCACCCGGACCAGCACTCGGCCAGCCGCCACGGCCTCCCAGTCGACCTTCGCCGGATTGACGGGCCGTGCCCTCTCTCCCCAGTCGGACAGGAGGACATATCCCTGCTGTCTCAGATAGCCGAGGCCTTCCTTGATAACGTTCGGAGCGATCCGCTCTGCGGCCAGGTCGGCAGGTACGTTCCAATAGGGGTTGAGCGCGGTGAACTTGATCGTCGCCGCCATCATCGGCGTGGGCTGATGAGGCTTGCCGACAACAACGCGCATCCAGTCGACCACCTGCCCATTTTCATACATGTAGAGGCGCTGGGCGGCGGTGTTGACCAGGACATAGCGGCCGTGGGCAGGCAGGAAGCGCGCGCGCTGCAAGTTGGCACGCAGCAGCTCCTGTGACCGTCGATCCCTGCGTTCAATGGCATGGGCCAGCGCGCGGCGGAGCCCCGCATAGCTGTGGTGCATGAACGGCATTGCGCTGATCCATGCATCCAGCGACGGCGAGGTCGCCGCCTCATTAAGCAGCTCGGCAGCGGGCCGCGGCGCGGGGACCGCTTCCCTGTCGTTGATGATCCAATCTTTTGTCGGCGCTTCGCGCAGGGCGGCGACATAGGCGAGCAGCGCGCGGTCCAGCATGGCATTCGCCTTGGCCTCGGCGGCAGGATTGCCCAAGCCGGCGGTGCGGACAGCCCGCTTCAGGGATTTCACGTTGAATTTCTTCGGACTGAGGCCGTCCAGGTTGGACGTTTCCATCAGGAAGATCAGGTGAAGCGCCGCTCGTTTGTCTCCGGCCCTTACCCACTGAGGGCGCGCGTCAGGGCGCGCAGCGACCGATTCGCCAATTCCGGCAGCCGTCGTGATGGCCGGCAGGGCCGGGGCCGCCACGACGGACATGCAAGCCGCCAGCAAGGCAAAACCCGCCGGGCGCCATGGGCGTCCGGCGGGCTTCGGCAAGGATCGTTGAACGATCTTTGCTACCATCAGCCGCGTTCACCGGCGGCTGGCGGGGGCGGAGCTGCCGAGGGCGAATAACCCGTCGGCTGTCCCTGATAATATTGACCGTTGTAGACATAGCCGTCGGCCTGTCCGTCACGATCATTGTCGGCCCAGATGGCGCCGGCAAGCCCACCGACCGCAGCGCCAATTACCGCTCCTTCGATCGGGCTCAGGCCGCCGATCACCGCGCCGGCACCGGCGCCCAAGGCGCCGCCGACCAGCGCGCCGGTCGCCACGCGGCGCAGCGTCGGGTCATATCCCGGGGGTGTGCCCTGGTAATATTGGCCGTTCTGGACCTAGCCGTCGGCGTAACCGTCGCTATTGTTGTCGGCCCAGACTGCGCCGGCAAGGCCGCCGACTGCGGCACCAATGGCCGCTCCTTCGATCACGCTGACGCCCGGTATGACGGCACCGGCCACAACGCCGGCTGTACCACCGATCGCCGCGCCCTGCGCAATGTCACCGGCTTGCTCGCTGCTCGTTGCGCATGCGCCGAGCGAGACAGTACCGGCGAGCAGGATTGCGATCATCGATTTCCGCATATTCTGACTCCCTTTTCGATTGTCATCTTGGACCGTGCCCCAGGACCCGACGCCCCCGGCAGCGGTGCACAAGCCACGTCCGCCCAACGACAGCCATGGAAGGAGGTTCCTCCATTCGAACCCTGTCAGCCTTCGACTCGCCGTTACCGCTGTTAAGCCGCGGCTCTCTGTGGCAGCATGGCCAACGGCAATTGAACGGAATTGGAATGAAGGCGACGATTTATCATAATCCTGCTTGCGGAACGTCTCGCAAGGCATTGGAAATCCTGCACAATGAGGGCGCGGACGTTACCGTAGTCGAATATCTGAAGGTGCCGCCCAGCCGCCAGAAGCTCAAACAGCTCTACGAGCGCGCCGGGATCAGCCCTCGAGACGGGCTCCGGGAGAAAGAACAGCTGGCGCGGGACCTCGGCCTGGACCGCGAAAATGTGACGGATGATGAAATTCTCGACGCGATGATGGAACATCCGATCCTCATTCAGCGTCCTTTGGTCGAAACCGAAAAGGGCGTGCGCCTCTGCCGCCCGCAAGAGGAAGTGCGCCAACTGCTGTGAGCGAAGGTCTCGATCCGCGCATGCTGTTAAGGGGCTATGCCGCCGGCATATTCCCGATGGCCGACAGCCGAAACGCAGGCGACATTTTCTGGGTAGAGCCGCGCAGCCGGGCGATCATTCCCCTCGACCGGTTTCACCTGTCGCATTCGCTCGCGAAGCGCGTCCGGTCGGACCGATTTACCGTCACCCGCGATCAGGCCTTTCATCAGGTCCTGCTGGCCTGCG
>DASTOV010000108.1:0-5051 GCA_035720125.1 Sphingomicrobium sp. | reverse complement strand
TCATGCAGAGGTGCTGGCGCGGATCGGCCCGCAGCTTTCGGGGGAGGAAAAGGCATGGCTCGAAAGGCAATGCGCGCCGCTAAGCCGTTAGGATTGGTCGCGCTGGGCTGGGCGCTGGCCTGCCTCTACATGCTGGGACCGCGGGTGGCTCTGAACCGCGGGCTCGACCTCGGCTATTCGCTCGCGGGCTGGGTCGGCTCCTTCTTGGCCTGACTTTCACGCGCCTGCAATTTTCGGCGCTTCAAATTCTCGCGCAGTGCGGCGGCCAGTCGCCCGGCCTTGTCCTGGTTGGCCTTGGTCATCGGCCCTGCGCTAATATTCGTGGCACGCCGGCGCAAGCGGGTTGACGGGGCGGCGGCGACCAGCCATAGGCGCGCCCGTCCTTCCGACAAGCTGCCGTAGCTCAGTGGTAGAGCGCATCCTTGGTAAGGCTGAGGTCGTGAGTTCAATCCTCACCGGCAGCACCATTTTCGCCCGCGGGACGTGCGGGGCACGTCCGAGGACGACAATCGTCCGAAGGGCGCCGTAACCTCGCATTGACCTTCCGGCGGCGCCCCGCCATGCCCTGCGGCAATGCGCTTTTTCTCCGACAATGCCGCCGCGGCTTGCCCGCAAGTGCTGGAAGCGATCAGCGCCGCCAATCGCCTCGACACCGCCTACGACGGCGACCAATGGTCACAGCGGCTTGATGGCGCCTTTTCCGATCTGTTCGGCAAGGAAGTGCGTGCGCTGTGGGCGGCCACGGGAACCGCAGCCAATTGCCTCGGGCTTGCCGCCCTGTGCCCGCCGCACGGCGCCATCCTGTGCCACGAAGTCGCTCATATCGAAGTCGACGAAGCCGGTGCTCCGGGCTTCTACACCCACGGCGCCAAGCTGACCCTTCTGACCGGCGAGGGCGCCAAGGTCACAACGGATACCGTCGAGGAGGCCTGCGCCCGCGTCCGGCCTGACGTCCACCAGGTCCAGCCCGCAGCCCTTTCGATTACCAACGCCACTGAATATGGGCTTTGCTACCATCCCGACGAGGTCGCCGCGCTGGGCGAAGTCGCGAAGCGACGCGGCCTTGGATTCCACATGGACGGGGCGCGTTTTGCCAACGCCATCGCCTTTACCGGCGCCGATCCGGCCGAGATGACATGGCGCGCCGGAGTCGATGTAATGTCGTTCGGCTTCGTCAAGAATGGCGGGATGAACGCCGAGGCCCTGATCTTCTTCGATCCCGCCAAAGCCGCGGATGTGCCACGCCTGAGAAAGCGAGCGGGCCATTTGCAGTCCAAGGGCCGCTACCTTGCCGCCCAGGTCCTGGCATTGCTTGAGAATGATCTGTGGCTGTCCAACGCGCGCGCCGCCAATGCCGCCGCCGCCGCGCTGGCCGATGCGGCTGGCCCCGAGCGGCTGGTCTATCCGGTCGAGGCCAACGAGCTGTTCGTGCGCATGACCACGGAAGAGGCGGCGGCACTTCGTGCGCAGGGCTATGATTTCTACGACTGGGGTCCAGGCGAAGTACGGCTGGTAACCAGCTGGGACCAGGACATGGGTGCGGTCGGACGTCTGGCCGCCGCCATTCGGGCATTGTGAACCGGCCTGTCCACGATGCGACGCGGATCGATGCGTCGATCATCATTCCGTTCATCATCTTCACGGGCGTCTGGGGATCGACCTGGATCGTGATCCGCGACCAGATCGGCACCGTTCCGCCGCAATGGTCGGTTGCCTATCGCTTCATGATTGCGGCGGTCGCCATGGCGCTGGTTGCCAAATGGAAGGGACAGTCGCTGAAGATTGATCGCGGCGGCCTGTTCGCGGCGCTGGTGCTGGGGGTCGCCCAGTTCAGCGTCAACTTCAACAGCGTCTATGTGGCGGAGCGCTTCATCACCTCGGGCGTCGTGGCCACGGTGTTCGCGCTGCTGCTGATCCCCAACAGCCTGCTCGCCTGGGCTTTCCTTGGCCAGAAGCCGGGCGGCCGATTCCTGGCGGCCGGAATCGTCGCAATCGGCGGCGTCGCCCTGTTGTTCGCCCATGAGCTGCGGACCAGCCCGGCGGACGGCCGAGACATTGCCATCGGACTGGCGTTCACCCTCGCAGGCTTGCTCGGTGCGTCCGCTGCAAATGTCTACCAGGCGGGCAAGGAAGCTCACCGTCATCCGTTGTTGGCGCTCCTCGCCTGGTCGATGGCGATCGGCGCGATCATCGACGTCTGCCTGGCATATGCGGTCGCAGGCCCGCCGGTCGTCGAGACGCGCCTCGGCTATTGGGCCGGCGTGCTCTACCTTGCGCTGTTCGGCTCGGTGCTGTGCTTCGCCCTATATTTTCCGGTGGTGCGGAAAATCGGGCCGGGCAAGGCGGCCTATTCCAGCGTTATGGTGCCGATCATCGCCATGAGCCTGTCGACAATATTCGAAGCCTATCGCTGGAGCCCGCTGGCGATTGCCGGGGTCGTGCTTTCGCTCGGCGGGATGCTGCTCGCGCTCGCCGGCCGACGCCGGCCGCTGCCGGCCACCGCGCCCGACGCAGGCTAGCTATTTCGCCTGCGGCGGCACCATCACGATCATGCCACGCTGCTCGGGAGGCAATTCTTCAAGGTGCTGCGCTTTCCATTGCATCGCCATCTGCACGCGCGTGCGGCCGGACGGATGGTCGTAGAAGATGATTTCCTCCCAGGGCGCCGGCTCGATCTTGCGATACTCGCTGAGCTGCATCGCCGTCATGGCAAAGCCATCAGGCTCCCTGGCCGCATCAAGCCCGAATGCGTCCGCTTCGGATTCGTGGATCCGGATGATGCTGTTGAAGATGAGGCCGCCGGGCACGGCCAACAGGGCGAGCAGGCCGAGAAGCACCGGGGCCGAGGCCGGGTCGGCTACCTCCCTGACACCCCAGCGGTCGCCATGGCGTGCCAACAAACGCGGGACGGCCCAATAGCAGATGGCCAGGGCCGCGAGGGCCATCAACGATATGTAAAGCAGCAGTTTTTGGATGTGGTAGAGCTTATAATGGCCCATTTCATGGCCCATGACGGCCTTGATCCCCGCCAGGTTGGACCGGTTCAGGAGATTGTCGTTGAGTGCGATCCGGATCGTCGGGCCCAGTCCCGCGACATTTGCCGAAATGCGCTTCGTTTGCCTCGACGCGTCGACGACATAGACATTGTCAGCAGGAATTTCCTGTTCATGGGCAATGCGCAGGATTTCGGAACGCACCGGACCTGCTTCCATCGGCGTATATTTGTTGAGGAGCGGCTCGATGAACAGCGGCGCCAGCATGATGAGCACGGTCGATAGAAGAGCGAAGGCGCCGGCACCCCATAGCCACCAGCGCTTCGGACTGTTGCGGATCACCGCGTAGATGATGGCAAAGAAGATGGCCCCGGTAACCAGGCCGACCCCGAGCATGATGCCCCATTCCTTGAACCATTCGAGGAAGGATTGGTTCGAAAGGCCATATTGATGCTCGCGGTAGAAGGCGACGTAGATCGTCCAGGGCAGGACGATGACGGCAGCGACAATGGTGAACGGCAGGGAATAGAGCGCCGGCTGAAGCCAGCGGCGGCCGGTGACGCGCCGTGCCCAGCCACTCCATGAAGCCGACCAGTGGAAACGGAGCATCGCCCAATAGGCAATGACGGACACCAGCGCGCCCCACAGGGGCAGCCAATATCCTCCCTCGAAATAGGCGTCGCTCTTGGCTCGGGCCGCACCCTGCAAGGTCGAGAGATAGGCCTCGGTCGCAGCCTGCGGATCAAAGGCCGCCGTTGCGGCCAGGAGCTCAACGAATGCCATTGGTCCCTCCCCCTGTTTCAAGATCGACACTAGCCGCACAGTTCATCCTGACAAGCACCCGCGCCATCCCTGGCCCGAGCCGCTTTTAATTGCGCGGAAACAATGTGCGTCCTAGCACCCTGGGCCATGTCTGACGTCCTCGAGCATCCCGAAGCCCCGGCTGCGCCGGAACATGTTGCCATTTACCGCGATGCCTATCTGCCGCCCGACTGGCTGGTTCCGGAAATTTCCCTCTACCTTGACCTCGATCCCGACCGGACCGTCGTGCGGGCGGAATTACAGGTCGTCCGCAATGGCACGCACGACCGCGCGCTCAGATTGGCCGGCGAGGAACTAACGCCGCTTGTGGTCCGCGTCGACGGTGCCGAGGCGGGCTGGACGGTGGAAAACGGCATGCTGGTCATCGAGCTGACCGGCGACGAGGCAAGGATCGAAACCGAGGTCGAGCTGGCTCCTTCGGCCAACAGCCGATTGATGGGCCTCTATGCCTCGGGCGGCATTCTGTGCACCCAGTGCGAGAGCGAGGGTTTTCGTCGGATAACCTTCCATCCCGATCGCCCGGACGTGCTGTCGCGCTACAGGGTCAGGATGAGCGCCGACAAGGCGCGGTTTCCCATCCTGCTGGCCAACGGCAACCGTGTCGGCAGCGGCGATGCCGACGACGGCCGCCATTGGGCGGAGTGGGAGGATCCCTTCCCAAAGCCCAGCTATTTGTTCGCGCTGGTGGCAGGCGACCTCAAGGCCAACCACGACCGCTTCACGACCATGAGCGGACGCGACGTCGAGCTCAACATCTGGGTTCGCGAAAAGGACTTGTCGCGTACGCAGCACGCCATGGCAAGCCTCAAGGCCGCGATGCGCTGGGACGAAGAGACTTACGGGCGCGAGTATGACCTGGACCTGTTCAACATCGTTGCGGTCGACGACTTCAACTTCGGCGCGATGGAGAACAAGGGGCTCAACATCTTCAACTCGCGCTACGTGCTGGCCAGCCCGGAGACCGCCACCGACGACGATTACCAGGCCATCGAGGAGGTGATCGGCCACGAGTACTTCCACAACTGGACCGGCAACCGGATCACCTGCCGCGACTGGTTCCAGCTCTCGCTCAAGGAGGGGCTCACCATCTTCCGGGACCAGGAGTTCTCCGCCGACATGCAGTCGCGTCCGGTGAAAAGGATCGCCGACGTGAAGGGGCTGCGCGCGGCCCAGTTCCCGGAGGACGCCGGCCCCCTGGCCCATCCGGTGCGCCCCGAATCCTACGTGGAGATCAAC
>DASTOV010000107.1:0-3243 GCA_035720125.1 Sphingomicrobium sp. | reverse complement strand
GTCCAGCGTCAGCCGTCCATGCGGCTTCATGTAGCGCCGCTTGATCGCCTCAACCTTCGTCTGGGCGCCGCCAACCGCCTCCCGGACGAATAGCGCCGTGTTGCCCTGCTCATTGCTGACGTAGGCAATCCTGTCACCGTCCGGAGACCAGCGCGCGGCGCTCTGGTCGAATTCGCCGAATGTCAGCGGCAACGGCGCGTCTCCTTCCGGCGTGGTCAGCCACAGTTGGCGCCACTGGCGGCCATGGTAGCTGGCGAATAGGATGCGCTTGCCGTCCGGCGACGCCTCGGGTCGCGCGCTCCACGACGTCTCCTCGGAATGAATCTTGCGGCGATCGGCGGGATTGCCGACCGATACCGACCAGATGTCGCCCGTGCCCCAGGCCACTTCGGGATTGCCGACGAAGGTGATCCGAGCGCCGTCCGGCGACCAGGATGGATTGATGGCGTGGTCGAAAGCCGAATAATAATAGCGGTCGATGCTGCTCTTGCGCTCGCCGAGCAGCGGCCGCGCACTGTGCAGCCCGTCGGGGCCAATGTCGGCAATGAACAGGTTGAAATGGCCGGTGCCCTCGGTCGAGACCCAGGCGATCTTCCTGCCGTCGGGCGAAAGCCGAGGCTCGACATTGACCGCGTCGCCGCTGGTCAGCGGCTGCTCGCGGCCGCTGGCGAGGTCGAGCCGCCAAAGCTCTATGCCCTTCCCATTGTAGCGGCTGAAGACGACGCTGCGCCCGTCGCTGGCCACGTCGGGCTGGTAATCATGGGCTCCCTTGGGATGCGTCAGCTCGATCGCCTCATCGGAACCGATTGCCTGCCGCCAGAGCGATCCGGCCATGCTGTAGATGAGCTCGCGGCCGTCAGGCGTGAAACTGGCGCTCGAGGGGCCGGTGGTGAGCTGCGGAATATAGAGCTCGCGCCAGTAATAGCTGTGCGGAAGGTCGACCTGCTTCAGCACGGGTTCGCGCCCGGCATCGGCCGGAGCGGCCATTGCCAGCATGGCCACGAATGCGAGGAGCCCCCTCGTGCCGCTCACCCCGAAAGCGCCTCGTCCAGGGCAAGCCGGATCAAGCCCATCGCCTCGTCGACTTCGTCGCGGGTCACGGTCAAGGGCGGCATGTAGCGCACTGTGCTGGTGCCGCAGGACAGGAGCAGCAGACCGTTATGGAAGGCACGGTGGATCAGCGCGTCGCACAGCGCACGAGCCGGCGAACCGTCGCCTTCGACCAGCTCCATGCCGATCATCAGGCCCCGGCCCCGGACTTCGCCGATGCAGGGGTAGCCTTGGGCGAGGTCGCGGAGACCGGCCATGAAATAATCCCCGACCTTGGCAGCATTGGCGGCATATTCATGCTCGACCAGGTCGATCGTGGTGATCGCCGCGGCGCAGGCGATCGGGTTCCCGCCATAAGTATTGCCGTGCGCGCCGCGCTTCCATTGCTCCATCAGTCGCCGCTTGGCGACCAGCGCACCGATCGGCAGGCCCGAACCCAGCCCCTTGGCCAAGGTCATGATGTCTGGAGACACGCCCTCATGCTCGCTGGCGAACATGCGGCCCGTGCGGCCGATGCCCGACTGCACTTCGTCGAAGATCAGCAGGATGCCGTGCTCGTCGCATATCTCGCGAAGCCCCGCCAGGAAGCCGGATGGCGGTACCAGATAGCCGCCTTCCCCCTGGATCGGCTCGATCAGGATGGCTGCAACATCGGAAGGCGGCACGCTGCGTTCGAACAGCATGCGGATATAGTCGAGCACCGCCCGCCCTTGGTCGTCCCCAGCCAACAGCGGCCGAAAATTATCGGGATAGGGCACATGGGTGACCCCCGGCATGGTCGGGGAGAAGCCCTTCTGCTGGGTATATTTGCTTGAGGTAAAGGCCAGCGATCCCATCGACCGTCCATGGAAACCGCCGAGGAAACCGACGAAGCGCGACCGCCCGGTGACGTAGCGCGCCAGCTTGATCGCACCCTCGACCGCTTCCGTGCCCGACTGGCACAAGAAGCTCATCGCCGGTTCGCCCATCGGCGCCAGCCGGGCCAGCCGCTCGGCCAGCGCGATCATCCGCTCGTGCCAGTAATCGCTGGAAATGTGGAGGAACTCCCCGGCTGCCTCGCGCACCGCCGCAACCACTTGCGGATGCGCATGGCCGGTGGCGCAGACCGCGATGCCGGCGGCAAAGTCGAGGAAGCGGTTGCCGTCGACGTCCCACACCTCGGTGCCGCGGCCGTGCGACATCACGAACGGATAGTCGCGCGGATAGGATGGCGAGATCACCTCGGCATCCCGCGCCATCATCGCGCGGGCCTTGGGGCCGGGCAGCTCCGTCTTGATGTGCGGGGAGGACACAGCGGCTCCTTCGAATATTGTTTCGGTCATGCGGGCAGCTCCACCGGGCGGCGGTGCGCCTCGGTCGTTCGGCGGTTGAGCGCGCGCAGGGTTTCCAGCTCGATGGCACTGGGCTCCGGCAGGATTTGAATGTCGCCTGCAATCGCCAGCGACCAGCCGACTGCTGCGCGTGCCTCTTCGACGCTTGAGTCGGGAAACAGTTCGGTCAGCATGAGCTCGCCGCTCTCTTGGCCCGGCGTCAAAACGCCAAAGTCGGTGATCACCGCCCGCGGATGGGGGACGCTGGTGCAGAAGTCGAGCTTGTTCACGAAGCTGCGCGGTGAAGCCTTCATGACGACGAACGTCTGTTGCGCGTGGGTGGCAATCTCCGGCGCGCCCCCAGCTCCGGGAAGGCGCGTGCGCGGCGTCGCGTAAGGGCCGATCACGGTACTGTTGAGATTTCCCAGGCGGTCGATCTGCGCCGCGCCGAGGAAGCCGACATCGATCCGGCCGGCCTGGAGGTAATAGCTGAACACTTCGGGCAGCGGCACGACACAGGCGGCAGTTTCGGCCAGCTCGCCATCACCGATCGACAGCGGCAGGATATCAGGGCGCGTGCCAATCGTGCCGGACTCATAGATCAGCACGATGCTCGGCGCGTGGGTCATCCGCGCCAGGTTGCAGGCCGCGCTCGGAAGGCCGATGCCGACGAAGCAGACGCATCCGTCCCACAGCCGCCGCGCTGCGGCGACGATCATCATCTCGTCGCGCGTCCAGCCGGTCATGCCGCGTGCCGCAGGCTGGCGAGGAAGGAACGATGGTCGGAACTGGCCAGCACATGCCGCTCCATCCAGGCCATGAAGCCCTCCCGGTCGCGCGCGATGCCGTCCCAATGCTGGTAAAAGGCGTTGTCGCGCGCATA
>DASTOV010000106.1:0-4518 GCA_035720125.1 Sphingomicrobium sp. | reverse complement strand
GCGCTGTCGAGGAAGCCGCAGGTGTTGATCAGCACCACGTCCGCCCCGGCATAGTCGGGCGACATGTCATAGCCGTTGGCGCGCAGCTTGGTCAGGATGCGCTCGCTGTCGACCAATGCCTTGGGACAGCCGAGCGAGACCATGCCGACGCGCGGCGGAGTGGGAAGTTTGGTAGCCATAGGAAGGCGCGCTCCTATAGCGATTTTTGTGGCGAAATCGAGACTTAACCTTCCTGCCAGCCAGGTGCCGCGATGCTATCTATTCCCCGGAACCTTGCGGAAGGTGAAGGCATTCGCACTTGCGTCCACCGCGCCAGGATCGACCAGTTCGAACCGGACCAGCTTGCCGCCATGCTCTTCGACCAGCACCAGGCCGTCGGCGTCGGGGCAATAGGTCTTCTGCTCGACTGAGCCGCCCTCCAGGTCGTTCCATTCCTTGGTCACCAGGCAATCGTCCCATTCGCCGGGCTCCAATGCATCCTCGTCCCGCAGCACGGGGTGATTGTTGGTATTCATGACCTTGGCCCAGTCTTCAGCCACGCCTTCCGCAAACTCCTGGCGGTAGCGCTCGCCGGAATCCGGATCGCCGAGCATGATGATGCCGGGAAGCGCCCCGTCGACGCCCGCTTGCCAGGCGCCTCCGCCGGGCTCGCAATCATCCGCGCCGTCGCAGTTCTGAGTGTCTTCGCCGAAGTACCAGACGTTGCCGAAGTCGTCCTGGCCGTACCAGTCGAAGGTCTTCTCGACCAATTCCTCCGGAACCGGGCCGCCGCAGTCCTCGTCCTCATATTCGAAGTCCGCGACGGTGCGCACGGTCAGTTCGTCCGTACCGATCGTGATCAGCTTGGTCGGAAATTCGCCAGGACCATTGGGGGCGACCCTCACATGGCTCCATTCGCAGCCGTCCGGGGTCTCTGCCTTGTAGAGGAACTCCGCGCCCGGAACCTGCGGCCAATAGGGATTGTCGATCACCAATGGTGTGGTGAAGTCGTCAGCGTCAAATTCCATTGTGACGTCCGTCGCCAGCGCCGAGCCGGCCAGCAGCACGGCCAGCGCGGCCGTTGCTCCCAATTTCGTCGGGATCAGGACCATGCGTTCCTCCCATCTTGCAGTGAAATGCAGGCGGGGCGGAAGGTCAGCGCGGCCTCAGGTTGCCCGCTTACTGCCCTGTAAATGGCCGTAAACGGGTTTTGTTCCGCGTCTGCATCTATTTCCAGGCCAAGGATTGCTTGAGCATGAGCGCCTGACCCGGCTAAGCCGCCGAGCCAAAGTCAATTAGGGAAAAGTAGCACAAATGCGCATCGCGATGATCGGCACCGGCTATGTGGGCCTGGTTTCCGGCACCTGTCTGGCTGATTTCGGGCATCATGTGACCTGCGTCGACAAGGACGAGGCCAAGATCGAGGGGTTGCTGGCCGGCCGGATGCCGATCTGGGAGCCGGGGCTCGAGGCGCTGGTGAAGTCGAATGTCGATCGCGGGCGGCTCCAGTTCACGACCGAGCTTGCCAGGGCAGTCGAGGGTGCGGAGGCCGTGTTCATCGCGGTCGGCACGCCGTCGCGGCGCGGCGATGGCCATGCGGACCTCAGCTATGTGTTCGCTGCCGTGGAGGAGCTGGCCGGGCTGCTTGAGCGGCCGATCGTGATCGTCACCAAGTCGACCGTGCCGGTCGGGACCGGCGACCAGATCGCTGCGCTGCTCAAGGACAAAGGCGCGCCCGAAGGCGTGTCGGTTGCTTCCAACCCGGAATTCCTGCGCGAAGGCGCCGCCATCGCCGACTTCAAGCACCCAGACCGCATCCTGGTCGGCGCCGAGGACGACAAGGCCCGCGACGTGCTGGCAGAAATTTACCGGCCATTGTTCCTCAACCGCGCGCCGATGCTGTTCACCAGCCGCCGGACGGCGGAGCTGACCAAATATGCGGCCAATGCCTTCCTGGCGACCAAGATCAGCTTCATCAACGAAATGGCCGACCTGTGCGAGGCAGTCGACGCCGACGTGCAGGACCTGGCGCGCGGCATCGGGCTGGACAATCGGATCGGGCCGAAGTTCCTGCACGCGGGTCCCGGCTATGGCGGCAGCTGCTTTCCCAAGGATACGCTGGCCTTGCTCAGGACCGCCGAAGAGGCAGGGATCAAGCAGCGCATCGTTTCGACCGTCGTGGAGGTGAACGATCGCCGCAAGGAGGCAATGGCCGAACGGGTCATCGCGGCAATGGGCGGATCGGTAGAGGGCAAGCGGATCGGCGTACTGGGCCTCACCTTCAAGCCCAACACCGACGACATGCGCGATGCGCCGTCCATCCCGCTGGTGCAGGGCCTGCAGGCTGCGGGCGCGCAGGTTGCGGCGTTCGATCCGGTGGGGCGGGAGCAGGCCGAACCCTTGCTTCCGGGCGTCGAATTCGCGGCATCGGCGGAGGCTGCCGCCGACGGTGCCGACGCGCTGGTCATCGTCACCGAATGGGACGAGTTCCGCGCGCTGGACCTTAAGGAAATTGCCGGGCGAATGACCGGGAAGCTGCTGATCGACCTCAGGAATATCTATCATCGACGCGAAGCCGAGGAGGCCGGCCTCATCTATCGCGGCGTCGGCCGCGGCAGACAGTAGCGACAAGGCGGCCCGCTGCCTGAATCCGCCTCTAGACGTTGCACGAAGTAAGTGTTCAAAGCCTAGGCGGACCCTAGATGTTGCACGCTCCGCCAACCGCGCTTCGAACCCAGCGCCGCTTCGTTTCCCGGCAGCGGTTCAACCTGCTTGGCGCCCTCGTCGCAACTGCGCTGCTTCCATTCCTGCTGCGCGCGATCATCCGGCCGGAGGATGCATTCTATGAAGCGTCGATCAATGCGCTGATCTTCAACTCATTCGCGGTGCTGATTGCGTTCTGGACGCGGCTGTCGATCGAAACCTATCCGGGCAATCGGTCGACCCATGTGATCCTGCCGTCGATCGTGGCCGCGCATGCGATCATCGTGACGGTGCTGTTGATGACGCGCCTTCCTTACGACCGACTGGCGCTGGCCACGGGCTTCATCGCCCACATCCTGTGGAGCTACGGCCTCTATTTCTCGGTGCAGCGCTACATCCGGCACCGTATCGCGATCGTTCCGTTTGGCGAAGTGGAACGGCTAAAGGCCATCGAGAAGGTCGATTGGCATGTGATGAGCCATGCATCGCTTGAGGATACTGCGGGGTGCGACGGCCTCGTCGCGGATTTTCGCGAGCTGCCCGCCGAGTGGGAAGCGCTCCTGGCCGATGCCGCGGTGCAGGGGCGGATGGTCTACCAGGTCAAGCAATTGTACGAATCCCTGACCGGCCGGGTCGCCATCGACCATTTGTCCGAAAACAGCTTCGGCAGCCTGGTGCCGGCGCGCGGCTATTTCCACATGAAGTCGCTCGGCGACCTGCTGGTTGCCCTGGCCGTACTGCCTTTCGCTCTGCCGGTGCTGGCGGCGATCGCGCTTGCCATCAGGCTGGACAGTCCCGGCCCTATCCTGTTCCGGCAGCGGCGCGTCGGCCGCGCGGGCGCCACCTTCGACATGTTGAAGTTCCGCACCATGGTGCATCGCCCGGCCAACGGCGCGATTGAAGACGTCATCACCGCGGACGGCGACCCGCGCGTCACGCGTATCGGCGCCAGGCTGAGGGGTTCGCGCCTCGACGAGTTGCCGCAAATCTTCAACATCATCATGGGCCAGATGAGCTGGATCGGGCCGCGGCCGGAAGCCGAGGCTCTGTCCGCCTGGTACACCGGCGAGATCCCTTTTTATCGCTATCGCCACGTCGTGAGGCCCGGGATCAGCGGCTGGGCACAGGTCAACCAGGGCCATGTCGCGTCCGTCGACGAGGTCCACGCCAAGCTGCAATACGACTTCTACTATGTGAAATATTTCTCGGCCTGGCTCGATATCCTGATCAGCTTCAGGACGATCCGGACGATGCTGACCGGATTCGGGTCCAGATAGTCGTACCGCCGGTCAGGCGGCTTACCACTTGTTCCCGCTGGCGCGGGGTTCCCACTTGTCCGGGTCTTCCGGCGAAGCCTTCGCCTCGGCCGGCCGTGAAAACTGCATGCTGGCGATATGACCCTCCACGGCGCGCCCGAAATACCAGCCCTGCGCGTCCGAGCATCCAAGTTCGGCCAGGCGTTCGCGGATGGCGGGCGTTTCGACACCCTCCGCAGTGATCGGGACGTGCAATGATTTTCCAAGCGCCGTGATCGTCTCGACGATCGCCGCGCTCTGTTCGTTGTTGCCCAGGGCATTGATGAAGCTCCGGTCGATCTTGATCCGATCGAAGGGGAGCACCTGCAGCTGGCTCAACGAGGCATAGCCGGTCCCGAAATCGTCGAGCGCGATGGTAATGCCGTTGTTCCTGAGGCTCTGGACGATCGTCAGCGCCTGTTCGCGATCCTCAAGCAAGGAAGATTCGGTAATCTCGACCTCGAGCCGGCGCGCGGGAAAGCCGGTCTCGGTAAGGATCTTGACGATCCGCTCGGCAAGCTGCGGGTCGCGGAACTGGATC
>DASTOV010000105.1:0-2016 GCA_035720125.1 Sphingomicrobium sp. | reverse complement strand
CTTGCCCAGAGGTTTCAACGTATCCTCAACTTCGCCCTCGAAACCAATGAGAGAGCTTAGTTTTCCGGCATCGCCGACTTGCCCGCCACTTTCACCATAGAAGGGCGTCTGATTGAGCACGAGCGTGACAGTCTCGCCCTGCTTCGCCTCGTCGACCCTTGCACCATCCTTGATGAGGGCCAACACCACGCCCTCGCCCGCGTGGCCGGAATAGCCGGTGAATTCGGTAGCGCCGATTTCCTCGGCCAGGTCATACCAAAGCTCTTCCGATGCCTTCTCGCCAGAGCCTTTCCATGCAGCCCGGGCTTGCGCCTTCTGCTCGGCCATCGCCGAGTCAAAGCCGCCGCGGTCGACACTGAGGCCGCGCGCCCGCAGCGCATCTTCGGTCAGGTCGTAGGGGAAGCCATAGGTATCGTAGAGCTTGAAGGCCGTCTCGCCGGGCAAAATGCCGCCCTCGCCCATTTCTGACGTCGCCTCGTCAAGCAGCTTCAGGCCATTGGCGAGCGTATGACGGAAGCGGGTTTCCTCCTGCAACAGGGTCGCCTCGAGCAACGGCTCGGCGCGGACCAGCTCGGGGTAGGCGCTGCCCATCTCCGCCACCAGCTCCGGTACAAGCCGGTGCAACAGTGGCTCCTTGGCGCCGAGCAGGTGAGCGTGGCGCATGGCGCGGCGCATGATGCGGCGGAGGACATAGCCCCGGCCCTCGTTGGCCGGCAGCACGCCATCGGCGACCAGGAAGCCCGAGGCACGCAGATGATCGGCGATGACCCGATGCGATGCTTGGCTCTCGCCTTCCGCCTTGGTCCTGGTCAGCTCCTCGCTCGCCCTGATCAGCGCCTTGAAGGTATCCGTGTCATAATTGTCGTGGACGCCCTGCATCACCGCGGCGATGCGCTCCAGGCCCATGCCCGTGTCGATGCTCTTTTTCGGCAGTTCGGACACAATTTCGCCTGCCGCCTGCTCGAACTGCATGAACACCAGGTTCCAGATCTCGACGAAGCGGTCGCCGTCCTCGTCCGGGCTTCCCGGCGGCCCGCCCGGGATATGATCGCCATGGTCGTAGAAGATTTCCGAGCAGGGACCGCATGGGCCGTCATCGCCCATCGCCCAGAAATTGTCCTTGGTCGGGATGCGGATTATGCGGCTGTCGGGCAGGCCGGCAACCTTCTTCCACAGATCAAACGCCTCATCGTCGGTGTGATAGACGGTGATTGTCAGCTTGTCGGCCGGAAGCCCCCAATCTTTCGTCAGCAGCGTCCAGGCGTGATGGATCGCCTGATCCTTGAAATAATCGCCGAAGGAGAAATTCCCCAGCATTTCGAAAAAGGTATGGTGGCGCGCCGTATAGCCGACATTATCGAGGTCATTGTGTTTGCCGCCTGCGCGGACGCACTTCTGGCTGCTGGTCGCGGTCGAATAGGGTCGCGTCTCCAGGCCCGTGAAGACATTCTTGAACGGCACCATGCCCGCATTGGTGAACATCAACGTGGGATCGTTATGCGGCACCAGCGGGGCCGACGGCACCCGCGCGTGCCCATTCTTCTCGAAATAGTCGAGGAAGCTGCGGCGGATGTCGTTGGTCGATGTCATGAGTGCGCAGATACGGTCGTTGCTGCAATGCGGCAAGGTGTGGCGTCAGTGCGACGGGAGCGGATCCCAGTCATCGGATAGGCAGGAACCAATGCCGAAGCGCGGCGAGTGGCCTAGGTCTTTGGCAGCAAGGCTGCAGTCGTAGACGCGATCGATCGATTTCAGGGGCGGCCATCCCCTTGCAGCCATTTGATTGATCAGGCCGGGGCAGCGGCGCTCGATCGCCGACGGCGCATCGTGCAGCAGTTCCTCGCAATCCTCGAGGCGGAACGGGGTCGCGGCTCCGATCACATAGGTCGCAGGCGGACCCCGACGGGCCAATGCGAGCGCATGAGCCTCAGCCACGTCGCGCCGGTCGATTCCGCGATAAAGCCGGTACCAGGCCATGAGGTCGGCGGCTTCCGGGAAGCAGCGCGACATCCGGAG
>DASTOV010000104.1:0-3378 GCA_035720125.1 Sphingomicrobium sp. | reverse complement strand
CTTGCCCATCATGTCCGTGCCCGCAACATAGGCATACATCGACTTGATCTTCTGCGTGTCATAGGCGGTGAGGCCCGCGAACAGCAGCACGCCGATCGCGCTGATCGCCAGGTGCATCGCCGTCGACTGCAGGAAGATGTTGATGATCATCGCCACCAACAGGCCGACCACACCCATGATCAGGAAGGTGCCGAAGCCGCTCAAATCCTTCTTGGTGGTGTAGCCCCACAGGCTGAGGCCCAGGAACGCCGCCGCGACGGAGAAGAAAGTCTGGGCGATCGACACGCCGGTGAAGACCAGGAAAATGGTCGACATGCTGAGCCCCATCAGCGTCGCGAAGGTCCAGAACAGCGTCTGGAGCGTCGATTCCTTCATCCGGTTGAGGCCAAAGCTCATCGCGAACACGATGGCCAGCGGCGAGAAGATGATCAGCCAGCGCAGCGGCGTGGCCATGATTTGCGCAGCGAAGCCCGATCCGGCGAATAGCATGGCGACGATGCCGGTGAGCAGCACGCCCGATGCCATGTAGTTGTAAACCTTGAGCATGTAGGACCGAAGGCCCGCATCGCGTACGGCGCGCGGGACGCCGACCGACACAGTCGGATCATATCCGCCTGTCGCCGTGCGCGGGTCGAATTGGTTCTGCATTTTCACTCCTTGTGTAGGGCAAAAGGCCCTTACGACGCCCGATATATCGGGCTTGTTCGCTTCCTGTTCAAGCAAAACACGACAAGACCCGTCGTCATCGCGAGGAGTGACAGCGAAGCGGCGATCCAGTGCTGGATTGCTTCGCTTCGATCGCAATGACCGATAATGTGGTCTCATGCACCGCCTGTTCGTCGCGCTTCGGCCTTCTGTCACGCTTAGGCGCCATTGTCTCGACGCCATCGCCGGCGGCCCCCCCGGCTGGGCCTGGCAGCGCGATGACCAGCTTCACGTTACGTTGCGCTTCATCGGGGAGGTTGAGCGGCCATTAGCCGAGGACATCGTCGCCGCGCTCGGCTCGATCCGGGCGCCTTCGATCGAGCTTGGCCTGCACGGAGTCGGATTTTTCGACCAGGGCCCACGCGGCGTGCTATTCGCCCGAGCGGGGCCACGCAAACCGCTCGACGCACTCCACAAGAAGGTCGACCGAGCCCTGTTCAGCATCGGCCTGGAACCCGAGCGTCGCGCCTTCCTGCCCCACATTACGTTAGCTCGGCGGCGCCGATCGGCAGTTGATCCGACAGCATGGCTTGAAGCACACGCCGGCCTATCCGCACCGTTCGAGGCGCTTGACCATTTCATTCTCTACGAAAGCCGCCTCGGCCATGACGGCGCCCACTACGAGCCGGTGGCGGAATATCCTCTAGGCTAACGGCACCGTCCCGCGCCCGGGCCCTTCACGAACCGCCCGGGGGTCGCGCCGGTATGCTCGCCGTCGCGAAGTACCGGAACGCCATTGACCAGCACATGGACCATGCCGACGGCATATTGCTGCGGCTGGGTGAAGGTAGCGCGATCGGCAATCCTTGCCGGGTCGAAAATGGCGATGTCGGCAAAATTGCCGGATTTCAGGGCGCCCCGGTCCTTGATGCCAAGATTGGCCGCGGGGAAGGAAGTCAGCCGCCGCACCGCCTCGGCCAACGACAGTCGCTTCTCATCGCGAACATATTTGCCGAGCAGTCGCGCGAAATTGCCGTAGGCGCGCGGATGTGTGCTGGATTTCAGGAACACGCCCTCCGGCGCCATCGCTGCCGCATCGCTGTCGAACGCCATCCAGGGCAAGGTCACATGCCTTGCGACATTTTCCTCGCTCATGCCGAAATAGACCACCTGGATGCGGCTGTTGTCGGCGACGATCAGGTCGGCGATCACTTCCTCGGGCGGCTTGCCCCGCTCCCGCGCCACGTCGCCCAGCGTCTTGCCCGTCAGCAGCTTCAATGCCTCGGTTTTGAAACCGACGAGCAGGACCTTGTCCGGCTCCTGCACCGCCAGCTTGGTGTTTTCCGACGCATCGGGTTTCCGCATGTCGGCCAGTGCCCTGGCGCGCGTTGCCGGATCCTTCAGCCGCCCGACCCACTGCTCGATCCCACCCGCCTGCACCCACAGCGGCATGGCCGCGTCGAACCCGGTCGAGCTGGCCGGATAGGTATACATGTCGGCGGTGATGCGAAGGCCGCGCGCCCGCGCCGCCTCGACCCGGCCGATCGCAGCGTCGATCTTCCCCCAATTATCGCGGCCCGACTGCTTGAAATGATAGATTTCCGCCGGCGCGCCGGATTTCTCCGAGATCTCGACCAGCTCGTCGATCGCCTCGATCAGCTTCGGTCCTTCGTCGCGGATATGGCTGATGTACATGCCGCCGCAACGGCCTGCCTCGCTGGCCAGCGCGATCAACTCGGGAGTCTCGGCGAAGTTGGCCGGGGCGTAGATCAGCGAAGAACCGACCCCCATCGCCCCCTCGTCCATCGCCTGTCTCACCAGCATCCGCATCCGCTGCAGCTGTTCCGGCGTCGGGTCGACATCGCCTTCGCCCAGCTCATGCACGCGGACCGTGGTCGCGCCGACAAAGCTGGCGACGTTCGGCGAAATGCCCTTTCTTTCAAGATAGGCGAGATATTCGCCCAGGCTGGTCCAATCGATGCGATATTTGATGTCGCCCTGCCGCGCTGCCTCATTGGCCTTCATCGCGGCGTTCCACGGGCCCATCGATTCGCCCTCGCCCATCACCTCCAGGGTCACGCCCTGCCTGATATCGCTCTGCCCACGGCCGTCGGCGATCAGGCTTTCGGTCGCCCAGCTCAGCATGTTGATGAAGCCCGGCGCGACGGCGAGGCCGGTGGCGTCAATGCGCTCAATCGCCGGGCCCGGACAGTGCCCGACGCACACAATCTTATCGCCGCTGACTGCGACGTCGCCGACGTAGCTGGCCCCACCGCTGCCGTCATAGATCGTGCCGTTGCTGATCTTTAGATTATAGGGCGCGATGACCGGTGCGACGGGTGCCACCTGGGTTGCGCAGCTGGCAAGCAGGACGGACAGGCCGGTCAGGCCGAAATGAATTCCCCTCATGATGGCAGGCTATCGTGCCGGATGGCACATGCAAGTGCTTGCTTATCGTGCGCGGGAACCCATCTTTGACCGACCCGCGTTGACCACCCGATTTCCCTCGCGTAAAACAAGAACAAATCTGGAACGAATTTAGGCAGATGCTGACCCACATTACCGTTCGCGGCGCGCGCGAGCATAATCTCAAGGGGATCGACGTTTCGATCCCGCGCGAAAGCCTGACGGTCATCACCGGCCTCAGCGGCTCGGGCAAATCCTCACTCGCCTTCGACACCATCTATGCTGAGGGGCAGCGCCGCTACGTCGAGAGTCTGTCGGCCTACGCCC
>DASTOV010000103.1:0-3200 GCA_035720125.1 Sphingomicrobium sp. | reverse complement strand
CAAATGAAGGATCGCATCGGGCACCAGCTTCAGCAGGACCCGGCGATGCGCGCTGTCTTTGTCGGAAAGGTCGCTGCACCGATCGTCGACAAGATGATTGTCTGCGGCTTCATTCCCTGACCAAATGTTGGCTGACAGGAGGCTGGAATGTCCAGGGATGGTGAACCGCAAAGCCCTGGACAGACCAATGTGCGCGGGACATTTCGTCAGCTATTGAGAACCGTTTTCAAGGAACCCCTGCTCCATTTCCTCCTGATCGGGCTATTGCTGTTCCTGCTTTATGCGCTGCTTGGCGGCAGCGGCTCCGACCGCAGCATCCGCATCGACGACAAGGTCGTCGCCGGCCTCATCACCCGGTTCGAAGCCACTTGGCAGCGACCGCCTACCGCCGACGAGCTGACAAGGCTGGTCGAATCCCATATTCGCGACGAGATTTTCTACCGCGAGGGGCTCGCCCTGGGGCTCGATCGCGACGATCCCGCGATCAGGCGCCTTGTCCGGCAGAAGTTCGAGGTACTGGCCGAAGAATCCGGAGCCGCCAGCTCGCCCACCGAAGCCGAGCTGGATTCATGGCTGCAGACCCATGCCGACCGCTATGCGGAGCCGACCCTGGTCAGCTTCGAGCAGGTGCTGATCGATCCGTCATTGGAGGGCGCAGAGGCCGAGGCAGCCCTGCGCGGGACGCGCGGGGCGCTCTTGGCGGGGGCTGATCCGGCAGGGATTGGCGCAAGTCGGATGCTGCCTGCGCGATTCGACCTGTTTCCCCTCGACCTGGTCGAGCGTGATTTTGGTGACGGATTTGCAAAGGCCATGGCCACCATCCGGCCCGGTCAATGGGAGGGGCCGATCAGGTCGGGCTATGGTGCGCATCTCGTCAAGATTGAAAAGCGAATGCCGGGCCGGCTTCCACCGCTCGACAAGGTGCGCAAGGCGGTTGCCCGAGACTTCGAGGCCGATCGGCGGGCCAGGGCGGCGGACGCCACCTTGCGGCGCCTCAGGGATGATTACCGGATCGAGCTGACGGCCGCCTTGCCTGCTACGAAGTTCCCGTAACCTTGCCGCCGCTCTTCCGTATTCTCCTGTTGCTTCTTTGCCTGGGCTTGGCGGTGCCGGCCGCCGCCGACACGTTTCGGCCAGCCTATCTCCAGCTGACCGAGCGCGATGCGGAAACCTATGACGTCCGCTGGAAAACGCCGGCCAGGGACGAGCTCACATTGCTCCCGGTCCAGCCGGTGTTCCCGAAAAATTCCCGCTTCACCCAGCCGCTGACTTCTTCCTACGCTGGCGGAACGGCGGTGATGACCGGGCGGATCACCGTTCCGGGAGGGTTGCCTGGCAAGGAGCTTAGGTTCGAAGGATTGACCGAAGGCCGCGGCGAAGTGCTGGTGCGCTTCATCCGGCTCGATGGCAGCGAGGAACTGCACAAGGTCCTGCCTGTCGAGCCTAGCCTCACCATCGCCGTGGCACCGGACTCTCTCGGTGTATCCGCTCGCTATGCCCGGCTTGGGATCGAGCACATCCTTCTGGGCTTCGACCACCTGCTGTTCGTTGCGGCATTGGTGATGCTGGTCGCCAGCATTCGCACGCTGATATGGACCATCACCAGTTTCACCGTCGCCCATTCGATCACGCTTGCGCTGGTTACCCTGGACGTGATTAGCGTGCCGGTACCGCCGGTCGAGGCCTTCATCGCCTTGTCGATTATGTTCGTCGCCGTCGAAATTGTGCGCCAGAGGCAGGGCATGCCAAGCCTGGCCTCGCGCAAGCCATGGCTGGTCGCCTTCGCCTTCGGCCTGCTGCATGGCCTTGGCTTTGCCAGTGCGCTTGCGGAAATTGGTCTGCCGCAAAACGACATTCCCTTGGCGCTCTTGTTCTTCAATGTCGGAGTCGAGCTGGGCCAGATTGCCTTCGTCGCTTCGTTGCTGTTGCTGGCCGGCATTGCACGGCGCATTGCCAGCCTCGAGCAGCTCCGCACGGCCAGCCTGGCCATGGCCTATGCGATTGGCGGGCTGGCGAGCTACTGGCTAATCGATCGCATCACGCAATTTGTGTAGCAGTTGCAAAATGGGGTGGTGCTGCGTCTGCCAGGCTCTACCCTGCCGCGTCCTATGCCATTCGACTAACGTCACACCGAACGGGCAAAAAGGCGTCTTACCTTGAGACTTTTGTGACGTTAGGCGCGAAGATCGTGCAAAAACAAAGGGCGCCGGAATCGCCCCCGACGCCCTTCCTTGTCTCTTAGGCTAAATGCCTACGCCGCCTTGGGCAGCGCTGCCTTGGCTTGCGCGATGATCGCGCTGAACGCCTCGGCTTCGTGCATCGCAATGTCGGCGAGCACTTTCCGATCCAAATCGATGTTGGCGAGCTTCAGCGCGTGGATGAACTGGCCATAGGTCAGCCCCTCGGCGCGAACCGCCGCGTTGATGCGCTGGATCCACAGGGCGCGGAAGCTCCGCTTCTTCACCTTGCGGTCGCGGTAGGCATATTGCCCGGCCTTCTCGACGGCCTGGCGGGCGATGCGGATGGTGTTCTTGCGACGGCCGTAATAGCCCTTCGCCTGGTCCAGAATCCGCTTGTGCTTGGCGCGCGTGGTCGTGCCGCGCTTGATGCGTGCCATGGTCTATCCGCTCCTTACTTGAGGCCGTACGGGGCCCAGGCCATCACCCGCGCCGTGTCGGCGTCGGCAAGGACCTCGGTGCCGCGGTTCTGGCGGATGTACTTGGCATTGTGGCTGATCAGCCGGTGGCGCTTGCCGGCCACGCCATGCTTGATCTTGCCGGTGGCGGTGAGCTTGAAGCGTTTTTTGACGCCGCTCTTGGTCTTGAGCTTGGGCATTTTCGTCTCCTTGTAGCGCCAACTGGCGCGAGCGTTTCGAACTGCCACGGCAGCCCTTACTGGCCGGGCCGTTCGGTTTTCCAATGATCTGGAAAGCGGGGCGCCTATAGAGGCGGTCGCTCGTCAGCGCAAGGCTTCCGGTCCTCATTCACGTCGACGATGCCCAGAACGGCGGCGATCATCCCGCCCAGGACGAACAGACCGGCCGCGGCGACAAAGCCGGCGATGATCACCGCCGGCCACCTGAGCCCGCCGATCGGGATCAGCCAGGCGGCATAGGTCAGTGCCAACAGGAAGGCGCAGATCGCGGTGATCGTGAGCCAGTCTCGGAACGTCGGCGGCGGGATTGGCTCATCGGATGGCAG
>DASTOV010000102.1:0-14201 GCA_035720125.1 Sphingomicrobium sp. | reverse complement strand
CGGAAAGGATCGAAAGGGAGGTAGCGATGGCCAAGACTTCGACG
This sequence comes from Sphingomicrobium sp., assembly GCA_035720125.1. Taxonomy (GTDB): domain Bacteria; phylum Pseudomonadota; class Alphaproteobacteria; order Sphingomonadales; family Sphingomonadaceae; genus Sphingomicrobium. Next base: position 14,157 of record DASTOV010000102.1, on the reverse strand, counting down.
GGTCGCGGGAAAAGCAGTGCCGGTGGAACCAGCAAGACCAATTTCGACAAGATCGCCAAGGCGGCAATGAGCCGCGAAATGCTCGCCGCCGGATTGACCGCGGCCGCTGCAGCAATTGCCGCCAGTCCCAAGGCGCGCAAGGCGATCCGCGACGCCGGGCTCGACGCGGCCGATAGTGCCAGCCAGGCCGCCACGACGATGATGAACAACGCTTCCAAGCTTGGATCGCTGATAGCCGAGGCGGTGGCCGACGCGGCGCAGCGCGTCCTGTCCGGGAAATGGGCCGACGATGTCGGCGCGGCCGGCGCAGGCAGTGCATCATCGAAGCCGGTTGCCAAGCGCGCGGCGCCGCGGAAGACGGGTGCAACCCGCAAGGCGCCCGCTGTGAAGGCGGCGAAGGCCAAGTCGGGTGCGCGCAAGGCGCCAGTCAAGCGCCGGTCCAGCGCATCGGCGCGGAAGCGCACGCCTGCAAAGCCGAAGGCGCCGCCGGCGATCTAAGCACAAGGACAGGTGGATCCCGGGCTCCAGCATGATGCTGGGGCCCTTGGTCTATGGAAAAGCGGGGGCGGGCGTGCAATGGCGGGCGCGATGACTCAGTCGAAATTCTCGGTCGTGATCCTGGCCGCGGGGCAGGGCACGCGGATGCGCTCGGATACCCACAAAGTGCTTCATCCCATCGCCGGACGGCCGATGCTGATGCACCTTCTGTCCACCGTGGAAGCGATGGGCGCGGAACGGGGCGTCGTGGTCGTCGGCAAGGGCCGCGAGCAGCTCGAGAGGGCGCTGCACGGCCATGGCGTCGAGACGGCACTGCAGGCGGAGCAAAAAGGCACCGGCCATGCCGTGCAGATGGCGGAGCAGGCGCTGGCCGGCTTTGAAGGACCAATTCTGATCCTTTACGGCGACACGCCGTTCGTGACCGAAGAATCGCTGCGGCGCATGCTCGATCGGCTGGCCGCGGACGACGATCCCGGCGTGGTGGTGCTGGCCAGTTCGCCAGCTGACGGCAAGACCTATGGCCGTGTGATCCTGGGCGAAGGCGACCGCATCGCAAAGATGGTCGAGTACAAGGATGCCAGCGACGAAGAGCGCGCGGTCAAGCTGTGCAATTCGGGCATGATGGCGGTCGGATCGAAGGACCTGTTCCGCTGGCTTGCCAAGATCGGCAACGATAATGCGGCGCACGAATTTTATCTTCCCGACATTGTCATGGTCGCCAATGACGAGGGTCGCCATCCGGTGGCGATCGAAGGGGAGCCGTTCGAGACGGCGGGTGTCAACAGCCGCGCCGAGCTGGCTGCCCTGGAAGAAGATTGGCAGACGCGCCGCCGCTGGCAAGCGTTGGAGCAGGGCGCGACCCTGATCGATCCGGAGAGTGTCTGGTTCTCCGCCGATACGGAATTGGGGCGCGACTGCACGATCGAGCCGCATGTCGTGTTCGGCCCGGGCGTGAAGATCGCCGATGGCGCGACGATCCGCGCCTTCTCGCACATCGAAGGCGCGATCATATCGACCGGATGTGAGGTTGGGCCGTTCGCCAGGCTGCGGCCCGGCGCCGTGCTCGACGAGGGCGCCAAGGTCGGCAATTTCGTCGAGGTCAAGAAAGCCAATCTGGGCAAGGGCGCCAAGGCCAACCACTTGAGCTACATCGGCGATGCCGAGGTCGGCGAAAAGGCGAATATCGGCGCTGGCACGATCACCTGCAATTACGACGGCTTTGGCAAATATCGGACCGAGATCGGCGCGGGTGCCTTCATCGGGTCGAACAGCGCGCTGGTCGCGCCCGTTGTCATCGGCGCGGGCGCAATCGTTGGTGCAGGCAGCGTGGTGACAAAGAATGTCGCGGCCGACGAACTGGTCATCGCGCGAGGCGAGCAAAAGGGATTTGCCGGCTGGGCCGCCCGTTTCCGGGCGCGACAACAGGCGAAGAAACGTTGACATGATATCGTGATATGATATCAGTATATCAATGACTCGGATTCTAGCTGACCTACCAGATGAGGATATCAGGTGGCTTGACCAGATCGCGGCCGAGCAGGGCAAGTCGCGCGCATCTGTATTGCGCGAGGCAGTTTCCGCCTATCGAGCCGACGCACCAAAGGACTGGATCGACGCCGGTTTCGGCCTATGGAAAGGCCGCACTGACATCGGCGACTCGGTCGAATGGCAGCGGCGTGAGCGCGCTTCCTGGACACGACCCTGGGATGACGATTACGAGGAAGTGAAGGCAGAATTTCCTGACCTGTTCGACGCCGAGGATGATCGGCAGCGCCAGATCTATCTCGATATGATTGCGGGCCGCTATCCCACCCCAAAGTCGCCTGACCGCAAGTGAGCGGGCGCACATTCGACGCTAATATCGTGATCGACGCGCTCGCGGGATTTGAGCCCGCGCGCTCGGAGATACGTCGCGCGGCTTCGTCTGGCTCACGTGCCTGGATCAGTCGCATGGTATGGATCGAAGTCATGGCGAAGGAAGCCGGGCCCTCTCTTAGGGATGTGGCCACATTCCTGTCAGGGTTCGGTGTTGATGAAGTCGATGAGGAAATCGCGGAGCGCGCGGCAGCGCTCCGGCGCGAGCGCCCACGATTGAAATCGCCAGACGCCATCATACTGGCGACGGCCCAGGTGAGGGGTCGGGTGTTGGTGACGCGAAACACCAAGGATTTCTCGGCGAACTGGCCGGGAATCCGTGTTCCCTATACTGTCTAGCCAAGGTCCAAATGCATGTGCGGAATTGTTGGAATAGTCGGCAAGCAATCGGTGGCGCAGCGCCTGTTCGACGGTCTGAGGCGTCTCGAGTATCGCGGCTATGACTCGGCTGGCATCTGTACCGTGCAGGATGGCGAGTTCGAGCGCCGCCGGGCCGAGGGCAAGCTGGACAATCTTGCGCGCGAACTGAGCGCCGCCGAGCTGCATGGCGACACCGGCATCGCCCATACGCGCTGGGCGACCCACGGCGCGCCGACGGTCGACAATGCCCATCCGCACATCGCCGGACCGGTGGCGCTGGTCCACAACGGCATCATCGAGAATTTCAAGCCGCTGCGCGACGAGCTGGTGGCCGATGGCCGCACCTTCCTGAGCGAAACCGACAGCGAAGTGGTCGCACACCTGGTCGCGCGCGAGATCGAACTTGGCTCTTCGCCGACCGAGGCAGTTGCTACCGTCCTGCCACGCCTCCACGGCGCCTTCGCCATCGCGTTCCTGTTCAAGGACTTCCCCGACCAAATCATCGGCGCGCGCATGGGGGCGCCGCTCACCGTCGGCTATGGCGACGGCGAGAATTACCTCGGTTCCGACGCTCTTGCGCTGGCGCCCTTGACCCAGAAGATCGCCTATCTGGAAGAGGGCGACTGGGCCGTCGTCCAGCGTGACAGCATCCAGATCTACGACCGGACCAATCAGCCGGTTGAGCGCGAGATCGTTGAATCCGGCGCGTCGTCGGCGCGGATCGAGAAGGGCAATTACCGCCATTACATGCAGAAGGAGATTTTCGAGCAGCCGGTCGTGGTTGCCCAGACTCTCCAGAGCTATGTTCGCCCCTTCGAGGGAAAGGTCGCGCTGCCCGATTTCGACTTTGACCTGTCAACCGTCAACCGCGTCACGATCGTCGCATGCGGTACCAGCTTCTACGCCGGAATGGTCGCCAAATATTGGTTCGAGCAGTTCGCCCGCGTGCCCGTCGATATCGATGTGGCAAGCGAGTTCCGCTACCGCCAGCCGGTGCTGGAGCCCGGTGGGCTGGCGCTGTTCATTTCGCAAAGCGGCGAAACCGCGGACACGCTGGCGGCGCTGCGCCATGCGCGGGAAGAGGGCCAGACGATCGCCGTGGTCGTCAATGTCCCGACCAGCTCGATGGCGCGCGAGGCGGACCTGCTCCTGCCGACGCACGCCGGGCCGGAGATCGGCGTCGCCTCGACCAAGGCCTTCACCTGCCAGCTGGCGGTGCTCGCGGCGCTCGCCGCCAACCTCGCCCGCGCCAAGGGCCGTATGAGCGAGGGGGAGGAACGCGAGATCGTCGAGCATCTTCGCGAGGCGCCCGAGGCGATCAACCAGGCGCTGGGCCACGACGAGGACATTGCGGCAATGGCGCACCTCGTCGCCCCTGCGCGCGACGTGCTCTATCTCGGCCGCGGCCCCGACTATCCGATGGCGCTGGAAGGTGCGCTCAAGCTGAAGGAGATCAGCTACATCCACGCCGAAGGCTATGCCGCCGGGGAGATGAAGCATGGCCCGATCGCGCTGATCGACGATCTGGTACCGGTGATTGTCATCGCACCGTCGGGGCCGCTGTTCGAAAAGACTGTCAGCAACATGCAGGAAGTTCGCGCCCGCGGCGGCAAGATCATCCTGATCAGCGACGCCAGGGGGCTGGCCGATGCGGGCGAGGGCTGCATGGCGACGATCGAAATGCCCGAGGTCCACCCGCTGATCGCGCCGCTGGTCTATGCGGTTCCGGTGCAGCTGCTCGCCTATCATGTCGCGGTGGCCAAGGGCACCGACGTCGACCAGCCGCGCAATTTGGCCAAGAGCGTGACGGTGGAATGACGACGCATCATCTGATCGCCATTTTGGTTTTCGCGGGGGTCGGATTGCTTTTGATATTCCTGCTGGATCGGCTGTTGAGGCTGCGAGGCACCAAGGATCAGAGCGAGGGGAACTATGACCATTGGAGTGATGGTCAGGTTCGGATTGGCGATGGCAATGGTGACGGCGGCGATGGCGATTGATCCATGAAACACATCGGCATTCTGGCGCACAGCTTCGAAGGGGCAGGGCTATGCTTCCGGACCGCCTGCCTGGAGGGCGTTAAGCGGCTGGGCGCGCACATGCACCCTGAAATCACCATGACCTGCAGCCCGATGGCGCTGGTACTGGAGGCGTGGGAGTGCGGGGAAAACGAACAGCTCCGAGCCTTCTTCATGGAGGATGCGACGAAGCTGGCCGCGGCGGGATGCGACTTCTTCGTTTGCCCCGACAATACGGCGCACATCGCACTGGAGACCCCCGGCGAGCCGTTTCCGATTCCCGGACTTCATATCGGCGAAGTGGTTGCAGAGAAGGCGCGGCAGGACGCTCGTACCAGGGTCGGCATCCTCGGCACCAGATTTACGATGACGGGGCCCGTTTATCCCGGCGCGCTGGGACGGCGCGGAATCGGATGGGCGGTGCCGGACGAGGCCGACCGGAAGACCGTCGACGACATCATTTTCGATGAACTTTGCCTTGGCACCTTCAAGGATGAATCCCGCAATGCCTATGTGCGGATTATTGAAGAGCTGAAGGGTGACGGGTGCGACGCGGTCGCGCTGGTCTGCACCGAGATTCCGTTGCTGATCGGGCAAAACGATTCTTCGCTGCCAATCTTGGATTCAACAAGATTGCTGGCTGCTGCGGCGGTGGAGGTCGCGTTAGGCGACAAGGCCATGCCGGAATGGCGGGGTGGTCCGATTTAGGCGGCAGCGGTAGCGCGCTGTGCTTCCAGCATTTTAATGTGCCGCATCAGCCGTTCGTAGAGGAAATCGATCACCGTCCGAACCCGCGGGGTATGCCGCACACGCTCATGTGTCACGAGCCAAATCGCCCTGTCATTGCCGTCCATTGGCGGGATGCACTGGATCAGGTCGGGATCTGAATCCGCGACGATGCAGGGCAGCACGGCGATGCCAAGTCCCGAACGGATCGCAGACATCATCCCCATTGCCGAGGCGTGCTGCATGATGATCCGGTCGTCGAGCCCGAGATCGTGGAGCCAGGAGGAGTAGGCGCGCCAGAGATTGGGTCCGCCGCCGCCGATGAAGACATGCTTCTTCAGCTGGGCGCGGGTCGTCGGCACGCCATGCTGGGCCGCATAGTCGCGACTGCAATAGAGCGTCCAATCATCGCGCCCGAGTCGCCTGCCGACGACACCGGCGCCAAGGTCGCCGCGGGCGCTGCGCAGCGCGATGTCGGCTTCCCCTTCGCCGAGGTCGCGGAAATTCTGGCTGTCATCCAGCTCGATCAGGATCTCGGGATGTTGCTCGTGCAGCTCGCGCAGGATCGGCGCGAGCAGGGTCACGGCGAAGATTTCCTGGGTGGTAATGCGGACAGTGCCGCTGGTGTCGCGAGCGATCGCGGCGGATGCCTCGGAGAAGCCGGAGGCAGCCTGACCCACCAGCCGCGCGCGCTCCAGTAATTCCTCGCCAGCGGGTGTCAGCGCGTAGCCCGCCTGCCGCTTTTCGAACAGTTGCAGACCCAGCGCTTCCTCCAGCGCAGCGATCCGCCGCGCGACGGTGGTCTGGCTGACCCGAAGCGCACGTCCCGCCGCCAGCGTGCTGCCTTCATCGGCGACGCTGATGAAATATTTGAGGTCGTTCCAGTCGAGCATCGCGGCCATCTTAGCCCAGCTCCCGCAATTCGTGTTCTGCGATTTTGCAGAACCATATCACAAACTCGTTGCTTTCGGAAACTGATTTAGAGGCATAGATGAAGGGTCGCGCCGGATCTCCCGGCCCCAATATTAGGGGAAGCGACATGACCAAGACCTTCATCGCCATGCTGTTGGCTTTCAGTGCAACTCCGGCCCTGGCCGAGCCGCCCGTCATCGCCACCAGCATCGTCCAGACGGCTGATCTGGACCTGTCCAGCCAGGCAGGCCAGCGGGCCCTCGATCGCCGCTTGAGCCAGGCCGTCAATGAAGTGTGCGGCACTGCTTCGGATACGGATGTTGCCGGCAAGAATGACGTTCGCCGTTGCCGCGCCGAGACTCTCGCCAGCCTGGCGGATGAGCGTGACCAGCGGATCGCGGCAGCCTCCAGCCATCCGATCAAGGTTGCTGCCCGTTGATTATCCAGTAGCCGCGCCGCAATAGGCACCGATGATCAAGGTATCAGGCGGATGCCATTGCGGCGCGGTGCGGTTCCGGGCGACGATGTCCGATCCCCCGGTTCCAGCGCTCGACTGCAATTGCTCGGTCTGCTCAATGACCGGCTTCCTCCACATCATGGTTCCACATGATGAATTCTTGCTGGAGCAGGGAGCTGACAAGCTCACCAGCTATCGCTTCGGCACTGGCACTGCCGAGCACCTCTTCTGCTCGGTCTGCGGCGTGAAAAGCTTCTACCAGCCCCGCAGCCACCCCGACGCGTGGAGCGTCAACGCCAACTGTCTTGATGAACCGGTCGAACTGGCGATCGAGAAGTTCGACGGGCGCAATTGGGAGCAGGCGCGAGCGGACCTCGACGATAGCGAAGACGCTGGCTAGGGCAGGGCCCGTGACTCACCGCGCGCTACGCCTTCGCCTCGATTCCCAGGCACTTCAGAACAATTGGCGCTGGCTGCAGCGCGCGGCGGGCGTGCCTGCGGGTGCCGCAGTCAAGGCGGACGGCTATGGGCTTGGAGCGCGCGAAGCGACGCGACTGCTGGCCGAGGCGGGGTGCCGCAGCTTCTTCGTTTCGACCTGGGCCGAGGCGGAGGCGCTGGGGGCACTACCCGACGGCACGGAGCTCTGCGTGCTGCATGGCGTAGGGCCGCAAGATTTGAAGGCCGCCCTGGCTGGCGGAGCGCGTCCCGTGCTCAACACCCCCCAACAGATTGCGCGGTGGCAGGAAGCCGCGCCTGGCCGTCCCTGCGACGTGATGGTCGACACCGGCATGAACCGGCTGGGCCTTCGTTCGGACGAGATCGACCTGATTGAGGGACTTGAGCTGCACACACTCCACAGCCACCTCGCCTGCGCGGACGAGGACATTGCGATGAATGTGGTGCAGCGCGACCGCTTTGCGGCCGTGGCGGCAACGGTCAAGGCCAGGCGGTACAGCCTGGCCAACAGTGCCGGCATCTGCCTGGGCCGCGACTATAGCTTCGACCTGGTTCGTCCGGGTCTTGCCCTATACGGCGGCGTGCCGCGCGATGAGGCCATCGGCCATATCGCGCAGGTCGCCTTTCCCGAGGCGGAAGTGGTGCAGCGCCGGAAGATCAGGACGGGCGAGACCTGCGGCTACGGCGCCACCTGGACGGCGCAGGCCGATACGGAGGCGGCGATCGTCAACATCGGCTACGCCGACGGATATCTTCGCTGCTTCGCAGGCAAGGGCGCCGCGAGCGTCAATGGCAGGCCGCTACCCCTGATTGGCCGAGTATCGATGGACCTGATTGCGCTGGACGCGTCAGCGGCGCCGGAGCTGTCCGAGGGCGATTGGGTGACGCTCGACTATGATCTGCCGGCTGCGGCAAAGGCGACGGGCTTGTCGCAATATGAGTTGTTGACGGGCCTCAGCGAGCGGCTGGAGCGGCGCTGGTCCTAGTCTTGGGCTCCGGCGTTTTTGGCTTGAAGGCGCACAGCTCGGCAACCGGACAGCGCCAGCATTCCGGCGTCCGCGCCTTGCACACGTAGCGGCCGTGCAGGATCAGCCAGTGGTGGGCGCCGTGAATGAAGGTCTCCGGCACTCGTTTTTCCAGCATCAGCTCCACCGCCAGCGGCGTCTTGCCGGGGGCCAGGCCGGTGCGATTGGCAACGCGGAAGATATGCGTGTCAACGGCAATGGTTGGCTGGCCGAAAGCGACGTTGAGGACGACGTTTGCAGTCTTGCGGCCAACGCCTGGCAGTCTTTCCAGCTTTTCTCGTTCCTTGGGGATCTCACCGCCAAACTCGTCGACCAGGATGCGTGCCGCGGCGATGATATTCCTGGCCTTGGTGTTGAACAGGCCGATGGTCTTGATGTGCTGCTTCAGCCCTTCCTCGCCCAGCTCGAGCATCGCTTCTGGCGTCCTCACCTTGGCGAATAGGGCGCGGGTCGCCTTGTTCACCCCGACATCGGTAGCCTGAGCCGACAGCGCCACGGCCACCAGCAACGTGTAGGGGTTTACATACTCAAGCTCGGTCTCCGGCGAGGGATTGGACTCGGCCAGGAGGCGGAAGAATTCAAAGACGTCGGAGTTCCTCATGCAAGCTCATCCAGCGCGGATTCCAGCCGCGCCAGCCCTTCTTCCAGCATGTCGGTGTCGCCGCCCAGGCCCAGGCGGAAATGGCTGGGCATTTCGAACCAGCGGCCGGGGACGATCGAGGCATCATATTTACTGCGCAGCAGCTCATCCAGCCGCTCCGTCTCGCCGCCGGCCCACTGCGGAAACACGGTGATACCGTGCTCGGCAGGCATGCAGCCAAGGTCGCGTCGCCCTGCAATGAAGCTATTGAAGATCGCCCGGTTGCTGGCCAGCCGATCGGCATTGCCGGCGGCAATTTCGTCGAGGTGCTCAAACGCAAAGCAGGACAGCATTTCTGCCTGATGAGCATCGTTGACACCGAACAGGTCGTTCAAGCGCCACATTCGTTCGGCCAGTTCGGGTTCCGCAATGATCCAGCCGCAGCGAAGGCCGCTGAGGCCGTAAACCGTGGTCAGGCTGTTGGTGACGACATATTGTGGGCCGAGCAGCGCCGAGGTTGGCCGCGGCGGGACCGCGCTATCCAGATAGACTTCGTCGATAAGCACATGGGCACCGCAGCGCCCCGCAATGGCGCCAATTGCGCGCAGGTCCGCCTCGTCGGTCAAGGCACCGCTGGGGTTGTGGAGGTTGGTGATCGCAATCAACCGGGTCCGGCTGGAGGCCTTGGCTTCCAGCTGCTCAAGATCCAGCCGAAAGCCATTCTCGGCGCGCCGCTCGATCCACCCAATTTCGGCGCCAAGGAAACGCGCGGCGGAAAGCATCGGCTCATAGGTCGGCCGCTCGAACAATAGCTCGTCGCCCGGCGCAGTCAGCGTGGCCATCGCCAGGAAATTGGCCATCGACGTGCCGTTGGCGGTCACCACATTCTCGGGACTGACGCCGTACCGTGCGGCGATCGCTCGCCGGAGCGGCGCGTATCGGAAATGGCTGGCGCCATCGAGGTCCAGGTCGGAGATCGTCAGCGGCAGGCGATCGAGGCGGAAGTGGGGAACTTCGCTGGAAGAAAGGCTGTAGCGAACCCGCTTCTGGTACTTCGCCCAGTGCATATAGTCCGATCGCATGGCGCCACGTCCGATGGTCATGGTGCCATTGCCGGATTGCGGCGCTGCCAAAAGCGACAGGCCGGGATGCCTGCGAACAGGATCAGGAACCCAATTGCGCTGTTGAGCGGATTGGCGGCGACGGTCGCGATCACCACCAGCGCGCATGCCGCAACGAACAAGCCGGTGATGACGGGATGACCTGGTGCTCGGAAACCCGCGCTCGACGGATCGCGCCTGCGAAAGATGAACAGCGCAGCACCGGTCAGGCCGAACCAGATGAAGTCGATCGAGACGACGTAACTCAATATTTGTCCGTAGGTGCCGGTCAGGGCGATGGCGATCGCAGCGGCGCCCTGCAGCAGGATCGCCACAACCGGCGCGTGCGTGCCTGGATGAACTTCTGCTACCTTGCGGAAAAACAGCCTGTCCTCTGCCATCGCGAAATAGACCCGCGGTGCCGTCAGCATCCCCTGGCTGAGGAAGCCCAGCGCCGAAATGGCAATGCCGAGTGCGATGACCTTGGCGCCGGATTCCCCCAATGCCAGCCGCATCGTATCCGTAGCCGGTGTCGCGGAGGCGGCAAGTCCCTGCGGCCCGAGCGCGTAGACGCATACGAAGGCAACTAAGGTGTAGAGGATGACCACCCCGGCCACACCCAGCAGCAGCGCCCTCACCAGGTCACGGCGGGGGTGGCGCATTTCCGCCGAAACGAAACTGGCGGTTTGCCAGCCGCCGTAGGCGAACATGACGGGCGTCATGGCCGCGCCGATGGCCGTAAGCAGGCCGGCGTCGGCGGCGGTTTCGGTTCGAACCGGCGACAAGAATTCCGGATGAGCCGATGCGAACCACCAGCCGCCGATCACCAGCGCGGCAATTGCCAGGATCTTGAGCACCATCAGCCCGCTTTGGACGGTACCGCCGGCCCGTACCCCAAGGCAGTTGATGGCAACGAGCAACAGCAGCACCGCTGCCGCGATCGCACCTTCCGGCAGCGGGAGCGGCACCAGGTCGAGGAAATATCGAGCGAAGGTAATGGCCACCGCCGCCATCCCGCCCGACTGAATAACCAGCAGGAGAGACCAGCCATAAAGAAATGCCGGCGTAGGGCCGTATGCATCGCGCAGATAAGCATATTGGCCGCCGACGTCGGGGCGGCGATCGGCGAGTTCCGCATAGACGAAGGCGCCTGCCATCGCGATGAGCCCGCCCAATACCCAAACACCGACGATCAGCAGGGGCGTGTGGACATAACGCGCCACTTCAGCCGGGTTGACGAAGATGCCGGCACCGATGATGCCGCCCATGACCAGCATCGTGGCGTCGAACGGGCCAAGCCGGCGAACCAGCCCGTGCGACGCGACCCCCTGCACGGAACCGCTCATGCGGCGTCGATGACGTCGCGCATGGTGTAGAGGCCGGGTGGCCTGTCCTTGAGGAATCGGGCGGCGGCCAGCGCGCCGCGGGCGAAAATCGCCCGGCTTTCCGCCCGGTGCGACAGGATCAGCCGCTCGTCTGGTCCCAGGAACAAAACGTCATGGTCGCCCGCCACCGTGCCGCCCCGGACGGCGGCATAGCCAATACTGCCTTCCTCACGGGAAAGGCCGGTCCCGCAGCGCCCCAGTTCTTCCTTCGCGTCCATGCCGCGGCCGCGCTCGACGGCGCTTCCCAGGTGCAGCGCGGTGCCTGATGGTGCGTCGGCCTTGAGGCGGTGATGCGCTTCGACAATCTCGATATCCCATTGGTCGGGCCCCAGCACATGTGCTGCCCGCTCGACCAGGTCGGCGAGCAGCGCCACACCCAGCGAAGTGTTGGGCGCCCTGAGGATCGGGATGGTCCTTGCCGCGTCTGCAATCAGCGCCTCATGCTCTTCAATCAGTCCGGTGGTGCCGATCAGCAGCGGAACGCCGGCCGAAACGGCCCGGTCAAGGCTGGCACGGAGTGCGTCGGGGGCAGAGAAATCGACCAGCACTTCACCATTGCCGATATCCAGCTCGAAGCCCGGATCTGCGGCAATGGCCTCCTGGATTGCCATGCCCATTCGGCCATCGGGCGCGAACAGGGCGATGCGAACGGGTTGCTGATCGGTGCGCATGCCCGGGTGATGGCCGAAGCCTCCCGTTCGTGCAATGGCCGCCTGCCGTCGGAACGACTAGGGCGCTGCCGGAGCTGCCGGCGCAACCGGAGCTCCTGGCGTGACGAAGTCCTCGACAGCCTTCCAGCTGCCGTCAGGCTGCTTCTTCCAGACGGTCAGATAGTTGCCGGCCTCGGTAACTGCCTGCTTCGTCTTGGGGTCGGTAGTTTGAATTGAATAATGGCCGCGCGTGTAGGCAAGTTCGCCCGATTGCGCGACCCCGACGCGGTCGCTGGCAAAGGATATCTTCGTTCCTGGATCGGAAAGCAGCTGGGTGATGGCCATCTTCCGTGCCAGCTCGTCGTTGGCCAGGTTCATCCCCGCGTTCGCCAGGGCTGCGTCACTCGAATAATGGCCTGCCGCCTTGTCGACATCGCGAGCCTGGTAGGCCTTTTCCCAATCCGCTTCGATCGACTTCAGCTCCTGCTCAACAGCGGCAGGATCGACGGCAGCGGTCGCCGCAGGCTTGTTCGCGCCATCGCAGCCGGCCAGGCAAATTGCGGCAACAGCCAATAGATGAGTCGCGTTCATCGCTGCCTCCTGTCGACGTTGGTGCCGGCGCCCTCTCGGGGGCGAGGACGCCGGCCCGAAGGACTATTGACTATTTGCGGAATAGCAGCCGCTGCATCAGCATGGAACCGCCAACCTTGCGCATTGGCGCGCGCGCGCCGAACGCCGCATCTTCCTTGCGCGAATTGGTCTGCATGAAGGCGTCGAACTCCTTCTCTCGAACCAGCTGCTCGGCAGCGCTCGGCTGCCGCTCGAGGATGCTGCAGAGATACAGATCAGGCTCGTTGGCGCGAGCGTTGACCGTGCTGAAAACCATATAGTCCTTGATCCAGCCTTTCGACTTCGCGAACTCTTGACTGGAACGCCAGCGGCCAGCGAGATAGTCCGCATAGTTGCTGAACTGGCCGTCCAGAATGTCGATTTCGGTACATTCCCAATAGTCGTCGGGGATTAGCGGAACTTCTTGAGCCGAAGCAGGAGTCGCGGCGAAAGCCAGTGCCGCCGCGCCGATCAGATATCTTTTCATGTTTTGCCCCTCCATTGCCGCGTGCATTGGCGGCTTGCCGGCCAAAAGGACCAGCGCTCACGCAATTGTCGTGACAGGGAACGGCACGACGAAACCCGTCGTTCCAGGCTCGCGGTTAGCGGTTCAATCAATGTGGGTAAATGATAATTTAATGCAAATCAGTCGGCGAGGAAGCGCTGGGCGATCTCATGGGCAAGGCGCACGGGCCTCTTCGACGCCGCATCGAGGCAGCACCAACTGCTCCTGACCTCGGCCAGCACTTCATTGCCCCGCTTGATTATGGTCGTGAAGAAAGCTCTCGCGCCTTCGACATTCTCCGCAATGACGTCCGCGACAACGAGGTCGTCGAGGAAGGTTGGGCGGCGATACTTGATTTCGTGGCTGAGCGCGATCCACAGGTGCTTCGCTACCGCTTCGGGCGGCGCGACCTTCTCCCAAAACTCGACCACGGCTTCCTGCACCCATTTCAGGTACACGCTGTTGTTGACATGACCCATATGGTCGATGTCGTCGGCGTGGATGCCGATCGGGTGATGGTAGGCCTGGCTAACCATGGTCAGACTGTGGGTGTCGCTGACAATAGTGTCAATATCGTTACCTGCTGACACTGCGGCCAAAAGCGACGGACGGAGTGGAGTAAGGCGCTGCAACGACAAATCGGGGCGTGCCAACTTGGTTGCCCTTGGCCCGCCTTCGACCCATTGCAGACATTGGCATTCGGGCATCGTATCGCCGTAAATCGGCAGGCCGAACGACTAACTCCTCTCCCCGGCGGGGAGAGGGATTTTGAGTGTCCGCTTTCCACCCATTCCGGTCATTAGCGATAACCAGAAAATCCTGTCCTACAGCCATGCCGATATGCGAGAGAAAAGCGGCTCTTTCTCATTGTCGGAAATTGAAATCGCTTAACGTCACACCGGAGGCATGAAAAGGCGCCTCACCTTGAGACTTTAGTGACGTTAGCGACGTTCAGCGGAGACCGGCGGGCGCGTGTCGGCGATCGGACTTGGCATCATTCC
>DASTOV010000101.1:0-5112 GCA_035720125.1 Sphingomicrobium sp. | reverse complement strand
CATAGCTCTTGAGGCTGATGTCGGCGCCCGGGGCGAAGACATCGTCGACCTGCCGGGCGATGTCGTAGGCGAGCTGCCACTGCCGGTCGGAGGCGGCCTCCTTCGACAGCAGGACCATCATGTCGAGGAAGCGGTCCGCGTCCGCCGGCTTGTGCGTGAAGCTGTGGGCCCTGGCGAACAGCTGCCGCGCCGCCAGGGTGTAACCGCTGTCCCGCAGGTAGCGGGCGCGGTCCATCATCAGGCCGGCGTCGGTGGTGACCTGGCCAATGACCGCCTGGTACCGCTGCTCGGCGTCCGGCTGGCGTGCCTGCATGGCAATCCGCGCTTGCAATGCAGCGCGGCGCCCCGGGCTGGACCAGGGCAGCATCCGGTGGGCGTCGCTCGCCTTCTTGCCGAACAGCAGCGCGTCGACGCGCCTGTCATGATCGGCCGCAGTCAGCTGCGAACTGAAGCGGGAAAAGATCAGCTGCTCGTCATATTGGCTGAGATCGCTCGAAACCCAGGCGCCGCGGGCCGCGGCCAGGGCCTCGGCGGACTTGCCGGTCGACAGATAGGCTTCGGCCAGCCGCGCCCAGCCATTACCGCTCTGCGGTTCGGTGGTGGCAAAGAACGCCAGCACCGTGTTGGCATTCTCGCCCGGGCGCATCTGCTTTTCCGCGCTGCGGCGGAGGCCGCTTTCCCCCGGCCAGCCCGGATTTGCGGTCACGAAGCGCGCATAGTCGGCGAACGCATAGCCATCGCTCTGGCGAAGGCGCCGCCAGTCGGCCAGCGCATAGTTGATGTCATATGCGGCGGCCTGGCCCGTGGCCTGGGCAGCGGCCGCGGTTGCAACAGGCGCCGGGCTGGTCTGCTGGACCGCGGCCACGGCGACGGTCGACAGCAGCAACGGTGTCACGATTCCCAACGCTCTCATACTGGACATTCTATCCCCCGAGTCCTTATCAGCCGCTGAACAAAGCCCTCCTGTTTTCGCGACCGTCCCCCGCGAACCAGTCCAGGTGAAGGAAAATATCCATGTTTTTCGGGTCGATACCAGCGCTGGTGACGCCGTTTGCGGCGGGCCGAGTCAATGAAGCGGCGTTCCGTGAGCTGGTCGACTGGCAGATCGCCGAAGGCTCGAACGGGCTGGTGCCGTGCGGCACGACCGGCGAGGCCGCGACGCTGTCGACCGAAGAACATCGGCGGGTGATCGAGATCACGGTCGAGGTGGCGCGCGGCCGGGTGCCGGTGATTGCCGGCTGCGGTTCGAACAACACGGCCCATGCGATCGAGCTGACAAGGGCCGCCAGGGAAGCCGGCGCGGATGCGGCGCTACACGTCCCGCCCTATTACAACCGGCCCAACCAGGAAGGCATTGAGGCCCACCTTTCGACCGTTGCCGACCTGGATATCCCGATCGTGCTGTACAATGTACCGGCACGGACGATCACCGACATCGCCGTCGAGACGATGGGCAGGCTTTCTCGCCTTCCCAATGTCATCGGCGTGAAGGACGCAACCGGCAACCTCGCGCGTGTCTCCGCCCAGCGGCAGGCGTGCGGCGAGGAGTTCATCCAGCTTTCCGGCAACGACGACATGGCGCTGGGCTTCAACGCAATGGGCGGGGTGGGATGCATTTCGGTCACCGCCAATGTCGCGCCCCGGCTGTGCGCCGAGTTTCAGAAGGCGACCCGCGAGGGAAGCTGGGACGAGGCGCTGGAGTTGCAGGACCGGCTCTACCCGTTGCACGCGGCGCTGTTCACCGACGCATCGCCGGGACCGGTCAAATATGCGATGTCAAAGGTCCGTCCGGGCTTCCCGGCCGAGCTGCGCCTCCCGATGACTCCACCATCGGAAGCATCGCGGAAGGCGGTCGATGCCGCGCTTGCCCATGCCGGGCTGATCTGAGGCCCAATTGTCCAAGCCCCCCACTGTTCAGGAATTCGACAAGGCCAAGGTCGTCGCCGAGAACCGGCGCGCGCGGTTCGAATATTTCGTCGAGGAGCGGTTCGAGGCCGGAATCGAGCTCAAGGGAACGGAAGTGAAGGCGCTGCGCACCGGAGAGGGGTCGATCGCGGAAAGCTATGCACTGGTCGAGGGCGAGGAAGTCTGGCTGATCAACAGCCATATCCCGCAATATGGTGCGGGCAGCTGGATGAACCATGAGCCGCGTCGGCGCAGGAAACTCCTGCTGCGAACCAAACAGATCGAAAAACTGCATGGCTCGATCACACGGCAGGGGCTAACGCTTGTGCCGCTTTCCATCTATTTCAATTCGCGGGGGCGGGCGAAGGTCGAGCTGGCGCTGGCGCGGGGCAAGAAGGCCCATGACAAGCGCGAGACGATCAAGCAGCGCGACTGGAAGCGGGAACAGGGCCGGTTATTGAGGCAACATGGTTAGGTTCTGGCAGCGGCTGCTGCACAAAAACACGCCTTCGCGAGACGAGATGCTGGCCAGCCCCTGGCTGAAGCCGTTCGGCGAGCGGATCACCCATTCGGAGCTGTGGCGGTTCACCCGCCGGTCGGTCCCGCGCGCGGTATTCGCCGGCCTGTTCATCGGCATTTTCCTGATGGTACCGGGATTGCAGATCGTCGGGGCTGCACTGCTCGCCATGCCATTGAGGGCCAATATCCCGATCGCGGTGGCGATGACCTTCCTGTCCAACCCCGTGACCACGCCATTCTTCCTGCTGGCTGCGATCGACGTCGGCGGGCGGATCGGCTTTCAAACCGACCTGGCGAGCTTCCTGGAGCTTCGCGGCGAAAGTGTCAGTCGCTGGATGCAATGGCTGTTTTCGGATGCCGCGCCGGCCCTGGTATCCGGCCTGTTCCTGATCGGCCTTGGAGTTGCGCTGGTAGGCTATATCGTGTCGCTTGTCGTTTGGCGCTGGTGGATCGGCCGCAAGTGGCGCCAGCGTGTCGCGCGCGCGGACTGAGTCGCGCCAATTAGTTGGAGAGGATGGGGAACCGTCACATGAAGCGATTGATGATTTTCCTGGCTGCCGGCACCGCATTGATCGGTGGCGCCGCGCCGTTTGTGCCGGCGATCACGGCTGCACAGGCCGCGACTCCCGGCGCAAAGCCCGAGCTAGGCAGCTTTGGGTTCGATATCGCCGGAATGGACCGCACCGTGGCGCCTGGCGACAATTTCTATCAGAATGCCAATGGCACCTGGGCCAGGAACACTCCCATTCCTGCCGACAAGTCCAACTATGGCATGTTCACCAAGCTCGACGACGTGTCGAAGCAACGGACGCGGGCAATCATCGAGGAAGCGGCCAAGTCTCCCGGCAGCAAGATCGGCAACGCCTATAACGGCTACCTCGACACGGCGGCGATCGAGGCGAAGGGCCTGACGCCAATCCAGCCATGGCTGAACGAGATCAAGGGACTGAGCGATCGCGCCGGCTATGCGGCACTAGCCGCCAAGGCGGGGCGCTATGGGATCGGTATACCGTTCGGCCTGTTCGTCGGGCAGGACGACAAGAATCCCGACCGATATGTGACGATCATGTTCCAGGGCGGGATCGGCATGCCCGACCGGGACTATTATTTGACGCAGGACGAGCGGATGAACGGCATCCGCGCCAAGTATCTCGAGCATCTGACCAATGTGCTGACGCTTGCCGGAGAGGCGAATGCGGCTGCCCGTGCCAAGGCGGTCTTCGACTTCGAGACCGAAATCGCCAAGGTGCACTGGACCCAGATCGATAGCCGCGATGCGACCAAGACCTACAACCTGATGCCGCTTGCCAAGCTTCAGGCCGATGCCGGCGGCTTCGGGTGGACGGCATTCCTCAACGACAGCGGCCTCGGCGCTGCTACCGAGGTCAATGTCGCGCAGCCGAGCGCGGTGAATGGCATTGCCGCCCTTGTGTCAAAGGCGCCGATCGAAGTGCTGAAGGATCAGCTGATCATCCGCTCGCTCGACCAATATGCGTCGGTGCTGCCAACTGCCTTCGACAAGGAGGCCTTCTCCTTCTACGGCACTACCCTGTCGGGCACGCCGCAGCAGGAAGAACGGTGGAAGCGCGCCGTGACCTTCACGACCGGCGCGCTGGCCGACGATGTGAGCCAGATCTATGTCGCGCGTCACTTCCCGCCGGAAACCAAGGCGGCCGCCGACCAGCTGGTGAAGAATGTCGTCCAGGCGATGGGCCGCCGGATCGACAGCCTGACCTGGATGGCGCCGGAAACCAAGGCTCGGGCCAAGGCCAAGCTGGCCAATTTCCGGACCAAGATCGGCTATCCCGAGCGCTGGCAGGATTATTCCGCGCTGACGATCCAGCCGGGCGATGCGCTGGGCAACGCGATGCGGTCCGCCGAGTGGCAGCACAATGACAATGTAAAAAAGCTTGGCGAGCCGATCCGTCGCTGGGAATGGGGCATGACCCCGATGACGATCAACGCCTATGCCAATTTCAGCATGCAGGAGATCGTCTTCCCGGCCGCGATCCTGCAGCCGCCCTTCTTCGATCCAAACGCCGACCCGGCGATCAACTATGGCGGCATCGGCGCGGTGATCGGCCACGAGATCAGCCACCATTTCGACGACCAGGGCGCCAAATATGACGAAAACGGCCGCTTGAACGAATGGTGGACCGAGGCGGACAAAAAGGCGTTCGAAGCTGCCGGCAAGGCACTCATCGCCCAGTATGACGCCTATGAGATCTTTCCTGGCGCCAGCGTGAAGGGTGCCTTCACCCTCGGCGAGAATATCGGCGACCTGGCGGGACTTACCATCGCCTATGACGCCTACAAGCATTCGCTGAACGGGAAGGAAGCGCCGGTCCTCGACGGGACCACGGGCGACCAGCGCTTCTATCTCGGCTGGGCCCAGGTTTGGCGCCGCAACTATCGCGAGGCGAATTTGCGGCAGCGCCTGATCACGGACCCGCACGCGCCGTCCGAGCAGCGTGCCTGGGTCGTCCGCAATCTCGATCCCTGGTATTCGGCGTTCAACGTCCAGGCGGGCCAGAAGCTCTACTTGACGCCCGACCAGCGCGTTCGAATTTGGTAGGCGATGTACTACGAGCAGCTCGACCTGGCTGAAGTCGAGCCGCTGGACGGCGGCCTGCGCTGGCTGGTGCCGGCGCTGGTCGCCGCGGCGGCTGCCAGCGGAGCGTTGCTGTT
>DASTOV010000100.1:0-11804 GCA_035720125.1 Sphingomicrobium sp. | reverse complement strand
CCTGGCTGGCATCGATGGCTCCGCTGCTTTCGACATTGCACGCCAGGACTCCTCCCCCCTTTATGAATTCCAAGGCAATTCGGATCGACCAGGGCTTGAAAGGAGTCGGTTTGGGCTCCGGAAGTTCCCACCGGATGCGCTGCCGCCATGCGCTTTCAACTGGCACTCCGTCCTTGTTCCGGGCGGGGACGAACCGGGCGCGCAGCCACAGGACACGGCAAGTCTGGGAATCCAGCGCAGGGTAACCGGACGACTGCTCGATTACGCAATCGACGAGGCGGCCGTCCCGACCCACGCGAAGCACGACGGCAACCGTTCCTGCTTCCCTGTTTCGGATGGACTCAAGCGGATAATCTTCAGTGCTGAACAGGCTAACCAGGTTGGCCTTGGCCTTGACCGGGCGATCGAACATTTCCGAAGTCAGGCCGGACTTCGATAGTTCGCTGATATAGGGAAGGCTGGGCAAGAGCGCTGGCTCAGCCGGGAAGGCTTGTGCAGCTTCAGGCGACGGAGTTGCGACGCCAAGAGCTATTGCAACAATCATCGTCATCAGCTCGCACTACCCTCTCGCTCAGCCTGGTTACAGCTGACTGGCGGAGCCAGCGCAGCGGCGCAAGGGATTAGGATGATCACAGTTTGCGCGGACGGCTAGGTCTCGCGTCTGCTACGGTCCCAAACAGAAATGGGGGCCGGCATCGCTGCCAGCCCCCATCTGCGCCGAGCTAAGATCTGCCGGTGTTCGCTAGCCAGACGACCCGAAGGCCCTCCGCTTCTCGATCCTGGCTCACCAGCTCAGGCGTCGCTTCCAGTAACTGGTCCTGCCCGAGGGCAGGTTCGGCTACCTTCTGCGGCCCTTCTTGGGTCGGCACCTCCGCGTCGCTTGCCCCCAGGGGGAGCCACGAACTGCCAGAGGCATTGCCAACTCTTCCGGCGCCTCTTCCGGTGGTCCGACTTGGGCCGAAGCCCTCCTCATCGCCATCCGGTGGAGATCGGTCCTTCCGTCACCTGCCGCCTTTCGGAGGCGGGGACCTCCGTCCCGATCACGAGTTGAACCTGCCAAGCTTTTTCGAGTCGGGAAAGCGAAAAATTCGAGTCTTTGCCTGTGGATAACGGGGATATCGTGCACAAGTCGGGAGAATCGCGCCGGGACTCCACCCAACATGGCGAGTCGCCGCGCCAAATAGCTTCGGATCCGACTCTGGCAAGCCCCGTGGTTGCCGTTTCGTTCGCATCGCCCTAGCTGGAAAACGTGCCCGAGTCCCCCGCCCTGACGCCCGAGCCTGCCTATCTGGCCGGTCTGAACCCGCCGCAGCGGGAGGCCGTGCTGACGACCGAGGGGCCGATCCTGGTGCTGGCCGGCGCCGGCACCGGCAAGACCGCGGCGCTGACTGCCCGCCTCGCCCACCTCATTGCCATGCGGCTTGCCTGGCCCAGCCAGATCCTGGCCGTCACCTTTACCAACAAGGCGGCGCGCGCGATGAGGGAACGGGTCTCCGCAATTACCGGCGGCGCAGTGGAAGCCATGCCATGGCTGGGCACCTTCCATGCCACCGGCGCGAAGATGCTGCGCAGCCATGCCGAGCTGGTCGGGCTGCAGTCCAACTTCACGATCCTCGACACCGACGACCAGCTGCGGCTGCTCAAGCAGATGATCAGCGCAGCAAACCTCGATGAAAAGCGGTGGCCCGCGCGGCAGCTGGCGGGAGTCATCGACCGGTGGAAGAACCGCGGCTGGGCGCCGGCCCAGATCGATGCGGCGGAATCCGAAGCCTTCGCCAATGGCCGCGGCAAGGAGCTCTATGCCGCCTACCAGGACCGCCTCCGCGCGCTGAACGCCTGCGACTTCGGCGACCTCTTGCTCCATATGCTGACCATCTTCCGGAGCCATGCCGACGTGCTGGAAGGCTATCGGGAGCGCTTCAAATATATATTGGTCGACGAGTATCAGGACACCAATTCCAGCCAATATGACTGGCTGAAGCTGCTGGCCGAGCCGCGCCGCAACCTGTGCTGCGTCGGCGACGACGACCAGTCGATTTATTCGTGGCGCGGTGCCGAGGTCGCCAACATCCTCCGCTTCGAAAAGGATTTCCCCGGCGCCAGGGTTATCCGGCTGGAACAGAATTACCGCTCCACGCCGCACATCCTCGCCGCCGCCACCGGCCTCATCGCCAACAATGCCGGCCGCCTCGGCAAGACGCTCTGGACCGACGTCAACCAGGGCGAGCGCGTCAAGGTCATCGGCGTATGGGATGGCTCGGAGGAGGCGCGCCGCGTCGGCGAGGAGCTTGAGGCACATCTACGCCGCGGCGGTTCACTCGATGATTGCGCGATCCTGGTCCGGGCCCAGTTCCAGACCCGCGAGTTCGAGGAGCGGTTCATCGCCATCGGCCTCGCCTACCAGATCATTGGGGGTTACCGCTTCTACGAGCGGGCCGAGATCCGCGACGCCCTCGCCTACCTCCGCCTGGTCGCGCAGCCGGCCGACGACCTCGCCTTCGAACGGATCGTCAACCAGCCCAGGCGCGGGATTGGCGACAAGGCGGTGGCATCGATTCACGCGCATGCGCGTGCGACCCAGCAACCGCTGCTGCTCGCCGCGACCGCGATGCTGGACTCGGACGAGCTGCAGTCCCGTGCTCGCAACAGCCTCGCCCGCTTCGTCGCCGATATCGGCCGCTGGCGGCAGATGGCGGCCGAAATTCCGCATCCCGAGCTCGCCCGCATCCTGCTGGACGAGAGCGGCTATACCGCCATGCTCCAGGCCGAGCGCAGCGCCGAGGCCGCCGGCCGATTGGAGAACCTGGCCGAGCTTGCTCGCGCCATGGAAGAGTATGACAGCCTTGGTGCCTTCCTGGAGCATGTCAGCCTGGTGATGGACAACGATGCCCAGCAGGCCGGCGACAAGGTCACCATCATGACCATTCATGCCGCCAAGGGGCTTGAGTTTCCCAATGTGTTCCTCGCCGGCTGGGAGGAGGGCGTTTTCCCCTCGCAGCGCGCGATGGACGAGGGCGGGCTTGCCAGTCTCGAGGAGGAACGCCGCCTCGCCTATGTCGCGATCACCCGCGCCCGCCGTCAAGCCACGATCCTCCATGCCGCCAACCGCCGCATCTACGGCCAGTGGACCAGCAGCATCCCGTCGCGCTTCGTCGGGGAGCTTCCACGCGATCATGTTGTGGAAGAGACGACCATGACGGGCGGCGAAAGCCTGTGGCGCGCGCAATGGAGCGAACGCGCCGATCCCTTCGCCCATGTCGCCCGACCGACGCGCGGCCCGGGCTGGCAGAGGGCTGCAGGAGGCGGCTTCAGCCCGCAGCCGCAACGGATTGTCGAAGCCCGCGCTTCGGCGGTCAGCCTCGGCAACAAGGGCCGCGACGACCTGTCGGTTGGCCAGCGCGTGTTCCACGGCAAGTTCGGCTACGGCACGATCGAGGTGATCGAGGGCAACAAGCTGGAAATTGAGTTCGAGAAGGCCGGGCGCAAGCGCGTCCTCGACAGTTTCGTTTCACTGCCCTGACGCAAGCTGCCAATCCATTCCTGTTCCCCGGCGAAAACCGGAGTCCAGACTAGTGCATCAGCGCTGCCATGGGGCAGCGGACTGGGCCCCGGCCTTCGCCGGGGAACGATTACATCACGTAAACGACCGCACCTCCGACAAGCAGGGCGGTCATCAGCAGCGCGATCAGTTGTGTCTTCCTGGCTCCGGTATCCTCATATTCCATCGTCATTCCCCCTCCACGGGCGATCGTGTCGCCCGCCAGGGACAATATCATCTCGGAGTCCCGGTGACTCGGTGAGAAATTCGACGAAAGTGAAACGATTCTAAATAGTTGCGTCTCGCGCACAGCCTCTCTCGGCCGGTCCGCCAAAAAGCCGCTTGTCAACCCTTTCGGTCGCCCCCTTCTCCGCCTAACAATTGGCCGACCCACCGCCAATCCGGAGCAATCGATGAACCCTGTCCTTCGCCATGTCCTGCTGTGTGCTACGCTCACCATGTCCACAGCGGTCGCGCAGACGCCGGTCCAAACGCGGCAGGTTGGCACGGCGACCCTCGAGAACGTCCCGCAAATCCCTGCGGACGTGAAGGCGTCGGTCCAGCGCTACCAGAATTATCGCGAGGCGCGGCTGCTCGACTGGCTGGCCGATGGCTCGATCCTGATTGCAACGCGGTTCGGCGCGACCAACCAGGTCCATCGCGTCGCGGCGCCGGGTGCCGCGCGGATGCAGATCAGCTTTTTCGAAGAGCCGGTGGCCGATGCCGACACCATCCCCGGCACCGATCGGTTCCTCGTCCAGCGCGACATCGGCGGTGATGAATGGTTTCAATATTTCGCCATGGGTCTGGATGGCGGCGCCGTCCTGTTGACCGAGCCCGGCACGCGCAACGACGGCCTCACTTTTAGCAGGGACGGCCGGCTTGCCGCCTGGTCCAGGGCGGTAAAAGGCAGCGGGGACCGCACGATCGTTACGATCGACCCCGCCAATCCGGACAGCCGGCGCACGGCCTATCAGGGCAAGGGCGCGATTGGTCCGGCGAGCATCTCGGCAGACGGCAGGCGCATCCTGCTCCAGCTCAGCCTGTCCAATCGCGAAGACAAGCTGTCGCTGCTCGATCTGGCAAGCGGGAAGGTCAGCGACCTTGATTGGACCAGGGAACCGGCGAGGTATGAAGGCGCGCGTTTATCTGCCGATGGAAGCAAGATCACGGCGATCACCAACCTGGCCAGCGATGTCCGCCGCCTCGTCGAGTTCGACATTGCTTCCGGCAAGCGCACCGCCGTCTCGCCCGGGCTCGACTGGGACGTCGAAGCCTATGACCGGACGACGGACGGCACGATCTTCGCCTATGTGGTCAATGAGGATGGCTATTCGCGCGTCCATTTGCTCGATCGCTCGACCGGCAAGGGCCAGCCGGTCCCAGGCCTGCCGAACGGCGTCCTTACCGGCATCAAATTCTCACCCGACGGCAGCCGGCTTGCGGTCAGCATGTCGACCGCCAAATCGGCCGGCGATGTTTGGGTTTACGACCTGCCGAGCGGGCAGGTTACCCGCTGGACCCATTCGGAACTCGGTCCGATCGATCCGGACAGCCTCTCCGAGCCGCAGCTGATCCGCTACAAGTCCTTCGACGGACTTTCCGTGCCTGCCTTCGTTTATCGCCCGACGGGCATCGCCGCCGACGCGAAGACGCCGGTCGTGATCGACATCCATGGGGGACCGGAATCCCAGACGCGGCCGCGCTGGAACCCGATTTCCCAGCAGATGGCCGATGCGCTTGGCGCGACCGTCATCCTGACCAACGTCCGCGGCAGCGACGGTTACGGCACGCGCTACCTGAATCTCGACAATGGCCCGAAGCGCGAGGACAGCGTCAGGGACATCGGCGCCCTGCTCGACTGGATCGCGACGCAGCCGAACTTCGATCAGGACAAGGTCGCCGTCTATGGCCAGTCATATGGCGGCTACATGAGCCTGGCGGTGATGACCCATTATTCAGACCGGCTGGTCGGCGGGGTCGAGCGCTACGGCATCAGCGACTTCATCACCTTCCTCACCAACACCGAATCCTATCGGCGCGACAATCGCCGGGCGGAATATGGCGACGAGCGGGATCCGGCGATGCGCGCCGTGTTCCAGCGCATCAACCCGCTCGCCAACGTCGCCAAAATCAGGAAGCCGATGCTGGTGATGCAAGGCGCCAACGACCCGCGTGTACCCAAGTCCGAAAGCGACCAGGTCGTCGCGGGCATCCGCGCCAATGGCGTCGACGCCTGGTATGTCGTGTTCGCCGACGAGGGCCATGGCTTTTTGAAGAAGCACAACAACGACCTGCGGCGAGAAGTGGAAACGGTGTTCCTGAAGCAGTTGTTCGAGGCGAAATAGCATCAAGGTTCCCCGGCGAAGGCCGGGGCCCGACCGGGTTGCACGGGGCTAATTGACCGCCGGTAAGATGTCTTGCGGGACGAACTCACGTTGCGAACGGAACAGGACGCGGTCGGCATAATTGCCGCCGGTGAAGGCGATCAGCAGGCCCAAATCCGGAATGCCGATATAGACCTGTCCGCCATTCCCGCCCGGGAAATAGGCATGCATCTTTCGTCCCTTGTGCTCATAGGACACCGAATTCCACAAATAGCCGTATGTCTGGCCGCTCGACGGCGATAGCAGGCGCAACGGAGCGCCAGACCTGCGCGCCCATTCGCTGCTGACGATCTGCTTGCCCTCCCACTTGCCGTCGTTGAGGAACAGCTGCGTCAGCTTCATGAAGTCGCGCGTCGTAAAATGGTGACCGCCGCCGCCATAGGCCTCGCCGGTCGGCTGCAGGAACAGGTGATAATTGCGCATGCGCATGGGCTTCGCGACCAGCCGGTAGAACATCTCCGGCATCGGCTCCTTCGCGATCTTTTCCAGCATGCCGGCGGCCAGGTTCGGCTTGCCGCTGCAATAGACGATCCGGTCGCCCGAGTTCCACGCCATCGGCACGTCCAGCATGTAACGATACCAGTTCGGCTCCTTCGCTTGCTGTTGGAACACGTCCTCGTCGCCGGGGCGATCGCCGCTGTCGTCGCAGTCGAAGCCCGCCGTCATGCTGATCAGATGCTCCAGCGTCATCGACTTCTTGCGCGGATCGAGATCGGCGGGGACCCTGCCAAGCATGGTCTGGTAGACCGGCGTGTCGAGGCGGATCGGAACGCCGGCCTGCATGGCGGCGCCGATCAGGACATTGGTCCAGCTCTTGGCCGCCGAGCGTGTGTCATGCGGCAGGTCGCGATGATGGCCATGGAAATATTCCTCGAGCACCAGCTTGCCGTTCCGGGCGATCAACAGGCTGTGGATCTGGGAGCTGCTGATCCCGTCCATCGGCATGTCGATCAGCTTTTGGACGAAACGCTCGATTCTGGCGCGATCGATACCTTCCCGCTCAAGGGTCGACACCGGCCACCCGTCGTCGAGCTGGAGCGGCGGCGAATAGGCATAGCGTCCAGGCGCCTTGCCGCGCGGGTAGAAATCGCTGCCGCTCTCCGCTTCGCGAACGAAGTTGAAGGTCGTGCCCTGGATTGGGATGGCGAAGTTGCCGCTGGCGGGATCACGCTTGCCCGTCGCAATGACTCCTTCTTCCTGTTGCCCGCGCCGAGACCCCACCAGCCGAATGACGTCGCCATCCTGCTCAATCGTCGATACGCCGAGGAAAATGCCCTGGTTGCGCTCGGGATTGCGCAGATAGGTAGCATATCTGCCATCAGCGCCGCGCGCGACCGGCAGATAATAGGTCATTTGGTCTTCCAGCGGCTCGATCTCGCCGCGCCAGCGTCCGCGGGAATCGGTATGAAGGATGGTCGGCGTGGCGTAGCGGGCGCCACCGCTCATCGTCACCGGCTGGATCCATTGCCCTTCGATCGTTGAACCGTTGCGAGTTCCACGAAAGCTTCCCCTTCCGTCGGGAAGCTCAAACGACAATGTCTTGTCCCGCACAGTGACCGGCACGGCGAAGCCGGCGATGTCAGCGACCAATCCTTCGCCACGCTGCAAAATCATCAGCGGGCCGCGCACGTCGGGGCCGAACCGCGCCTTCGCAACCCACAGCCCTTCGAGGTTTTGCTGGCCGGCATCTTGAGCAGACAATGTTGTCGCCGCCAATGTCAGGCACGAAAGCGCAACGATTCCCGTTTTCATCGGTCGCCTCCCGTGCAACCAAGTGAGCATGGCAACCCCACCAGCCGTAGTCGACAATCCCACCCGCCACCAGTTCGAGATCGAGCTTGGCGACGGCGAATATGCCTATGCCAAGTACAACCTCCTCCCCGGCGCGATCCGTTTCTACCACACCGTCGTTCCGGAAAGTCATGGCGGCCAAGGGCTTGGTACGGCACTCATTCGCGCCGGCCTTGCTGCCGCGCGGGCGCGCGGACTGAAAGTGATCCCGGTCTGTCCCTTCTTTGCCGCTTATCTGAGGAAACATCTTGAAGAGCAGGACATCGTCGATCCCGCCCACCTTCACCTGTTGCAGGACTAACCTTCGGCCTTCTTCGCAACGGCAACCGCGGTGCTTCGCCTGCCAGTCTCTCGACTGACGACGATTCAATGCTTCCAATGTAGGAATTGATTTGCTTGGGTCTTCGACGGCTCTTTCAAATCGTCGATCAGGCTCCAGCTCTTCGCCATAACGTCACACCGGACGCACGAAATGGCGCCTCACCTTGAGACTTTTGTGTCTTTATGCGCCTTCCGGGGATGAACAGGACGGGGCGGACAGCCCCGCCGAGGAATGGCGTCAAAGCCCGTCTTCGTTTGCCGCCAGCTCGGTCAAGTGCCGCTTGGCTTCGGCTTCGTGAAATTCGGCCAGCTGTTCATGAAGCCGGCGCACGGAAGGGTCCGATGCTTCTTCGGCCATTTTCCGGCACTGCTTGGCGCGCTCCATATGGAAGGCGCGTTCATTGTCCGCGGTCATGTCCTTGCCCCTACGCATGCCGAGCCAATACAGCCTGCCCGGCAGAACCCGTCTCAAGCGGTTCAATTAGCACGAATTTGCCGAAACGCGGAATCTCTTCAGGCGCGCCTTCCACCGTTCTTGCGCGCCGCGACATCGGATGGCTCGATTGTCCGGCGGCCGGGCTTGTCCAGCTCCATCCAGTCGCGGAATTCCAGCCCGTAAAGCATGTCCATCACCTCGAACTCCAGGCCGCCAGGCTGCGAGGTGTTGCTGTTCCATAAGGCTACGACCCCGCTCTTCAGCTGTGGGTCGAACAGGATCAGCGCGCGATAACCGTTGACGCCGCCGCGATGGCCGATGATGCGATGTCCGGCATAATCATAGCTGCGCCAGCCATAGCCATATTGGGCTTCGCCCAGCCGCTCCGTGAACTTGCGCATCCGGCCCCGTTCACCCGGCGTCCTCACCCGCGGTTGGTGGATGGTCTCCAGCAATTGCGGGCTCAGAACCTGCGGCATTTCGCCCATTTGGGCGAGCATCCACAGCGTCATGTCCTTGATGTTGCTGTTGACTCCGCCAGCCGCCGGGACGCGGTAATAATTGTCGTTCACCTCGAGCGGCCGGCGGCCCACGCTGTGTGGCCGCGCCCAGCTATCGGCATGGACGAGGCCCCGGACAGTCAGGCTTGCCGAGCTCATCCCGAGCGGGGCGAACAGGTCGTGCTCGACCCGTTCCTGGTAGCGCATGCCACCGACCCGGGCGACCATTTCGCTTGCCGCGTCATAGGCGACATTCTGGTAGCTCCAGCAGGTCCCGGGCGGGCAGATGCTGTTCAAGGTCGCCAGCGTTCCGCGCAGGAAATTGACGTCCTGCCCTTCCTCAAGCTTGTTGTCGAAGGCGTTGCGGTAAAGGCCCAGGCGATGGCTCAGCACGTCGCCGACCGTCGCCTTCAGCTCGTTTCGTCCCGGCAGGTGGAGCGACGGCGCCACCGCAGCGACCGGCTGGTCGAAACTCAGCCTGCCTTCCTCGGCCAGCTTGGCGACCATGGTCGCGGCCACGCCCTTCGATACCGATGCCCAGCGGAACACTGTTTCCGGCGTAACCGGTTCGCCGGACCCCTCCAGCGTTTCGCCATAGCCGCTTAAGAATGTGATCCGGCCGTTCTCGACGATGCCGACCGCCATGCCGACCATGGTGGGCCTGTCGACCATCCGACGCAGGCGGGCATCCAGTCTTGCATAATCGATCTTGCTGCGGCTCGCCGGCTCGATCGTCGCCAGCCGGGCGATGATCCGCGAACTGGAAGCGGCGTGGGCGGCGTCGGCCGTCGATTTTTGGGAGTCACCGAAGGGTCGGGCGAGTGCAATCGCCCCGACCGCCAGGGCCATTATGCCCAGCCCGAGCTTGAATTGACGTTCCAACGAAATACGCGACCTCCCCGGTACCTGCTGTGCCTCTTGCCGCGACAACGCTCAACACCCGCGGATTCCAGCTGCGCCAAGCCGAAGCGCAAAAGCGGCGAATGGCGGCATCTGGTCAGCGCCGCCGCACTCGCCTAATAGCGGCCTGCCGCGGGGAGAGAGTATGAATTTTTTGCGGACATTGCTTTGGGTAGTGGTGGTGGTTTCGCTTGCCATCTTCGCAACCCGCAACTGGAGCAATGTCACGCTAAACCTGTGGGGCAACATACAGGCCGATATCAAGCTGCCCTTCCTGCTGCTGGTGGCGGCCCTGATCGGCTTCCTCCCGCCGTTCCTCATCTTGCGTGGCAGGCTCTGGCGACTTCGCCGCAAGCTGGCGCAGGCAGAGCGGCCCGCCATTCAGCCGGCTTCCGCTCCGATGCCGGCCGATGACAGCGAGCCGCTGGCATGACCAGCCCGATCTATGTCGCCATCGACACGCCCGACATGACGCGAGCCCGGGCCATCGCGGCGGCGGTCAAGCGCCACGCGGGCGGCCTCAAGCTGGGCCTGGAATTCTTCTGTCACAACGGACGGCATGGCGTGATGGAGCTGGCGGAGCTCGGCCTTCCGATCTTCCTCGACCTGAAGCTGCACGACATTCCCAATACAGTTGCGAAATCGATCCAGGCACTGGCTCCAATCACGCCGGCCATCCTGACGGTCCACGGCGCTGGCGGGCTGGCGATGCTCGAGGACGCCAAGGCGGCCGCTCCTGCCGGCACGAAAGTCGTGGCCGTCACCGTGCTGACCAGTCTCGACGGCGACGACCTTACCTCGATCGGCGTGAACGGAACCAGCCACAGCCAGGTCGAACGGTTGGCGGCCCTGGCCAAGGAAGCCGGTCTCGACGGCATCGTCTGTTCCGGCAATGAGGTCGCGGCGGCACGCAAGAAATGGAAGGACGGCTTCTTCGTCGTTCCGGGGATCCGGCCTGCCAACGCCTCCGTCGGCGACCAGAAGCGGGTCATGACGCCGCGCGCGGCGATCGACGCCGGTGCTTCGATCCTGGTCATTGGGCGCCCGGTAACCGGCGCCGACGATCCCGGCATGGCGCTGCGCGAAATTGCGGGCACGCTTTAGGTGGACATCTTGGCGTGCCGGACCTACCTCCCGCGCCGATTAATCAAGAGGGTTCGATGAGCTGGCTGAGCAGCGTCCGCAAAGGCATCCAGTCGCTGACCAAGCGGCAGAGCGCAGACAATTTGTGGCACAAGTGCAAGAAGTGCGGGTCGATGGTCTTCACCAAGGAGTGGGAGGACAATCTTTGCGTCTGCCCACGTTGCGACCATCACGACCGGGTTGGTCCCAAGGCCCGCTTCGACGCGCTGTTCGATCGGCAAAAATATGAGATCATGCCCAGCCCTGAAGTGCGCGAGGACCCGCTCAAGTTCCGCGACACGAAGCGATACACCGATCGTATCAAGACCGCCCGCAGCTCAACCGGTGAACGCGATGCGCTGATCAACGCCATCGGCAAGATCGAGGGGCACACGACGGTCGTCGGGGTTCAGGACTTCGCCTTCATGGGCGGTTCGATGGGAGTCGGGGTAGGCGCGGCGTTTGTGGCCGGCGTCGATAAGGCAATCGCCAAGGGCTGTCCCTATGTCCTGTTCACCGCCGCGGGCGGTGCCCGCATGCAGGAAGGTATTTTGTCCCTGATGCAAATGCCGCGGACGACGGTTGCGCTGGCCAGGCTGCGCGAGGCAGGTCTACCCTACATCGTCGTGCTGACCGATCCGACCACCGGCGGCGTTACGGCCAGTTATGCGATGCTGGGCGATGTCCAGATCGCCGAGCCTGGCGCATTGATCGGCTTCGCCGGGCAGCGTGTCATCGAGCAGACCATCCGCGAGAAACTGCCCGATGGCTTCCAGCGCGCCGAATATCTTCTGGAGCACGGCATGATC
>DASTOV010000099.1:0-6175 GCA_035720125.1 Sphingomicrobium sp. | reverse complement strand
AGATGATGTCAAGCAATTGCAGCGGCATGGAGTCGATATCGGCGTGGAGCTCCGGCCGATCGCCAGTCCGGCCCGATAATGTTCCGCGCCCGCCGCCGAAGCGGATCCGGGTCGGCGCGATCTCCCAGCCTCCCGAGACACGCGTCAACACCGCCGGGCTGTCGAGGGTCAGTGGGCGCTTGGCAAGTTCGCCGCGGCCGCTGATACTGATCCGGTCAGGGCTGACTTGCGCAACCGTAACGAGCTCGAACGCCGTGCCGCGGGTACCCGTCACGGCCGCTCGGACCTCGCCGGACCCGTTGACGAGGCGGGCATTGGCTGTCAGCCGAGCGAGGGAGATGCCGCCAGTCGAAAGACCGCGCGCGGTGACGACACCGTCAAGCGTTGTTCGGCCCTCCGCCAGGATAATCGTCCCGTCCACTCGACCCGACCGAATGCTAAGCGCGGTCGGATCGGCGATGGCCAGGTCGTTGGCGGCCAGATGCGCCTCGATCCGCTGGTCGCCATTCTGCGGAGAAAAGTCGAGCATCCCGCTGATCGGACCGCCGGCGAGCCTTAGCTGGCCGCTGAACCCGCCGGGATCGGAGCGCAACTGTCCTCGGGCGGTCGATCCTGCCACCTCCAGCGCGGCGATATCGATCACCGTCGGCTGGCCCCTGGGCAACAGGATCTGGCCATTGGACTCGAATGGCCCAAGCCGCGACTGGCCATTGGCGCGATAAGCGAATCCCTGCGGATTGGGGTCGAGGAACAGCCGCATGTCGCGGATGCCGAGCGCTTCGTTGGGGCTGTCGAGGGTAAGTTCGACCTTGGGCCGCTCGATCCGCCCGTCGAGCCGCAGCCGCAGCGTTCCATATTGCTCCTGCCGCCCGCGCGCCTCGACCAGGAAGGTGCCGTCCTTTCTCCGCAATCCCTGGCCCGACAGCCTCAGCTTGGGCGAATAGAGCTGCAGGTTGCGAAGGTGCAGGATGCCATCCTGCCCGCGCTCAAGGTCGGTGGTGAGGCGCGGCAGCCCACCGGTCAGCGAGGCGAAGAATCTGTTGTCGAGGCGCCGTACCCAGGCTTGCGCCTTGCCGATGACTCTCGCCTTGCCGCCCGGACCCGGAACCACCTGCAGCTGGGTCTCGACATCGACGATGCCGAGGCCAGGGATCAAATAGCGTCTAATGCCGCCGGAAATCGCGACGTCGAACTGGCCGGTCTTGAGATCGATCAGCAACGAAAGGGTGCCGTCGACCTTCGCGCTTCGAAGTCTCAGCCTATCGCCACGGACGAATTGCGGCGTAACCGACAACATGCCCTCAAGGCTCAGATTGGCGAGAATACCTCCGGCGACATCGCCGATCCCTGTAATGGCGCGCGCCTTGAGCAGCAGCGGCACCCGCATCGGCCATGGGGACAGCTTGCCTCGCCCCTCGGCGCGCACGTCGATAAAGCCTGTTCTGTCGAAGGCCACGCGCGGGCTGGTCAGCCGATAGGCGAAGCTGGCGCTGTCTCGCGGTCCGTCCAGGGTCCACAACAGGCGCACATTCTGGCCCGTCATGTTGCCGAACAGGGCCGGCGGACGAACCAGGTCGACGCCCAGCCTCAAGTCGCGATAGCGGTTTTCGGAAAGGTCGAAGGCGCCTCTGGCAACTGCGCGAATTGACGGCGACGCCATCGAGATTTGCCCGTCCAGCACGCGATTTGCGAAGGTTGCATCGCCGCGCACCCGAACTTGAGGTGCGGTCAGCCTCTGCAACCGACCCTTGAGGAAGGGCGAAGGAGCCAAGATTCCGATCAGGCGGTAGCGACCGCCGTCAACGCCCAGCGCCAACTTGGCCGCTTCGCGCTGCTCGACCAGCAATCGCGCATTTCCACGCCAGCGGGTCCAGCTTCCCGCCCCTCCGATGGTAAGGTCGATGGGGCGGCGAATGCCCGTAATCGCCGGGATCAATCCGTCGCGCGGCGCGATGGCCCGAACGCCTAGGTCGAAGCGGTCGCGGTCCGGCTCGGCATCGAGCCTTGCCGCGACCTTGTCGCCGTCGAGCATTGCCAGCTTCAGTCCGACCATCGCCCTGCCGGCGCGGATGTCGGCTTCTCCCGACATGCTGCCGGTTCGGGCTGCTCCGGCAACTCCTCGGGCCACTTCCAGTCGGTCGATATTCAGCCGCCCGACGTGAATGTCGAAATCCGGCAGGATCGGCCCCTTGCGCTCAGGCTTGCGGAGCTTCGGCAACCGCTCAAGGCGAACCAGCGGTGATTCCAGGCGATCGATATGAAGGTTGTTATAAAGCCAGGCGCCCGGCGCCCAGTCGAGCATGATCTCGGGACTGGTAAGGAAGACGCCCTGCGGATCGCTGATTGCGACGCCTTTGAGCCGCGCCTTACCGTATACCGACCCTTCGATCCGGCCGACCCTCAATTTCAGGCCGGAGGCCGTCTCCATTTGTCCCAGCCGGTCGACGATGAAGCGGTGGCCAGGCGCCGTGTCGAGCAGCACCAGCGCCCCGGCTGCAAGCGACAGCAGCACCAGCAGCAGGACCAGAAGCTCGGTCAGCAGCCGCTTCCCCCAATGCTTCCGGCGTGAAAGCAGGATGGTCTCCTCGCCGCCGCCGGGGGAAGTGACCACGGTTTCGGCCATCAGAAGGCCTGCCCCAGGCCGACGACCACCGCGATGCGGCCGTCGCCCTGCTGGCGATTCAGCGGCGTGCCGACATCGATGCGGATCGGTCCGAAACTCGAATAGTATCGCGCACCGATTCCGACGCCGATCTGCCAGTCCTTGAAGTCCGGCATGGCGCTGGTCGACAACGTGCCGCCGTCGATGAAGGGTACAATTCCGAAATTGCCGCCGAAGGCTTTCAGTCGAATCCGGGCCTCCAGGCTGAATTCGGCCAGGCTTCTTCCACCAATGGGATCATTGTCCACGTCACGCGGACCGATCCGCTGATAACCATAGCCGCGCACCGATCCGCCCCCACCGGAATAGAAGCGTCGCGACGGCGCAATATCATCGCGGCTTGCCCCGACAATGCTGCCGATCCGGATCCTTCCCGCCGCTACTGCACTCTGCGACACCGCATGATAGGCGCTCGCGTCGAATTGCATGCGGGCGTAGGTGAACGCTCCTCCCTCGAAGCTGATTTCCGGACTGACACGGCCAAGCAGGCGGAACCCCTTGGTCGGGTCCAGCAGGTCATCGCTTTCGTCAAGACCGAGGCTGCCCGGCAGCGCTGCGATGAAGAAGGTTCGCCGCCTCGGCTCGCCGGTCGCTTCGATCGTATCCTCTTCGTCGGACGCGACCAGCTCCGCCCCGAGGCTCCAGGTCCATTTCTTCTGCCAGATGAAATTGCTCTGCCGCTCGAACCCGGCGGATAATGAAAGCGTCTTGGCCTCATAGGCGTCCCGGTCGACATGCGCGGCCAGTGCCTGCGCATTGAGCACCTGGTCGCGCCGCAGCCAATTGTTTCTCCGGAACACAACCGCTCCGAGCTGCTCCTGGGTACCTGCCACCCCCCGAACAGTCAGCGCTCCTTCGGGATTGAACATGTTGCGATGCTGCCAGCTCGCTTCGGCCCGGATGCCCTCGCCCGTGCCGTAGCCAAGCTCGCCGGCGATGGTCCGCATCGGCGCGGGCTCCAGCGTGACGGCAAGGTCGATGACCTGACCCTCGTCTCGCGGGACCTGGTTAACCTCGACGCTCGAGATCAGGCCGGTGGCGATGAGGGCGCGGCGCAGGTCGGCCACTTCGCTCTGCTCGTAACGATCACCGGGCTCGAAGCGTGCGATGCGTTGCACATGACGGTTGGAGAAAGGAGGCTCGCCGCTGACGCTGATCCGGCCGAAGCGCGCAATCGGCCCGGGCGTCACCGGCAGCACCAGCTGTGCTGTCTGCGCCTCATGGTCGATGACAATGTCCTGCTCGCCGACCTTCGCGGTGGCAAATCCGCGCTCACCAAGGGCGACCTGCAAGGCGACGCCGGCATCGATCACATGCTGCGCGACGACCGGATCACCGGCCTTGACCGCGAAGGCTTCGCGAAGCGCGCCCGCCTCGTTTCCCGCCGCCTGATCCAGGCCGGGCAGATCAACGCTGCCGAACCGGTAGAGCGGGCCCGGAACGGTGGTCAGCTGGACAATCAGTTCCGTGCCGGAAACATCGATGCTCGGCTCGACCGCCGCGTCATAATGGCCCCGGCTGCGCAGCAATTCGACGAGCAGTTCGGCATCGGCGCGAGCCCGGCGGTCGATTTGCGCCGCATTGGCCGACTTGTCCTTGTCGCCTGCAAGGACGGAGCGCTCGTCAAAGCCGGCCCGGATCAGCTCGGCGTCCGTCAGTTCCTCAAGGCCTGTAATCGTCCAGCGATAACGCCTTGTCGCGGCAATGTCCTCGACCAGCTCTGCAGTCTCTTCGTTGACCTCTGCCGCAGCCTCGGGTGCAACCGCTTCCACGTCCGGTGGCGGAGCGGGTTCCGGTTCATCGAGGTCGGGCCACTCGACACCCAGGTCCGGCATCGGGTCGAGCGGGGCGGACGGGTCGAGTTCAGCCGGATCGGGCGGCGGCATCTGGGCGCCAAGCGGAGCCGTCCCGAGCAAGAGCCCGGCACAGCCCGAAAGCCAATGAATAGCGGTCGCCCGCCGGGACCCACGCGCACCCATCGGCTGGAGCCTATCATGAGCGAAGAGATACTCCACCTCCCGCGCGCACGCGCGGTGGCGCGATCAGTGCACTGTGCCGCGTACTTCCTGGTCGGAAAGGGTGACGATCACCCGTTCGATCTGCCGCCAGTGGCAGAATTTCAGGACATTGCCATTGTCGCGGCTTGCCTCGGCGCGCGCCGCCGCCTCGAATCCGGCGTCGTCGCCATAGGTTTCAAGGAGCAGGGCAGCGTCAGCCAAAGCCGCGCGACCGTTGATGAATGGCATGTCCATGCACCCTCAATAGCCCGCAGCCTCTTTCCGTTCGGAGCACAGACAGGGTGAACGAAGCGTCAACCATGTTTCGGTGGCACTGGCCCCGCCGATCTGCCATCGCACGGCCATGCAAGACCGTCGAAAGTCCGCCGCCGGCGGGATCTTCCTGTTTCTTGGGCCGACGCTCGGCGCGCTTTATGGAATTGGCCGTGGGGAGCCGTCCTTGTGGATGCTTTACGGATTCGGCGCCGGCGCGCTGCTCGCACTTGCTGTCTGGCTCGTCGATCGCCGGAGAAATTGATCCTTAGGCGATCCTCCGGCCCGCCCAGATCACCCGGCCGATGCAATCGATCTCGTCCAGGCCACAATCCGGCAGGTCGCCATAGGCGGGATTATCCGACTGGACGGTAACACGCCGACCGACCGGGTGGATCGCCAGTCGCTTGACCAAAAGGGCGCCGTCGACCCTCAGCACATAGATGCCGTCGCGCAGCCTATCGGCGGCATCGTCCAGGTCGACCAGGATGTCATCGCCGGCGCTCAGCGTCGGCGCCATTGAATCGCCCTCTACCCGGATCACGGACAGTTTCGACGGAGACGAACCGGTCAGCCCCTTCAGCCATCGCGGGTCGAAGGCGAAATAGGGCCGCGCGCCTTCCTCGCCGGGAAAGGCTCCGGGCCCGGCCGAGGCACGAACCGGGACGCGCGTAACCGGAACGAGCTCGCCAAATTCCGCGCGCTCGTCTTCCGGCATCCCGCCAAGCATCGATTCCGGAATCTGGAAATATCGGGCCAGCGTACGCCGCTCGCGCTCTTTCAATTGGCGCGGCGTGCCCTTGCGCAAATATTGCTGGATATAGGCGTCATTGCGCCCGACGAGCCGGGATAGGGTAGC
This sequence comes from Sphingomicrobium sp., assembly GCA_035720125.1. Taxonomy (GTDB): domain Bacteria; phylum Pseudomonadota; class Alphaproteobacteria; order Sphingomonadales; family Sphingomonadaceae; genus Sphingomicrobium. The sequence goes on along the minus strand of DASTOV010000099.1, from coordinate 384 downwards.
GAAATTCTCGCCTCGCTCGGCACAGAGCCGTTCGAGGACCTGCCGGGGAGTCAAGGTCATGACCGATGCATTAACCCTAGGATTTTTCCTAGACAAGTGGCGATTGTATACTTTACAAACACAAAGGCAGGTGCTAGACACTCCCAATAAGGAGTGAAAAGCCGTGTCTGTTCTCTCGAAACCCTATTTCCACAATGAAGAGGCCGCCTTCGAATATCTCGAAAGCGTCCTATGGGCTGACGGTATCGTTTGCCCGCACTGTGGAACGGTCGGTGGCAAGGTCTACGAGATTAAGGGCAAGTCGGCTCGCGTTGGCCTGAAAACCTGTGGTGAGTGCCGCAAGCAGTTCACCGTCAAGGTTGGCACCGTGTTCGAGCATGGCCG
>DASTOV010000098.1:0-20709 GCA_035720125.1 Sphingomicrobium sp. | reverse complement strand
GACATATGGATCGACGATGTCGACTTCCTCGACCTTGCCCTGGCCCTCGCTCCAGTCGCCCTTCGCCGCGCGACGGCCTAGATCCTGGATTTCCTCGCCAAACACGGAACGCCCCTTCAACAGCATCTTGAAGCCGTTGTAGTCGGCAGGATTGTGGCTGCCGGTGACCTGGATGCCGCCCTCGACGTCGAGCGTGGCGACGGCGAAATAGAGCAGCGGCGAGGGCCCCATGCCGATCCGGACGACGTCGATGCCGCCCTCGGTCAATCCACGTACCAGCGCTTCCTCAAGCTGGGGCGAATGGGTGCGGCCGTCGCGGCCGACGGCAATGCGCCGCGCCCCCTCGGTCGTTGCCAGCGCAGCAAAGCTGCGGCCCAGCGCATAAGCATCTTCGGGGTGGAGCGTGGTTCCAACGATCCCGCGCACGTCATACTCGCGCAGGATCGTCCTGTTGAACTGGTGAGTCATATTTCCCTTTACGCCTGGGCTTTGATCAGCCCGCGGCGGCCGCCATGGGCTGGTCGATCTCGTCCTGGCCGGGCACGGCCAATCCGGCGATCATTTCGCGCAACTCCTGACGGGCCGCGATGTGCCCCATACCGACTTCGCCGAGGTCGGCAAGGTCCAGCAGGGTCAATCCCTTGGGAAAAAGCTCGCGATAGATGACGCGCTCGCCAAGGCCCGGGATGACGCGATAGCCGACGCGGCGAGCCAGCTCGTCCAGCGCGGCGCCGACGCGCTGCAGATTGTGCGACTGGATATGCTGGAGGCGATTGCGCAGCACCACCCAGTCGACGCTCTTGCCGGTCTGCTTGGCACGCTGCGTGCGGCTGTTCCAGATCAGCTCGGCATAGAAGCTGGGCCTGGTGACCTTGAAATTCTCGGGGTGGACCTGGCCGATGAGGTCGAGATCGACGAAACTGTCGTTCATCGGCGTGACCAAGGTGTCGGCCTTGAGGATGGCGGCGCGGGCGATCGGGTCGTCGCGGCCGGGCGTATCGACGACGAGGACGTCTGCCCCCTCGCCCAGGCGGGCGATCGCCGCTTCGAGCCCTGCTTCGGTCTGATCCTCCAGCACTTCATAGGCCGCAAACGGCAGTTGCTTTTCCAGCCGGCGCATCGTCGCATCGCGGTTCTCGAGATAACGGGTCATGGTCCGCTGGCGCTGGTCGAGGTCGAGCGCGCCGACCCTGTGCCCCGACGCGGCGAGCGCGATCGCGGTATGGACTGCGGTGGTCGATTTCCCGGTGCCGCCCTTCTCATTGGCGAAGACGATGAAGTGCGGCTGGCCCATGGCCTGCTATTCCCCTTGTGATACCCACAACCGCCCAACTATGAGCGGCCCCGACAGCAGAGATACCGAAGGCCGGAATCGCATGCAAATCATTAGAAGGTTAAGCGATTTGCCACCGGCGCTGCGGCGCTGGCGCGATGCGGGGCAGACGATCGCGCTGGTCCCGACCATGGGGGCGCTGCATGCGGGCCATCTGGCACTGGTGGAGGCGGCCAGGGCGAGGGCGGACCGCGTGGTCGCTTCGATCTTCGTCAATCCGCTGCAGTTCAACGATCCCAATGACCTGGCCCGATATCCGCGGCAGGAAGCGGAAGATGCCGCCAGGCTGGAGGAGGCGGGATGCGACCTGCTCTGGTTGCCGACGGCCGAGCAATTCTATCCCGACGGCTTCGCCACCACGATCAGGGTTGCCGGAGTCAGCGAGCGCTGGGAGGGCGAGCATCGGCCGGGCCATTTCGACGGGGTCGCCACGGTGGTGGCCAAGCTGTTCATCGCCGCCACGCCGGACGTGGCGATCTTCGGCGAAAAGGACTGGCAGCAGCTGGCGGTTATCCGGCGCATGACCTCCGACCTCGGGTTGCCGCTCGAAATCGTCGGCCATCCGACGGTTCGCGAAGAAGACGGGCTGGCCATGTCCTCGCGCAATGCCCTGTTGAGTGAAGACGATCGGCGGATTGCCGCGGGCTTGTTCTCGCAATTGTCGGACCTTGGGACCGCGATTGCAGGGGGTGCGCCAGTTGGCCCGCTGATCGACCGGTGCATTGACGATCTGAAGGAGGCGGGCTTCGGGCCGGTGGATTATGTTGCCTATGTCGACGGCGCCAGTCTCGAGCCGCTTGAGTGCTATCGCACAGGAGGCCGGCTGATCGCTGCCGCCTTCCTCGGCAATGTTCGCCTGATCGACAATATTAGTGTCATTTCGGCAACATCATGAAATCAAGGCTATCGGCGCGTTAACCATTTGTTGGCGACTGCGGCCGAATTCTCCGTCCCACGTAAGGAACAGGGGATTGTGACATGGCAGCGATCAGCCAGAAAAGTGCCGATTTCTTCCTCCGCAGCCGGATGGCCGAGGCGGAAGCCGGAAGCGTCGATGCCCTCTACGAACTTGGCGTCACCTATTCGACAGGCCGCGGCGGAGTTCCGGTCGACCTGATCGAGGCCCACAAATGGTTCAATCTTGCCGCGCTGTCGGGTGACACGCGCAGCCAGGCCTGCCGCGCCGAAATCTCGATCGAAATGACCGCCCGCGAAATCGCCGAGGCGCAGCGCCAGGCCCGCGCATGGCTCGGCCACACGGGACACCAGCGCTTCGCCGCATAAGCCGAGCTGTTGATCCGGCACGCTTCGCGCAGGCCGGATCGCCGAGCCACTGCTTACCGGACGACGACCGTCACGGCGCGGCGGTTCTGCGCCCAGGCTTCCTCGTTGGAACCCACGGCCACCGGGCGCTCCTTGCCCCAGCTGATAGTCGTTAGCCGGCCCGCGGGCACACCCTGGGCAATCAGAAACTCCTTGGCGGCATTGGCCCGGCGCTCACCCAGCGCAAGGTTATACTCCCGCGTGCCGCGCTCGTCGGCATGGCCTTCGATCGAAGCGCGGACCGACGGATTGGCCATCATCCAGCGGGCCTGGGCGGCCAGAGTCGCCTGGGACTGGGCGTCCAGCGAATATTCGTCGGTTCCGAAATAGACCGTATCCGAGCCAGCCTTGGCGATCAGATCGGCCTGCATCGCGGGAAGCTCGACGAGGTCAACGCTGTCGTCGGTCGCGGTGCCCGGCGGGTTGGCCGGCTGCTCGGTGGTTGCCGGCGGGATTTCTGCCGGCGGTGTCTTCTTGCCGCAGGCTACAAGCGCGAGGGCGGTCATCCCGATCAGTACAGACTTCTTCATTACTTACTCCTTGAAATACCAATTCAATTATTGAGCGGCGACCAGCTCGGGTCGGACCCGCCGACCGGCGTGGGCATGCGCCGCGGCTGGCCGCCGTTGATGCTGACGGCATAAAGGGTGGCGTTGCCTGAGCCCTGCGCCGTGCGGTGGAACATGACGAACTGGCCGTTCGGAGCCCAGCTCGGCCCCTCGTCCTGCCATGCATTGGTCAGCAGCCGCTCGCCGCTCCCGGAAGGGCCCATCACGCCGATCCTGAACGCGCCGCCGCCAATCTTGGTGAAGGCAATGAGGTCGCCTCGCGGGCTCCACATCGGCGAAGCATATTGCCCCCCGCCGAAGCTGATCCGCCGCTGGTTGGAACCGTCATAATTCATGACGTACAGCTGCTGGCTCCCCGACCGGTCGCTCTCGAACACGATCCGATTGCCGTCCGGCGAGAAGCTGGGCGAGGTGTCTGCTCCCGGCGTTGCCGTCAGTCGGCGCGGCGTGCCGCCATCGGCGCTCACGACATAGATGTCGGTGTTGCCGCCAGCGGCCATCGAAAAGACGATCTGCCGCCCATCGGGCGAGAATCGCGGCGCGAAGGTGAAAGCGGTGCCGGGCACGAGCAGCCGCTCCTGGCCGGTCGCGACATCCATCACGTAAACGCGAGGCCGCCGGCCCTGGTAGCTCATATAGACCAGCTTGTCGCCGCGGGGTGAGAAGCGGGGCGTCAGCACCGTCGCACGGCCCGCGGTCAGGTAGCGATGGTTCGTCCCGTCGCTATCCATGATCGCGATGCGCTTGACCCGCGCGTTCTTGGGGCCTGTCTCGGCCACATAAACGACCTTGGTGTCGAGGAAGGGCTGCTCGCCCGACAGTCGCGAATAAACGAGGTCCGCGCACTTGTGGGCGGCGCGGCGCCAATCGCCGGCGTTGACCGCAAAACCTTGCCGCGCCAGCTCGCGGCCCGCGGCAACGTCGAAAAGATAGCAGGCCAGCGTCAGGCGTCCGCCTGGGTCCTGCTCGACATAGCCGGATACCAGGGCCGCCGCGCCGGCGTTGCGCCAGGTCGCATAGACGGGGTTCGACGCCTGGGCGTAGCTGTAGCTGGCGATCCCGGTCGGGCCGAGCGGCGTGAACAGGCCGGTTGCACGAAGGTCCGACGAAATCACCTCGGCGATCTGCCTCCCGATGGCCAGGTCTCCGCTCTGGCTGGGGATGGACGGTACGGCGATCGCCATCGGCGCCTGGATGCCGCCGACGACATCGACCTCGAGCGGTGGCGGATCGTCCTGGGCGTTTGCAGTGGTGGATACTGCGATGGCGAACAGGGCTGCAGCTAGGCGTTTCATATTGCTCCTCACGGCAGTCGATAGGTCATGTTGATGTTCGACCAGCCGCCCTGCGGCGTCTGGTACAGTTCGGGCGGCAGGCCGGTCAGCGGAGCACAACCCCGGTAGGCGGCGACGGCAAGGTCCTTCACCCGCTCTTCATAGCGGGCATTCTCGTCATCGATCCCGCTGGTGCGGACGACCTGGGGGGCGCCGATCAGGCGACCGCTTTTGGCCAGCCTGATATTCAACGTGACACGAATGCGATTGGCTCCGGGCCCGGGGTCGACCTGGCGGTCGGCACAAGGCTGGATCTGGCGTCGGATTGCCTGCTGGATTGACGCCAGGGCGACGGCATCGAACTGGGCGGCCACCGGCTTTGGAGCGGGGCCGGGGCGAGGCGCCAGATCATCCTCTTTGTTGATGCCCTTCAGGAAATCCTCGCCAATCCGTGTGACGCGGGGAGCCGGCCTCGACGGGGCGACGGGTTTCGGCGGCGTCGGCTTGACGATGGGTGTGGGGGCCGGCGTCGGAGTCGGTGCGGGCGGGACGGGCGTAGGCGCCTCGACCGGCTCCGCTTCGCCGATTTCGGGCGCCTGGCTGGGCGGAGGGGGAACAGCGATCGCCTGTGGCGCGGCGGCCGTCAGGCCGACCTCTTCGACAAATTCGACGTCCATCGCTGGCGACTCGGGCGTCGCATCGACGCTCGCTAGGCTCATCGACAGCGCACCGATCAGCGCGACATGGAACAGCAGCGCTGCCCCCGTCCCGGTCCATTCGGCGCGGTCCATCTTCATTGCTGTTCGGGTCCCACCGATACCAGGGCAACGCGATTGAGCCCGGCCCGGTTCAGTTCGCCCATCACCCGCATCACGCGGCCATAATCGAGACTGCGGTCGGCGCGGAGATAGATACGGCGGCCCTCGGAAGGCTGGGGCTGGGCGGCGATCTCGGCGAGTTTCGTCGGCAGCGCGGCCTCGGCGACCGGCGCATCGTCAATGGTGATGACGCCGTCGCGGTCGATCGCCACCTGCACCGGCTCTGCCTGCTGGTCGAGCGCGCCGGCCCGGCTTTCGGGAAGGTCAATGGGCACGCCGGCGACCAGCAGCGGGGCCGTCACCATGAAGATAATCAGCAGGACCAGCATGACGTCGACGAGCGGCGTCACATTGATTTCCGACATCGGCGCGCGGCGGCGCCCGTGGCGGGAAGTGGAGGGTAGGTTCGCCGCCATCAGTGCCCTTCCGCCGCGTCCACTTCCAATTCGCGGCTCAAGGTCGCGTGGAAACGGTCCGCAAAGCGGCTGAGCTTGGCTTCCAGCCGGTCAAGGCCGTGCGTCAGCCGGTTGTAGGCAATCACTGCGGGGATGGCGGCGAACAGGCCAATCGCGGTCGCGAACAGCGCCTCGGCAATGCCTGGCGCGACCACCGCTAGCGACGTGTTGTTCGCCCCGGCAATGGCGGTGAAGGCCCTCATGATGCCCCAGACGGTGCCGAACAGGCCGACGAAGGGTGCAACCGAGCCAACCGTGGCCAGGATGTTGAGCCGGTCCGAGAGTCGGTCGAGCTCGGCGGCAACGGCCGCGTTCATGCGGCTTGCCAGGCGTTCGCGAGTGCCGGCGCGATCGACCTGCTTGGTGCGGGTCGACCGGCGCCACTCGTCGAGTGCGGCCGACATGACGACGGCGATCGGCAGCCGCTCAGTGCCGCGCTGGCTGTGGAAAGCATCGATGTCGTTCGCCGCCCAGAAATCCCGCTCGAAGGCGTCGGTGCCGCGGTTGATCCGCCGCAAACGCAGGGCGTGCGTAAAGATGATCGCCCAGGTCCAAATACTGGCGAGAAGCAGGCCGAGCATGACGGCTTTGACGACCGCATCGGCCTGCAAAAACAGGTTGAGAGGACTCATCAAATCGGCGGATGCGGAAACTTCAGGCATTAATCCTCGCTGATCGCATTGAATTTCTCGACCCATTCGCGTGGTTGGCGCTTGGGCCGGTTGGATGGGTCAAGGAAGGCAGCGGTGACGCGGGCATCGGCCAATATTTCTGCTCCCCGCATGACTCGCTGATGAATGACGACGCTGGCCGCTCGAACCAATTGCACCGTCGAAACGACCAGGAGGTCGTCGCCCAGCTTGGCCGGCAGGAGGTAGCGGATATTGACCTCGACGACGGCATAGACGCCGGTGCCGTCCTCTTTGGCGGCGCGCTGGTCGATGCCGGCGGCGCGCAGCATGTCGGAGCGCGCCCGTTCCATGAACTTGAGATAATTGGCGTAATAGACGATCCCGGCAGTGTCGGTGTCCTCGAAATAGACGGTCAGCGCGAACCGATGTTCCTTGTCGACGAATCCGCCCTGATAGGGTTGATCGAACGGTGAAGGCTCCATTGTTGTGCCTTACCCAAGCCCCGACTCACCGGGCAACCCTCGATGGTCAGAAAGTGGCGTCAGCGCGGCTGGCCGATTGCTGATTTTGAGCCGTTTAGCGCGGAAACCTGCCGAACCAGATCGCCCATCGGCGCACTCATGTCGGCAAGGTGCATGCCCCAGCCAGGGATGAACATGCCCATGACGCCAACCTCCCCGCCGACCCGGTCGGTGCGCTTGTCATTGGGATCGGCGTTGGTGCGGATCGACAGATAGCCGCGCGGGCCGTCGCTCACGCATCGGGCGGACACCAGGCCTTCGGTGCGCACGAAGGGCGAAGGCGGCGCGCCCTCGCTCGACCATTGGATCGGGCCGCCGGGGACCGGCAGGGTCGAGCGCGTGTTCCAATAGCTGTCGAGCCCGACCCAGCCCGTGGCGCCGGGCCGCGCGGGGTTGGTGCAGGCGACGGTCATGCCGGGCTTGTCGGCCACGCCGAAGATGGCGCCGGTCGGCGGTACATTCTTCTCGCGGAAGCTGACCCAGGTCATGACACAGCCGGTTTCACCAGCCTTCGAGCAAATCGGTGTCGATTTCAGCGTGCCACCGACAAGCTTGCCCTCAGGCACCAGCAGGTTGAATCCGGGGATGATGGCAAGCTTCATTCGCGTCGCTGCGGGCTTGCCCTCGATCTCGTTGGCGATCAGCTGCTGAAGCATCAGCGAACCCTGGCTATGCCCGAGCAGCACGAAGGGTCGGCCCTTGTTGTGCTTGGAGAGATATTCCTTCCATGCCGAGCGCACGTCGGAATAGGCGAGCGCTGCCGGCTTCGAGACATCGGCGCCCGCACCGGCGGCAGCCACGGCCGCGAGCGTCATCTGGCGGTACATCGGCGCATAGATCCGGCAGGCGCCGGAGAAACGGGCGAACTGGCTGACGATCGCGGCCTTTTCCTCGCCGTCACCGGGAATGAGGTCGCTGTTCATGCCGGCATCGCGGCTCATCGTCGGATAGACCACGAAGCAGTCGACCGTCGCGTCCCCGGCAACCGGCGACAGCCCGGTGGAGCCATAGCCATCGGGATTGAGCGCAGTCGTGCTGAGAGGGGTAGAGCAGAGGTCGGTGCGGCCGGGCAGGCACAGCCAGTTTTCCGGCCTGGCATAGTCGGGTGCCGGCGTGGCATCGGACGCCTGGACGGCGAACAAAGAGGCAGCAAGCAACAGCAACATCACTTTTCCTCCGGCTCGAACAGGCCCGACTGGCTGCCGGCTGGCGGGCTCAAACCAAGATGCTGCCAGCCGCGGCCATTGAGGCAGCGCCCTCTTGCCGTGCGGGCGATGAGGCCAAGCTGAATGAGATAGGGCTCGACCACATCCTCCAGCGTGTCGCGCGGTTCGGAAAGGCCCGCCGCCAGCGTCTCGATGCCCACCGGCCCGCCGCCATAGAGATCGGCGATCATGGTCAGGTAGCGGCGATCCATGGCGTCGAGGCCAAGCCGGTCGATTTCCAGCCTGGTCAGTGCTCGGTCGGCAACATCGGCATCGATGGCGTCCGCCCCGGCGGCATGGGCGAAGTCGCGTACGCGGCGGAGCAGCCGGCCAGCGATGCGCGGCGTGCCGCGGCTGCGGCGGGCGATCTCATGCTCGCCCTCGCCGGTGGTCGGGGCATTGAGCAGGCGGGCGCCACGGCGGACGACCTGCTCCAACTCCTCGACCGAGTAGAAACTCAATCTCACGGGGATGCCGAACCGGTCGCGCAGCGGCGTGGTCAGCAGCCCCTGCCGCGTTGTCGCGCCGATCAGGGTGAAGCGCGGCAGATCGATGCGGACCGAGCGGGCGGAGGGCCCTTCGCCGATCATCAGGTCGAGCGCGCGGTCCTCCATCGCCGGATAGAGCACTTCCTCGACCGCCGGATTAAGGCGGTGGATCTCGTCGATGAACAGGACATCGCCATCCTCGAGGTTGGTGAGCAGCGCGGCGAGATCGCCCGACTTGGCGATCACCGGGCCGGAGGTGGCGCGGAAACCGACGCCCATCTCTCGCGCCAGGATGCCGGCAAGCGTGGTCTTGCCGAGGCCGGGCGGGCCGAAGAACAGCACATGGTCCAGCGCCTCTCCCCGCGACCGCGCGGCGTTGACGAACACGCGGAGATTCTCGCGTGCCGACTGCTGGCCGATGAACTCGTCGAGGCTTTTCGGGCGCAGGGCGGCGTCGGCGTCTTCCGCAGTTCGCTCGGGCGTGGTCAGGCGGGCGGGGTCGGTAGCGCTCATAAGGTCACTAAAGTCTCAAGGAGAGGCGCCTTTTTGCGTGGCCTGTGTGACTTTATCGCGGTTGGCGTTGCGCCGCGCCTCTTCCGGGAACTGTTTCGGGTGGCTTCGCCAGTCATACCGCCATGTTGCACATTTGTTCGGCAGTAGGACAGTGGATTTCGCGCCGCGCGATGCTAGCGTTCGGCCAAGCAGGGAGGGCGAATATGCGGTTCGATCGGCGGACGATGATGGCGGGTGGGGCGGCCGCGCTGGTCAGCGCACCGGCACTGGCCAAGCCTCTCGGGAATAAGGGCTGGTACGACAATGCAATCGTCATCGATGCGCTTGGCGGCATCGACGATCCCTATGCGCCGGACGACCAGCTTCGGCTGAGCGAGCGGGCGTGGGCGGAAACCATGGCAACCGGCGTAACCGTCGTCCGGGACACGGTGTTCCCGGTCGGCAACGGCAGTGACAATTGGGGCGATTATCAAAGGTCGATCGCCGAAAAGCACAATGTCATCAACGCCAATCCGGACAGGCTCCTGCTTGTGCGCACGGCTGCCGACATCCTGCGGGCGAAGCGGGAAAAGAAGTTCGCGGTCGTCATCGGCACGCAGGATTCGTGCATGGTCGGCCCAGATCTCGATCGCCTGGCGCAGCTCAAGAAGGACGGGGTGATGACCGTCCAGCTGACCTACAATCTTCGCAACCTTGCGGGCGACGGTTCACTTGAACCCGCCAATGCGGGCCTGTCGAAACTTGGCCGGGCGACGATCGAGCGCATCGAGTCGGAGAAATTGCTGCTCGACCTCAGTCATGGCGGGGCGCGAACCATGGCCGAGGCGGCGACCCATGCGAAACGGCCGCTGGTCATCAGCCACACCGGATCGCGGGCGCTAACCGATCATCCGCGCAATACCGCCGACGAGACGATCAGGGCGGTTGCCGACAAGGGCGGCGTGGTCGGCGTCTATTTCATGCCTTTCCTGACGCTCGACAGCCATCCGAAGGGAGAGGACCTGCTGCGGCATGTCGAGCATATCGCCAATGTCGCGGGCGAGGATCATGTCGGCATCGGGACCGACAATGGCGTGCTTCCCCTAATCCTGGATGCCGAGACCAAGCGAAAGGCCGACGAGTGGCAGGCGCAGCGGATCAAGCTGGGCATTGCCGCGCCAGGCGAGGCGGTGGGCGTCTATGCCTGGCTCGAGGACTATAACAGCGTCGACCGCTACCGCCGCTTCGTGCGCGACCTAGAAAAGCGCGGCTGGAGCCAGGCGCGTCTGGAGAAGCTGATGGGCGGCAATTTCCTGCGCGCCTACAAGGAGGCGTGGGGCGGGTGATCTAACTCCTCCCCCTTGATGGGGGAGGCTGGGTGGGGGTGACGTCTCCACCGCTTCGGTGGGTCTCGGAAATCACCCCACCCCTACCCCTCCCCATCAAGGGGAGGGGGAATCAGTCCAAATGCTCGACGTCGCCCAATATCTCGACCCAGTCGTGCTTTCGTTCTTCCCACACCGAATATTTGGGCGTCAGGAAATAAGGGTCGTCGAACGCGCCCAGCGGGATCGCGATTTGACCATCAAACTTTCCGTTGATGTCGTAATGAACGTCGGAGCCGCAATCCGGGCAGAAATGGAAGGTGGCCCGATTTCCGCTGTCCGCCACCAGTTCAAAGGAGTTGGAGCGGCCTTCGATGGCCACCTGATCGGCCGGCCAACGCGCTTGCGCCGCGAAGGCCGACCCGCTGCGCTTCTTGCAATTGAGGCAATGGCAGACGGACACGCGGACCGGCTCGCCGGTCACGGTGGCCTTGAGCTGTCCGCAGCGGCAGGAGGCAGTGCGCGCCGTCACCGAGCCAGTTCCTGCTCGATCCGCCGCCATAGCTCGGCAACCGCTTCGACCGTCGGCGACGAGCGCGGGTACAGCGTCCCGATCGGTGCGCGCGCCTCGCTCATCTTCTCATAGGCACTGGCCATCGGGATGACGGGCCAGCCCGGCTGGCTTTCCAGCGCGTTGCGGTGGAGCAGTCGGCGACGGTCAACCATCGAAAAAACCGGCGCGAGCGTCACCTTCGGCCCTTTCTTGCGGCCGACGAATTCCTTGATCTCGTCCAGCGCCCGGCGCGACAATATAGCAGGGATCACGGGGACGACCGCCAGGTCTGCGGCCCGCAGGATCTGGTCGGATGTGTCGGTCAGCCCCGGCGGGCAATCAATGATGATCCGGTCAAAATCGCTCTCGAGCTTCGCGGCGATCTTCGCCAGCCGCTTGCGCTTGCCGAGGTCATGGAAAGCATAGTCGAGATTGCGCAGCGAATCGTCGGACGGCAGCACATCGAGCCGATCGATGGCCGTCGGCCGGATCAGCTTCGACGGGTCGGCGTCCTTCGTGATGCTGCGTTCGGCGGATTTTGCCCCGTGGATTTCCTGACCGACGATGTAGCTGGCCCCGCCCTGCGCATCCAAATCCCACAGCAATGTGCGGCGCGAGGAGAGCGTCGCGCTGGCCCAGGCGAGATTGACCGCCAGCGTCGTTTTCCCGACCCCACCCTTGGCGCTGTAGACGGCGATGATCATTTCGCGGCCTTCCTTAGCGCAAGCCGGACCAATCCATCGAGCGTCGCGTCGGGGCCGAGCTCTTCGCTTGCCGCGGCAACGGCGGCACTGGCCTCAGCCGGCTTGAAGCCCAGATTGGCGAGCGCGGACAGCGCATCGGCCGCCGGGCCGCCACGCGGCGCGGCGCTGCCGATAGCGCCTGCGAGCGCCGGCGATCCCAGCTTGCCTGCCAGTTCGTTGACGACGCGCTGGGCAAGCTTCGGGCCAACTCCGCTGGCCCGCGCCACCATCGCCTTGTCGCCGCGGCTAATCGCGGTGGCCAGTTCCTCGGGGCCGAGTACAGAGAGGATGGCCAGCGCAACGCGGCCCCCGACACCCTGCACGCTGGTCAATGCGCGGAAGGCTTCGCGCTCGGCCGCCGAGCCGAAGCCGAACAGGGTCCATCCGTCCTCGCGTACCTGCAGTTCGGTCAGGATTATGACGTCGCCGCCGATCGGCCCCAGCGCATCCAGCGTGCGCGCGCTGGCCTGGATCAGATAGCCGACGCCATGAACATCGACGATCGCGCTGTCGGCGCTGGTCTCTGCGAGGACTCCGTGGAGGCGGGCGATCATTGAGTCAGTAGAGCAACGAAATTCGATTTCGTCATCCCCGCTTTCGCGGGAACCACGAGTTAGGGGACCCGCCGGGCCGTAGCCAGATGGTGCGCGTGGGTGATCGCCACCGCCAGCGCATCGGCGGCGTCGGGCCCGGCGATGCTGGCACCGGGTAGCAGCCGCTGGACCATGGCGTGGACCTGCGCCTTTTGCGCATTGCCATTCCCGACGACCGCCTTCTTGACCAGTCGCGCCGCATATTCACCGACATCGAGTTCCGATCGAGCAGCGACCATCAGCACGACGCCCCGCGCCTGGCCGAGCTTCAACGTCGACTGGGGATTCTTGTTGACGAAAATTTCCTCGACCGCGGCTGCATCGGGGGCGCGGTCGGCGAGCAGCGCTTCGAGTTGGGACGCGAGGTGTGACAGGCGCTTGGGCAGGCTCTCCGAGGCATCGGTCCTGAGCTGGCCGTTGGCGATGTGACTGAGTCGATTGCCTTCGGCCTGAATCAAACCCCAGCCGGTCGTTGCGAGACCGGGGTCAAGGCCGAGGATGATCATGATTTCCCTTCCCCTTCAGGGGAGGGGCAGGGGTGGGGCCAACGATCCGGCAGCGATTCCAGCCTGGTCAAGATGGCCTGCAATACTGAATCCAAATTCTTCCCCACATCGGCATTTGAGAAACGGATTGTGTCATAGCCTGCATGCGCGTTGACAGCATCCCGGATTGCGTCTCGGCCGGCATCATGTGTGTCGCCATCAATTTCGATTATCAGTCCCTTTTGCGGACAGAAAAAGTCGACAATGCAATTGCCAATGACTTGCTGTCGGCGAAATTTGTAACCGAGTTGCGAGCGGCTGATATGGCGCCAAAGCTGTGCCTCGAACGGTGTCGAGCCGTTGCGAAGACGTCTGGCCCGATCGAGAAGATGAGCTTGTTGAATCAGCGTCGTTCCCCACCCCTGCCCCTCCCCTGAAGGGGAGGGGATCAAGCAAGTTTGGCAAGCTCCTCGTCGGGGACGTCATAATTGCCCCAGACCGTCTGGACGTCGTCGTCCTCTTCCAGCGCGTCGATCAGCCTCATCAACTTCTCGGCATCGTCGCCATTCACAACGGTGTCGTTCTGCGGCTTCCAGCCGAGCTTGACCGCGTCCGCCTCGCCCAGCGCGCCTTCGAGAGACTTGGCGACTTCATGGAGCGTATCGATGGAGGTCCAGATCTCATGGCCCTCGTCATCGCTCTGGACATCGTCGGCCCCGGCCTCGATCGCCGCTTCCAGGACCTTGTCCGCATCTCCGGCAGCGGCTCCATATTCGATCAGGCCCATGCGATCGAAGCCATGGCTGACCGAGCCAGACGCGCCGAGATTGCCGCCATTCTTGGAGAAGATGGTGCGGACGTTGGTCGCGGTCCGGTTGCGGTTGTCGGAGAGCGCCTCGACGATGATCGAGACGCCGCCGGGGCCGAAACCCTCGTAGCGGATCTCCTCATAATTCTCGCCCTCGCCTTTCACGGCCTTGTCGATCGACCGCTGGATATTGTCCTTGGGCATCGACTGGGCCTTGGCGGCGAGCACCGCTGCGCGCAGGCGCGGATTCATGTCAGGGTCGGGCAGGCCCATCTTCGCGGCGACCGTGATTTCGCGACTGAGCTTGGAAAACATCGCCGAGCGCTTTTTGTCCTGCGCGCCCTTGCGGTGCATGATGTTCTTGAACTTGGAATGACCTGCCATTTGAACCCCAAAAAATGGTACTTTTGGGGGACCCCGAATAGAGTCCCCTCATTTGTCCTGCCTTTTAGTGCAGTCCCAGCGCGTTGCGATAGGTTTCGAGCAGCGCATCGGCCTCGTCGCGGGCGTGCTTTTCCATTTTTCGGAGCGCGACGATCTTGCGCATCGTCTTGCTGTCATAGCCATTGGCCTTGGCCTCGGCGTAGACGTCCTTCACGTCGTCGGCGATGCCCTTCTTTTCCTCTTCAAGCCGCTCGATACGCTCGATGAACAGCCGCAGCTGGTCCGCCGCGACATTTCCTTCACTCATGCTGGTCCCGCCCTTTCGAATCTGATGCGAATGTCAAATCGAGGCGGTTCACTAGGCGAGCGCTCGGCCCGCCTCAAGCCGGTTGAACGAACCGGTCGAACCGCTATGGCGAAGCCGGGTGCAGGGAAACGGGGTGAACATGCTGAAACCGCGCGCGCGGAAGGTGAAGATCCTGGCAACGCTGGGACCGGCATCATCGAGCCCGGACATGATCCGCGCGCTGGTGGAGGCGGGCGCCGACGCCTTCCGCATCAACATGAGCCACGGCAGCCAGGCCGAGAAGGCCAAGCTTGTCGAGGCGATTCGCGGGCTGGAGAAGGCTCTCCATCGGCCCACGACGATCCTGTTCGACCTTCAGGGTCCGAAGCTTCGCGTCGGCAAGTTCAAGGGTGGTTCGGCCGAGCTCGTGACCGGCCAGATGTTCGTTTTGGATCGGGACGAGACGCCGGGCGATGCCACCAGGGTCGAGCTGCCCCACCCCGAGTTGTTCGAGGCGGTGAGGAAGGACACGAGGCTGCTGATCGACGACGGCAAGGTGCGGCTGCGCGTCGCAGCGGTGAAAAAGGACCAGATCGCCGCGGTGGTCGAGGTCGGCGGCAAGGTCAGCAACAACAAGGGCGTCAACGTTCCCGACGTGCTGGTGCCGATCCCGGCGCTGACGGAGAAGGACCGCGGCGACCTGCAGTTCGCGCTGGAGCAGGGCGCGGATTTCATCGCCCTGTCCTTCGTCCAGCGGCCCGAGGACGTCGCCGAGGCGCGCGAACTGGTTGGCGACCAGGCGGCACTGCTGGCCAAGATCGAGAAACCGCAAGCAATCGAGCGCCTGGGCGAGATACTGGACCTGGCCGACGCGGTCATGGTCGCGCGCGGCGACCTGGGCGTCGAGCTGCCGCCGGAAGGCGTTCCGCCGCTACAGAACCGGATTGTCGCGGCTGCCCGGCAGGCGGGCAAGCCGGTGGTGGTCGCGACCCAGATGCTGGAATCGATGATCGTTTCGCCGACCCCGACGCGGGCCGAAGTCAGCGACGTCGCCAATGCCATCTATGAAGGCGCGGACGCGGTCATGCTGTCGGCCGAAAGCGCCGCCGGCGCCTTCCCGATCGAGGCGGTGGCAATGATGGACAAGATTGGGCGGAGCGTCGAGGCGGATCCGGTCTATTCCGCCCGCATCCACTTTACCGAGACGCCGGCGGAAGCGACCACCGCAGACGCGCTTTCGGAAAGCGCCGCGCAGATCGTCAAGATCATCGGGGCGAGGGCAATGGCCTGCTACACCTCGTCGGGATCGACCGCCCGCCGCATTGCCCGCGAGCGCGCTCAGGTGCCGACCCTGGCGATGACCGCGAGCATGAAGGTGGCACGACGGCTGGGCCTGCAGTGGGGCGTCCATGCCGTCCACACCCGTGACGTCAACAATTTCGAGGAAATGGTCGGCAAGGCCAAGCGGATGGCGCTCCGGCACCAGCTGGCGAAGGGCGGTGACAGCGTGCTGATCATGGCCGGCGTGCCGTTCAAGACCTCCGGTTCGACAAACGTCATCCACGTCGTGAAGATTGTCGGCGACGAGCTGGAAACCTACGCCAACGAAGGCTGAACGCGCCCAATCCCGATGCACGCAATACGCCCCGAGGGCGGAAGAAATTCGGGCGTGCGATATGGTTGGGAAACTCCCCGAGTCGGAACACCATCTTTGCGGGATTTGGCCATCCGCGCGACCAAGCGAAAGAATCTTTATCTATATAAATCAATAATCTGAGTATAGGTTCATTGACTCTGGTTAAGCAAAAGTAAATCATGGTGGATTGGTCTCGCTGCGTCGGCAGTGGGACCATGACGGTTGGTCTCACTGCGTGGGGCAGGGGGACCATGACAGTTGGTTTCACCGCGAGGGGGTGCGACGTGACTACGATCGAATCAAGCCAATCCACCAGCAACAAGAAATATTTCGTCACCGGCGCAGCGGTTATCGCTGTTGCGGTTGCGGCCTATGGACTGGGCCGCGTTTATCCGCCGCTGGGGCCGACCGAGGGCACCATCGCCCCGGCCCAACGCTATGTGTCGTCGCAGGTCGGCGAAGGCGACGTGACACTCGGGGATACGTCAATTCCGAAGCTGATGCAGACAGATGCCTTTGAGGTGATGTCGAAAAATCCCAATTTCCGGGAGCTTGCGGGGCATCCAGGCTTTGCGGCGCTGGCCCAGAACAGCGTGGCGATGGCGGCGATCGCCGCCAATCCGCAGGCCTTTACGGGGCTGGCCAAGGACCGGTCGGCATTTATGGCGACCTTGAATGCCGCGCAGGCAGTGGCGTCCAGGGCGGCCAACGCCAACGCCGCCAATTCGCAAGCGTTTGCGGTCATGGCGAGGTATGGCGCTGCGTTTGATGCGCTGGCGCGGCATCCGCAGGCGTTCGCTTCGATCGCCAGCAACCCGAACGCCTTTGCGGGCTTTAGCAAGGACTTCAAGTCATTCCAGGCGGCGGCGGCCAATCCGGCGGCCATGCAGGCGATGTCGAGCCAGGCGGCGGCGTTCCAGGCGCTGGGGCGCGACCCCAAGGCGATGCAGGCGCTGCAAAGCAACGCTCAGGCATTCCAAGCGATGGCGGCCAATGCCGACGCATTCAAGTCTCTCGCCAGCAACGTTCAGGCATTGTCGGTCGCGGCAAGGAGTGCCGCCGCGTTCAATGCCAATCTGAGCCAGGCAAATGCCCAGCAGGCAGCCGCGGCCATGGCAGCCAATGCCAACGCCTTCAATGCGTTGGCATCGCAGCCGCAAGCCTTCCAGGCCGTGGCAAGCTATCCCCAGGCGTTTGCGGCGTTTGGCAAGCATCCGGGAGCCTTTGCGGCGATCATCCGGAACCCCGGCGCCTTCGCCCAGTTCGCGGGCAATCCCAACGCCTTCCAGTCGGCGGCCGCCAACCCGGCGGCATTCCAGGCCATGTCCGGCCAGGTGGCGGCGTTCCAGGCGCTCGGGCGTGACGCCAATGCGATGGCGGCGATATCGCGAGAGGCCGGTGCCTTCCAGGCAATCGCCAGGCGGGCCGACGCCTTCCAGGCGCTCGCTTCCAACCCGGCCGCCTTCAAGGCTGCGACGGACCTGCAGGCGCTGCAGTCGATGGCCAGCAATGCGGCTGCCTTCCAGTCGCTGGCCTCCAATGTGAATGCGCTCTCATCGGCGGCGCAGGCTGCCCAGGCGTTCAACGCCGCCTCCGCCGCTGCGCTGATGGCTGCACAGGGGCAATTCAATGCCCGGGCGGCCCAGGCCATGGCAGCCAATCCGCAAGCCTTTGCGGCGATGGCGGCCAATCCGGCGGCGTTCGCGGCGGTCGCAAATAACGCCAATGCGCTGCAGGCGCTGGCGGCCAATGCCAATGCGTTCAACGCATTGCAGGGCATGCAGGCGTTCCAGTCGCTCGCGGCGAATCCGTCGTTCGCTGCCGCGATGAAGGACGCCAACTTCGCGACCAACCTGTCGAAGCAGTAGCGTCAGCGGGCCACCGGGTGGCCCGAAAGGGGGGTGATGGCAGGAGGACGCGCGCGCCGTAACGGGCGCTGGGCAAGACAGGCGGCGGCGCTTTGCCTTGCGGGCATGGCGGGCGGGGCATGGGCTCAGGTGCAACAGGAGCCCTTGCCGCCGCCGGACACGACCTCGCTAGAAGAGGTACCCAGGGAGGCTACCGAACTCGAGCCGCCGGTCGTGCCGCTTCCCGACGAGGAGCCGACAGTCGAAGAGCCCAAGCGCTCGCCCCCCGATGCTGGTGGAATCCCGCTGTCCACGATCGAGACCGACAACCAGCTGCTGCTCTATTTCGATCCACTGCAGACCTATCTGACGCCCTATGTCGCCAGGGCTTTCGAAAATGCGATCGAATGGCACAAGGATCGGTTTCAGTGGGAGCCGTGGGATCGCACGACGGTCCTGATCAAGGACTTCAGCGACCATGGCAATGCGGCGGCCCGCGCGTCGCCCAACAATGGAGTGCTGCTGGATGTCGCGCCGGTGTCGCAGCGCATGGAAACGTTCACGCCGGGCGAGCGGTTTTACACCTTGATCAACCATGAACTGGCGCATGTTGCGACGCTGGACGCATGGAATCGAAGGGACGCCTTCTGGCGGAAATTCCTGGGCGGCAAGCCAATGCCCATCCAGGAGCATCCTGAATCTATTCTCTACAACTACCTGACGACGCCCCGGAACAATATCCCGCGCTGGTATGCGGAAGGTTCAGCGGTATTCTTTGAGACATGGATGGCGGGCGGCCTGGGGCGGGCGCAGGGCGGCTATGATGAAATGGTGTTCCGCGCCAAGATCCGCGACGACGACAAGCTATATTCTCCCCTGGGCCTTGAGAGCGAGGGAATCGTCGTCGATTTCCAGATTGGCGCCAACGACTATCTCTATGGCACGCGCTTCTTCTCCTGGCTGGCGCTGACCTATGGGCCGGAAAAGGTCATGCTGTGGCTCAGGAGAGACGAAAACAGCGCCGCCTTTTATGCATCGCAGTTCCACCGCGTGTTCGGCAAGAAGCTGGATGATGCGTGGAGCGACTGGCACGCGTGGGAACGCGTGTTCCAGCAGGAAAACCTCGCCAGGCTGTCGGCCTATCCGCTGACCGAGGTACAGCATTTGAGCAGGCGCGGACTGGGCTCCATGTCGCGCGGCTATGTCGATGAGCGGACCAACCGCCTTGTGGCGGCATTCCGCTTTCCCGGGCAGATCGGCTTCATCGGCACGATGGACCTTGCGACCGGCAAACTGCGTCGGCTGGCCGACCTCAAGGGGATGATGCTCTATTTCGTGACCAGCGTCGCCTTCGATCCCGACAGCCGGAAGGCCTATTATGTCGACGACAACCGCGCTTTCCGCGACGTCATGGAAATCGATGTCGATACGGGAAAGAAGCGGATGCTGCTCCGCGATGCGCGCATCGGCGACCTGGTGGTCAACCCACGCGACAAGTCGATCTGGGGCATCCGCCACCAGAACGGCTATGCGACGATCGTCCGCATTCCGCCGCCCTATGCGGGATTCAACCAGATCCACACCTTCGACTATGGCATCACGCCGTTCGATCTCGATATTTCGCCGGACGGATCGCTGATCTCGGCCAGCTACGGAGAGATCAGCGGCACCCAGTCGGTCAGGGTTTGGCAGATGCAGGTCCTCGAAGAGAGCGGCATGCTTGAGGAAGTCGCGCGGCTCGACCTGCCTCCGTCCACGCCGGAAGGCTTCACCTTCTCGCCCGACGGCAAGTCGCTTTACGGCACCAGCTATTATACCGGCGTGTCGAACGTCTTCCGGTTCGACATCGCCACGCAAAAATATGACGTGCTGTCCAACGCCTCGACCGGATTTTTCCGGCCGATGCTGCGTCCCGACGGCCAGTTGCTCGTCTATGAATTCACCGGGCAGGGCTTGAGCCCGTCGCTGATCCGACCGGAGAAAAAGGACGATCTGGGAACGATCGAATTCCTGGGGACGAAGGTCATCAATGCCCACCCGGAGCTGAAGGAATGGGGGGTCGGATCGCCGGCCAAGGTCGACCTGGACCCGCTCGTCAAGAAGCGCAGCATGTACAAGGCGACGCCTCGGATGAAGCTGTCGGCAGCCTATCCCATCGTCGAGGGCTATAAGCAGAAGCCGACCGTTGGCTATTTCCTGCATTTCGAGGATCCGCTGCAGTTCCACCAGTTGAGCGCGGCGCTGAGCATTTCGCCGTGGGACGGAATCGAGGATGGCGAGCGGCTGCACGCCGACATCCAGTACAAGACGCTATACTGGACGCTGCGCTACTGGCACGACGACGCCGACGTCTACGACCTCGCCGGCCCGGTCTTGCGCAGCCGCAAGGGCGATGCCTTCATCGTCAGCTACGACAAGGCGACGATCTACGACCCGCCGCGACAGCTCAACCTGTTCGGCAGCGTCGCCGGCTATTGGGGGCTCGAGCAGCTGCCCTCCGCGCAGAACATCCCAAGCCCCGAGGACATTTATTCGGCCGAGGTCGGCGTCCGCTACACCAACACGACCAGCGCGCTGGGCGGGGTCGATCATGAAAAAGGCATCGCCTGGCGCCTGGTCAGTGGCATCGACCATGCGGAGGGCGACAGCTTTCCCCGGCTTTGGGGCGGCATCGATTATGGCGTTCCGTTGCCCTGGTCGAACAGCTCGGTTTGGGGATATGCGCAGGCCGGCATCGTCGGCGGGGATTCCGACAGCCCGCTCGGCGCGCTCTATTTCGGCAGCTTCCGCAACAACTATGTCGATAACCGCCCGGAGAAACGCTATCGCGAGCTGGAGGCCTTTCCCGGTTTCGAGATCGACCAGATCGCGGCCCGCAAGTTTGGCAAGGTCACCGGCGAGGTCAACCTGCCGCCATTGCGTTTCGAGGAAGTGGGCAC
>DASTOV010000097.1:0-15866 GCA_035720125.1 Sphingomicrobium sp. | reverse complement strand
GATAAAATTTGGTCCGGCTCGGAGGCTGCGTGCTCATCGCGTCGTCTCCTCGTCCGTCAGCAGGCGCTGGCGGCTCGGCTCGGGCAGGCTTTGCTGGCGCCAGTTCGGATTTTCGGCGGTCATGATCCGCTCGATTGTCTGCAGGCGATCGTCCAGGCGCCGCGCCGCGTCATGCAATTCGTCGAGCAATTTCTCGTCCGAACCCGACAATGTTGCCGCGGTTTTCCATCGCGTGATGTAATGAAAGACCAGCCAAGGCAGGCCAATGAACAGCGTAACGATTGCAACGACCGGAATAAATTCGTCCACTTATGCCCCCTTGGCCTTGAGCGCCGCCTTCATGGCTTCCAGCTCCGCATCGATCTTGTCGGTCGCGCGAAGCTCCGCGATTTCCTCTTCAAGGCTTTTCGGCCCCGTCATTCCCAACGCGTCGGCGCGACCCTCTGCGAAGTCGGCGCGGCGCTCAAGCTGCTCGAAGCGCGAGAATGCATCTTCCGTGCGGCTCCCGTTGAGCATTTCCCTGGTGCGGGCGCGGGTGACCGCGCTCTCGATCCGGTTAGCGATCGCATTCTGGCGCGCCCTTGCCTCGCGCAACTTGCCCTGGAGCTTGGCAATATCCGCCTCATAGCCCTTCAGCGTCTCTTCGATCGAAGCAAGCTCGTCACGAAGGCCGTCGGCCATGTCCGCTGCCTTCTGGCGCTCGATCAGCGCCGCCTTGGCCAAATCGTCGCGATCCTTGCTAAGTGCCAATTCGGCCTTTTCGGTCCAGCTCGACTGCAGCTCATCAAGCCGAACCAGCGCACGCTTCATTTCCTTGCTGTCGGCAATCGAGCGCGCGGCCGAGGCGCGAACCTCAACCAGCGTCTCCTCCATTTCGAGGATGATCATGCGAATCATCCGCGCTGGATCTTCGGCGCGGTCGAGCAGCTCGGTAAAGTTGGCTGCGAAAATGTCCCGTGTCCGGGAGAAAATGCCCATCGAGCACTCCAGATAGCATTGTCCTGTCGAATAATTCTTTGCAGGATTTATGCCAGAAATCCCCTATCCTTGGAAATCAGCAAAAACAGCCAATTTTCGACCAACGACAGAGCAAAACATCTTGCCACTTGGTGGGATTTAACACCACATATTGGCAGATGGAACGGGCCAATCAGTTCGTCGGGCAAAGCCTGGCCTTTCTCGACGCGGTGGAGCGGGCGAGCCGTGCCGCGCCGCTCAATCGGCCGGTGCTGGTAATCGGCGAGCGTGGCACGGGCAAGGAGCTGATTGCCGAGCGGCTGCATCACCTTTCCACTCGCTGGGCTGGCCCATTGGTGACGATGAACTGCGCGGCATTGCCTGAAAACCTGATTGAGGCCGAGCTGTTTGGTCATGAGGCCGGCAGCTTTACCGGCGCGGCCAAGACCCGTCACGGGCGGTTCGAGGAAGCGGACGGCGGAACGCTGTTCCTCGACGAGCTGGCAACCTTATCCTCACCGGCGCAGGATCGGCTGCTCCGCGCAGTTGAATATGGCGAGGTGACTCGCATCGGTGCATCCAAGCCGATCGAGGTTGACGTGCGGATCGTCGCCGCGACAAACGAACACCTTCCCAGGCTGGTGCGGGAAGGCCGATTTCGCGCCGACCTTCTCGACCGGCTTTCGTTCGAAGTGGTGACGCTGCCGCCGCTTCGGGCGCGCAAGGGCGACGTGGGCTTATTGGCCGAGCATTTTGGGCGGCGCATGGCTGCTGAACTGGACTGGCCCAACTGGCCGGGCTTTTCCGACCGTTCGCTGGCGGAGCTCGAGGCCTATGGCTGGCCTGGCAATGTGCGGGAGCTGCGTAATGTGGTCGAACGGGCCGTGTATCGGGCGGAAGACCCCGAACGTGAGATCGACTCGATCCAATTTGATCCCTTTGCCTCGCCGTGGGTGCTCAATCACGACCCGGCTGGCGCTGTCGAAGTGGCAGCGCATGCGGGGCACTCGCAGCCCGCTGCCGCAGAGCCAGCGACGGTCGCCGAGTTGCCGGCGTCCACCGATGACCTTCGCGGCGCGGTTGCGGCGTATGAGAAAGCGCTGCTGGAGGACGCGCTGGCCAGGAATCGCTTCAACCAGCGCACGACC
Source organism: Sphingomicrobium sp. (assembly GCA_035720125.1). GTDB lineage: Bacteria > Pseudomonadota > Alphaproteobacteria > Sphingomonadales > Sphingomonadaceae > Sphingomicrobium. The sequence continues at coordinate 13,761 of DASTOV010000097.1, read as the reverse complement.
GCCGCGGCCCTGGGTCTCAGTTATGACCAGCTTCGCCATGCGATGAAGCGCCATGAGTTGACTGTCAGCAATTAGCCGGAGAGGGGCCCGCCGGGTCGTTGGCGTGGAGAGCCCCTGTAGCCGGCATTTCCTACCGGAATGTCGTCATCGCCAGCAGCATCGGGATCGACAGCAATGTGTTGATCCGGCTGGTCAGCATGGCCGTCCGCGCCGCCTTGGCCTTGGTGGCGTCATCGGCTTCGACGAGGCCGAGCGCCTTTTTCTGGTTCGGCCAGATGATGAACCAGACGTTGAATGCCATGATCAGCGCCAGCCACATGCCGATGCCGATCAGCCGGTTCGACGGATCATTGAGCAGCAGCGCTTTTTCCTCGCCATAGAGATAGGCGAGGATCAGGCCGGTCAGCACCGTAAAGGCCGCGCCCCAGCGGAAATAGAACAGCGCCTTGGGCGCGATATGCTTGCCGACGGCCGGCTTTAGCTCCGCGGGAATTTCCGGCATGGTCGGGATCTGCACGAAGTTGAAATAGTAGAGCAGGCCGATCCACAGCACGCCGAAGAAGACGTGGAGCCACTGCAGGATGCCGATGGCCATGGTCGCCGGCGCATAATATGGCGCCATCATCAATGCGATCGCCGCGAACAGGCCGATCAGCAGAACGAGGTTCAGGTTTTCGAGTATCTTTCCCATGCTTCCCCCTATCGGATGGCGGTCGCATCCGCCTGACTGGTACCAGGCCTGTTACGACCCTTGAGGGCCACGGGGCAAGTGTTGGGCCGCTGACAACGGAGCATGTGGGCCTGCAGATCGTTGGACTGTCGTTCCACCCGGATTCTGGAGACCAAGATGTCGTTTTCGCTGCCCGCACTTCCGTTCGACCCAAAGGCGCTCGACCCCCATATGTCCCCGGAGACGCTTGAATTTCACCATGGGAAGCATCACCGCGCCTACGTCACCAAGGTCAATGAATTGCTTGGCGGAACGGACCTGGCGCAGGCCTCGCTGGTCAGGGTCGTCCGCGCGGCGCATGATCGGGGCAACAAGCCACTTTTCAACAATGCGGCGCAGATCTGGAACCACAGCTTCTTCTGGCAATGCCTCGCGCCGGCAGGATCGACGCGCCCATCCGGCAAGCTCAGGGAAATGATCAATTCCGATTTCGGGGGCGAGGGGCCCCTGCTCGACGCGCTGACCAAGGAAAGCGTCGGCCATTTCGGCAGCGGCTGGGGCTGGCTGATCCTCAACAACGGAAAGCTCGAAGTGGCGTCGCTCCACGACGCCGACACCCCGGCGGTGCATGGCATGACGCCGCTGCTGACGGTCGATGTGTGGGAACATGCCTATTACATCGACTATCGCAACGACCGCCCGAAGTTCGTGAAGTCGGTGCTGGAGAATATCGTCAACTGGGATTTCGTCGCCCAAAACCTGGACGGCAAGGGCGTTAGCCGCGCCGACCAGGAGGGCGCTAAGATTTCAGCCGATAGCCTGTCCTGAAGATCCAGACGATGGCGGCGAACGGTATCAGGATCGACGCCGCCATCACCGCCAGGCTCGACCATAGCGGGACATCGCTGACCCCGAAAAAGGTCCAGCGATAGCCCGCGACAAGATAGAGCACCGGATTCAAAAGTGTCACGGTGCGCCAGGGCTCGGCGATCGATCCTACAGAGTAGAACACCCCGCCAAGGAAGGTGAGTGGTGTCACGACGAGCAGCGGAATGACCTGCAGTTGCTCGAAATTCTTGGCCCAGATGCCGATCGCGAAGCCAAGCAGGCAAAAGCCGATCGAAATGACGATCAGGAAGATGAGCATCAGCAGCGGATGCGCGATCCAGACGTCGACGAACAGGGTCGCGGTGGCAAGCGTCACCAGCGCCAGGATGACCGCCTTGGTCGCGGCGGCGCCGACATAGGCGGTGACCGTCTCCAGCGGCGAAAGCGGTGCTGAGAGAATCTCGTAAATCGTGCCGGTAAACCTTGGAAAGAAAATACCAAAGCTGGCGTTCATGATCGCCTGGGTGAGCACCGACAGGAGGATGAGGCCCGGCACGATGAAGCTGCCGAACGGAATCCCGGCCATGTCGCTCATCCGGCTGCCGATGGCCGAGCCGAACACCAGGAAATAGAGCGAGGTCGTGATGACCGGAGTCACCAGGCTTTGCCACAAGGTACGGCCCCAGCGCGCCATTTCGAACCGGTAGATGGATTTGACGCCCTGGAAATTCATGCGGCTCGCTCCTCATGGACCAGGCTGACGAAGATGTCCTCTAGGCTCGACTGGTGCGTCGCCAGGTCCTTGTAGCCGACATGAAGCTCGTCAAGCCGCCGCATCAGCTGCGGGATGCCGGTATGCTCGGCATGGCTGTCGAACCGGTAGCAGAGGGTGTGCCCCTCATCCTCCAGCGCCAGGCCCCATTCCGCCAGCCCGGCAGGGATCTCCGCAATCGCCTCGTCCAGCGTGATCTTGAGCGTCCGCTGGCCCATTTGCGCCATCAGCGCCTTCTTGTCGCCCAGCGCGACCAGCTCCCCCTTGCGGATGACGCCGACCCGGTCGGCCATTTCCTCCGCCTCTTCGATATAGTGGGTGGTGAGGATGATGGTGGTGCCATCGGCGCGAAGCTTGCGCACCAATTCCCACATATCGCGGCGCAGCTCGACGTCGACGCCGGCGGTGGGCTCGTCGAGGAACAATATGTCAGGCTCATGGGCCAGGGCCTTGGCGATCATCACGCGGCGCTTCATGCCGCCGCTGAGCTCGCGCATCTCCGACTTGCGCTTGTCCCATAAGGTCAGGCGCTTCAGGATTTCCTCGACCTTCTGGTCGTTGCGCGGCTTGCCGAACAAGCCGCGGGAAAAGCTGACTGTCGCCCAGACGCTTTCGAATGCATCGGTGGTCAGTTCCTGCGGCACCAGACCGATGCGGGTCCGGACCCGGCGGAAGTCGTGCAGCCAGTTCCTGCCGTCGACCTGCACTTCGCCGCCGGTCGCGGTGACGATGCCGCAAACGATATTGATGAGTGTCGTCTTGCCGGCGCCGTTCGGTCCAAGCAGGGCGAAGATCTCGCCCTTGCGGATGTCGAGATCGACACCCTTTAGCGCCTCGACGCCGTTGGCATAGGCCTTCCTCAGCCCCTCGATGCGAATGATTGCGTCACTCATTCCACTGGTCCGGGTTCGGCGGGTTTGCCCTGGTCGGTCGAAAGGCCATGGCGCATCAGCATTGGCACGTTGGCAACGGCAAACAACAGGGTCGCAGGAATGACTCCCCAAAGTTTGAAGGCAATCCAGAAATCGGTCGAGCTATTGCGCCAGACGGCCTCGTTGACCACGGCCATTGCCGCGAAAAAAATCGCCCAATTGAGAGTGAGCTTCCGCCACCCTTCCTCGTCGAGACCGGGATAGGAGCTTCCCAGCACCGCCTTCAGCAACGGCCGGCCAGTGGCGAGCCCGAAGGCCAGCAGCCCGGCGACCAGCGCATAGTAGATCGTCGGCTTGATCTTGATGAAGGTTTCGTTGTGCAGCCAGATGGTCAGGCCGCCGAGCACCAGCACCATCACCGCCGAAAAAAGCAGCAGCGGCGAGACGTAGCGATAGCGGATCGCGGCAAAGCAGAGCGCGGCGACCATTGCCACCATGAATGCGCCGGTCGCGACGAATATCTTCAGGGGTCCCGGCACCGGCGCCAGGAAATTGACGAGGAAGAAGACCAGCAGCGGCCCGATGTCGATCAGCAGCCGCGCCGTCCCGCCCGGTTCCTTGCCCCTGGCGACCTTCATGCCGGCAACCCCGCGATGGCGCGGGCGACCGCGCGTGGATCAAACGGTCGCAAATCATCAACTCCTTCGCCGACGCCGATGGCGTGGATCGGCATGCCGAACTTCTCCGCCGCAGCGACCAACACGCCGCCACGCGCCGTGCCGTCGAGCTTGGTCATGACCAGGCCGGTCACTCCGGCGTCGCGAGCGAACACCTCGATCTGGTTCAAGGCATTCTGGCCGGTGGTCGCATCGAGGACGAGAATGACGTCATGCGGCGCTTCCGGATTGAGGCGGCCGAGCACGCGGCGGACCTTGGCCAGTTCCTCCATCAGGTGCGCCTTGTTCTGCAGCCGCCCGGCCGTGTCGACGATCAGCGCGTCGATGCCGGTGGCGGTCGCCTGCTTGACCCCGTCATAGACGATGCCGGCCGCGTCGCCGCCCTCCTTGCCGGAGATGACCGGCGCATTGATCCTTGCCCCCCAGATCCTGAGCTGTTCGATGGCCGCGGCGCGGAACGTGTCGCCGGCGGCCAGCATGACGCCATAATCCTGTTCCTGCAGCAGGTGGCCAAGCTTGCCGATGGTGGTGGTCTTGCCGGACCCGTTGACCCCGATCACCAGGATGACGTGCGGCCGGGGGAAACCCCAGACATCCAACGGCTTGGCGACCGGCGCGAGGATCTTCTCGATCTCCTCGGCCAGGATGGTACGAAGTCCGCGCTCGTCCAGATGCTCGTAACGCCGGGCAGCGATCGTATTGCGGATGCGCTTCGATGCCTCGGGTCCCAGGTCGGAGGCGATCAGCGCTTCCTCGATGTCGTCGAGGGTCGCGGTGTCGAGCGCTTGTTCCTTGACGAGCCCGCTCAGATTTTCGCCCAGGCGGTCCGCTGTCTTCTTGAAGCCGCCGGTCAGGCGTTCGAGCCAACTCATTCAAATGTCCCGATAAGATGATCTTCATTGCGGCCGATGACCCTGGCGGTGCCAAGGTCGCCGCGACTGGAACCCGCAATATGGATCGGGGCGAAGCCGTCGCAATGGCCCTTCTCGCGATTTTCGACCAGCGCCGTTTGGCGGGTACCGATCAGGCCGTCGAGCCAGCGGGACCGACGATCTTCGGACATTTGACGGAGTCGGGCCGCCCGCGCCTTGACCAGTTCCCGCTCCAGCTGCGGCATGCGCGCCGCCGGCGTGTCGGGCCGCGGCGAGAAGGGGAAGACATGCGCGGCGACGATGTCGCAATCGTCGAGCAGCCGGAGCGTGTTCTGCGCGGCCTCCTCGCTTTCGGTCGGGAAGCCGGCGATCAGGTCGGCACCGATGGTGACATCGGCGCGTGCCTTCCTGAGCCGTTCGACCGTGGCGACCGCCTGGGCCCGGCTGTGCCGGCGCTTCATCCGCTTGAGAATCAAATCGTCCCCGGCCTGCAGCGAGAGGTGGAAGTGGGGGAGGAGGCGCGGCTCGCCCGCGACCAGCTCCATCAGCGGCTCGTCGATCTCGATACTGTCGAGCGAAGAAAGGCGCAGGCGCTTGAGGTGGGGCAAGTCGGCCAGCAGGTGCTGGCACAGCGAGCCGAGCCCGCCCTCGTAGCTCGTGATGTCGACGCCGGTGAGTACGATCTCCCTTGCCCCCGCATCCAGTTCGCGCACCACCGCGTCGCGGACGGCGCCATAAGGCAATGAGCGGCTCGTCCCGCGCGCCTGCCAGATGGAGCAGAAGGTGCAGCGATGATCACAGCCGGTCTGGACGGCGACGAAGCTGCGCACCCGCGCAAGAAAGCCCGCAGCGACCGGCGGCACGGGTGCCGCCATGACGTCGGAGACCCAGACCTTGTCATCCCGGACTTGATCCGGGATCCATCTGCTCTTCCCATTTTCCGAAAGGAAGGTGGACCCCGGCTCAAGACCGGGGTGACGGGTCAGGACAAATGCCTCGGCCCTATACTTGTCCGCATTGCCCACTACTCGGGCCACCTCCGGCATCGCGGCGAAGGCCAGCGGATCGAGCTGGGCGGCGCAGCCGGTGACGATGATCCGCTTGCCGGGCGTCTTGCGGTGGGCGCGGCGGATCGCCTGCCGGGTCTGGCGGACCGCCTCATTGGTTACCGCACAGCTGTTGACGATGATCGCGTCGTCGCCCGCCAGGACGCGCATCGCCTCGCTCTCGGCGAAGTTCAGCCGGCAGCCGAGGGTGATCGTTTCGGCCATCAGGCGAAGGCCTCCAGGTCAATCTCGCCCTTGAAGACGTGCGTGGCGGTGCCGCGCATGCGAATCGGTTCGTCCGGCGCCCAGCTGATGGTGAGCGTGCCCCCGCGCATATGGACACGGACAGGAGAGGTTGCTTTCTTCTGGGCGATCGCCGCGACCGCCGTGGCGCAGGCCCCGGTGCCGCAGGCCATGGTCATTCCCGCGCCGCGTTCCCAGGTGCGCAGCGTGAGCTCGCCCTCGCCGTCGATCCGGGCGACATTGATGTTGATCCGCTCCGGGAAGGCCGGGTCATGTTCGATGGCAGGCCCGATGCCGACCAGATCGATGGAATGAAGATTGTCGACGAAGAACACCAGGTGCGGATTGCCGACGGAGAGGGCCATCGGATGTTCGAGCGGCCCCCATGCGAGCGGCAGGCTGGCCGTATCCATCGGATAGTTGAGTGGCACCTCGTCCCAGGCGAAGCGCGGTGGGGGCAGGCTGACCTCCACTTCCGCGCCAAACTCTCCGCCCTCGACGATCCCACCGCCGGTCTCCAGCGTCTTCGCCCCGGTCAGCGCCACGACGCAGCGCGAAGCGTTGCCGCAGCTCTGCACCTCGCCCCCGTCATGGTTCCATATGCGCATCTTGAGGTCGGCCGTGTCGGACGGTTCCAGCAGGATCAACTGGTCGCAGCCGATGCCGGTCTGGCGATCGGCGAGCGCCTTGGCCAGCGCGGGAGTCATGGCGATTGGCTGCTTGCGCGCGTCCAGCACGACAAAGTCGTTCCCAAGGCCGTGCATCTTGTGGAATTGCCGCTTCACGCGCGCCGAATTAGGGAGCCACTAGCGCCGAGTCCACCGCGCGCGCATGAAAACAGGAGAGTGAAGGTGCAAAGAGCCGCGTCCGACGTCATGCAATCGGTCATCCTGTCGGCGGTGATCGACGCGCTGGAGGCGATGAAGGCCGCGTCCAAGGGCGTGCCCAACCTGGTGCTGCGCGACCTGCAGAGCGTGCATCGCAACACGACCTTCGCCGACCTGCCCAAGCCGGTCCAGGATTCGATCGCGCTAAGCGTCCGCGCCGCCTTCACCCAGCTGTTGAAGGAAGGCTATGCGGTGGGCCCCAAGGGGCAGGTCCAGCAGTCGCGGCCGATGGACCGGGTACCGGAGCGCGACCGTCGCGGGCCGCCCGACCGCCGCCAGCTGCGCAAGGGCCCGGGGCGCCGTGGCCCTGATCGGCCGGGTGGTCCAGGCGGGAAGGGGCCGAGGCCGCCCAAGGGCGTGAAGTGATCGAGCGCGGCGAGGCGTTCTAGCGGGTCCTGGCTGCCTTGAGCTTGGCCGCCTCCGCCTTGCAGTCATAAGCCAGGTCAGGCTCGAAGCAGAAATCGGGCCACTTGCCGCTGCCTTGCCAATGCGCGAGCAAACCGAGATGGGCGGCCACCCGCATGAAGCGGGGATCGCTTCGGAACTCGCGCATGGTGGGTCGAAACAGCATCCCGGTCATCGCTCCGGCCTGGTCCGTTCGCTGCCATCCGATGATCAGCTGATATGCTTCATCTTCTCGTCCGAACTGGGCGAGCAATTGCGCAAGGTCATTGATCGCCTTTGAGCTGGTCGTCCCACCTTGCCGCACGGCATTGACGGCGCGCTCGATATTTGCGGGCGTCGGATCGATCCGGGCCTCCAGGAATTCCTCGAACTCCCGGCTGATGCCTTCGGACCGCACGATATCCAGTGCTTCGCGCGGATCGCCGTAGCGAAGGTGAAAGCGGAAGCGGGCATCGCGCAGCGTCAGCGTGCCCGGCCACAGCTGCTCGGCGCGCTTCAACTCCTCCGCCGCCATTTCGGTCCGGCCGGCGTAGGCCAGCGTCTGGATGAGGTTGTTGCCCAGCCCGGGCGTCAACGGATCGAGCTCATATGCCCGCCGGGCGGCGTCGATGGCCTCGTTCAACCGGCCGACGGTCAGGAAGAACTCGGCGCGGATGGCCAGCAGGTCCGGGTCATCCGGGTGGCGGGCGGTCGCACGCTCGATGAGTCGCAACCGTTCATCGAACGCACTGATCGGCAGCGTCAGATATTCGGCGACGAACGCCTCCGGAAGATCGGGATCGAGCTTGCGCGCCGCGGCAATGTGCTGTTCGACCGGGATCGCCGGCCTGCGGTCGAAGAAAATGATTTCGACATTCACATATTGGGCTTCGGCGAGGATCAGCTTTCCCCATCCCGCAGCAAATTTCGGCGCCTGGGCCACGACTTGCGAGAATATCGGAATCACCCGCGCAGGATCGACGCGATAGGCGTCGGCCAGGATCGCGCAGCCGTTCAGGTAAAGCCGGAATGTCTCCAGCGGCAGCTGCTTGCCCTCGGCAGACCGGCCTTCAAGCGCGCAGTCCAGCACCCGCCCCGTGGTGAAAGCCAGCTGCTGTTCCAGGTCGGCCAGCTTGTCGGGTGGCTGGCTGAAGTCCTTTGACCAGAGCAGCGAGCGATCCTTGCCGGAAAGCAGGACGACGTTGGCTTCCGTCATGCGGCGGTTGGAAATGCCGCCCACCTCGAAGATCAGATCCGCCGTGCCGCCGGACTGCCCGGAGGAGCCGACCAGTCTCATGGAATTATCCTTCGCCGCCTGAAGGCTGCCCAGACGGGTGAGCAGGCCGCGCGACAATTGCTGGGTCACCTGCGACCCGTCGGCGGCAACCACCGCGACGGTCGTGGCATTGGGTCCCGGCCGCGGCCACCACAAGGCGGTGGCGGCGACCACGGCCAATATGATCACTCCAATGACTGCGAGCCAGCGCCGCCGCGGCGCGGCAACGGCGGCCTTGTCTTCGACCAGCCGGTAGCCGGTCTTCGGTACCGTTTCGATCGAAAAGCCGCCGGCACGTTCGGCGAACTGGCGAAGCATCAGGATCGACCGGTTGATGACGTCGTCACCGATGATCTTGCCGTCCCAGCAGTCATCGACCAGTTCGGGCCGGGTCACGACCTGGTTGCGGCGGCGAGCCAGCGCGATCAGCACCTTGAGGGTCTGTGGCTGCAGCCGTTCCTGGCCACCGGCATATCGGGCTTCGCGGGAGACGGGGTCGATGGCAGCGCCGCCGACACCAAACGGCGGCTCCTTCTCCAAATCAACGGCCATCAATCCCCCTTTGGAAAGTAGCCTAGCAGAGAGAAATCAGAAAAAAATCATCTTTTCGCCATGGCTCGCGATGGCTGCAAAAGGCATGGCGTCGAGGCGAGATTGCTCGGGAGTTCGCCATGACAAATTCATCGGCTTCGACCTGCCTGCTGTTGCCGTTCGGCGCGCTTACGGGCGTCATCCCGGTAGATACTGTCGCCGGTGAACGGGTACTTGGGGACTTCAGCAGCGTCCTGCCTGGCCAAGGCAAGCGCGCCTCCGAGCTTCAACAACAAATCCATTCGGTCATCGGTCCCGAGCCGACTGTACCGCGTAGCCGCCGTCCCTCCGCATAGGCGGGGCGGCGGCATAGGATTGATCTCCCCAGAGGCGGAAGAAACAGGGGTTTGCTGCCCTTCCGCTTCTCCCCAGAGGCGGGAGGGAAGTCGCGGGGGCGCTTTCCTTCCGCCTCATTCTTTTGGCGGCGAAGCGCTCGACCAGGTCAGCACGCCCGCGGGAACGAGACATGATCGATCGCAGCAGTACGTGCTGAACCTTGACCTTTGCGCCCCTCTCCCGTAGGGGCCGCCCCGTCTTAACGGACATGACATCGATGGCGTCCTTCGGGACACGCTGGCCGGCGAGGTTTTGCCCGCCGGCGTCGTTTGCTTTGTGGCCATCGACTTGAGGAGTTTTGGATGTTCGAGTCACTGAGCGATCGCCTGTCCGGCGTATTCGACAAGCTCCGCGGCCGCGGCGCCTTGTCGGAGGACGACGTGCGCTCGGCGATGCGCGAGGTGCGCGTCGCGCTGCTCGAGGCGGACGTCGCGTTGCCGGTGGCGCGCGACTTCGTCGACCAGGTAACGGAGCGCGCGGTCGGCGCCGAAGTGATCCGCTCGGTCACCCCTGGCCAGATGGTCGTCAAGATCGTCAACGATGCGCTGGTCGCGATGCTCGGCGCGGAGACCGCCGAGCTCAACCTCGACGTCAATCCACCGGCGGTCATCATGATGGTCGGCCTCCAGGGCTCGGGCAAGACGACCACCACCGCCAAGCTTGCCAAGCGCCTTTCGGAGCGCGAGCGGAAGAGGGTGCTGATGGCCTCGCTCGACGTCGCCCGCCCGGCGGCGCAGGAGCAGCTGGCCATTCTCGGTCGCCAGACCAACGTCGACACGCTGCCGATCGTCGCCGGCCAGACCCCGGTCCAGATCTGCGAGCGGGCGCTGCAATCGGCGAAGCTGCAGGGTTACGACGTCCTCCTGCTCGACACGGCCGGTCGTCTCCATGTCGACGACCAGCTGATGGCCGAGATGAAGGCGGTCGCCGCCGCCTCGAAGCCGGTCGAGACGCTGCTGGTGGTCGATAGCCTGACCGGCCAGGACGCGGTCAACGTCGCCAAGGGCTTTGCCGGCGAGGTCGATCTGTCGGGCGTGATCCTGACCCGGATGGACGGCGACGCACGGGGCGGCGCGGCGCTCAGCATGCGCGCGGTCACCGGCAAGCCGATCAAGTTCGCCGGCACCGGCGAGGCGATTGACGCGCTCGAGGCGTTTCACCCCAGCCGCGTCGCGGGGCGCATCCTGGGCATGGGCGACGTCGTGTCGCTGGTCGAGCGGGCCGCCGAGACGGTCAAGATCGAGGACGCGGAGAAGCTCGCCCGCAAGATGGAGAAGGGCAAGTTCGACCTCGACGACCTTGCCATGCAGATCCAGCAGATGAAGCGGATGGGCGGCCTCGGCGCGCTGGCCAACATGCTGCCCGGCATGAAGGGCATGAAGGGCGCAGCCAACGTCGACGAGAAGGCGCTGACCCGGCTTGAGGCGATGATGAGCTCGATGACCGCCAAGGAACGGTCGCGCCCCGACATCATCAACGCCAAGCGCAAGATCCGTATCGCCAAGGGCAGCGGAACCACCGTCCAGGAGGTCAACAAGCTCTTGAAGATGCATCTGGAGATGTCGAACGCGATGAAGCGGCTGAAGAAGCTCGGCGGCTTCGGCAAGCTCGCGGCGATGTTCAACAAGGGCGGGATGGAAGAGGCGCTGGCGGGCATGGCTCCCGGCGGCCAAATGCCAGGACTCCCGGGTCTTCCCGGCGCTGGCTCGCCATTCAACCTGCCCCCGGTTTCGACAAATTCGGTAAAAAATAGTTAGATTTAGAAGAAGGACTTAAGAAATGGCAGTTGCAATTCGCCTAGCCCGTGGTGGCTCCAAGAAGCGCCCCTATTACCGTATCGTGGTGGCCGACAGCCGCAACGCGCGTGACGGCCGCTTCATCGAGAAGATCGGCACCTACAACCCGCTGCTGGCGAAGGATTCGCCCGAGCGCGTGAAGATCGACGCCGAGCGCGTCTCGCACTGGCTGAGCGTCGGCGCCCAGCCGTCTGACCGCGTCGCCCGCTTCCTCGACGCCGCCGGCATCCGTGAGCGGCAGGCGCGCAACAACCCGCAGAAGGGCGAGCCGGGCGAGAAGGCCAAGGAGCGCGCCGAGGAGAAGGCGAACAAGCTGGTCGAGGCCGAAGAGGCGAAGGCTGCCGCCGCCGCCGCGCCAGCCGTGACGGAAGAAGCCGAAACCGCCGCCGAGCAGGCTCCGGCCGACACGGCCGACCTGCCTGCCGAGGAAGTCGCCGCCGAAGATAGCGTTGCTGCCGAAGCCGCGGCGGAAGAGAGCGCTGGCGAAGAGGCCCCCGCTGAGCCGGTCGCCGAAGAGGCCGTCGAGGCCGCTGTCGAAGCGTCGGCTGGCGAAGAAGTTCCGTCTGACGAGGCCGCTGTCGAAGCGTCGGCTGGCGAAGAAGTCCCGTCTGACGAGGCTGCGGCTGAAGCCCCGGCCGCTGAGGAGGCTCCGGAAGTCGCAGAAGCTACTTCCGAGGAAGCTCCGGCCGCCGAGGGCGATGCCGAAGAGAAGGCCGAGTAATGACACCCAATTCCCCTCCCCTTGATGGGGGAGGGTTAGGGGTGGGGTGATGTCTCCGAAGAAGTCGGAATCGTCTCCCACCTCACCCCCTCTCAACCCTCCCCCATCGAGGGGGAGGGCTGAGCGCCGCGTCGCGCTGGCTGCGGTCGCCGGGGCCCATGGAGTGAAGGGCGAAATGAGACTCAAGCTGTTCTCGGACAGCATCGAGAGCCTGGCTCGCCATTCGCATTTTTATGTCGGCGGACGCGAATATTCGCTCCGCGACATCAAGGAGGGCGGCAAGACCGCCATTGCCCGCTTCGAGGGCATTTCCGACCGAACCACCGCCGACGCGTTGCGCGGCGCATTGGTCGAGATCGACCGTGACGCCCTGCCTCCATTGGAAGATGGCGAATATTATCACGCCGATATCATTGGGCTGCCCTGCGTTGATGAGGGCGTGAAGGCGCTCGGCACGGTCGTCGCGATCGAGAATTTCGGCGCGGGCGACCTGCTCGAGGTCGAGCGGCCGAACGGCAAGCGCTCCCTCATTCCATTCCGCGAACCGATTGCCCGCCTTGAGGGCGAGCAGATCGTCCTCGATCCGGAATTCCTGGCATGACCTTCCGCGCCACCGTCCTGACGCTCTATCCGGAAATGTTTCCGGGCCCGCTTGGCACCAGCCTGGCCGGGCGCGGCCTCTCCGACGGCATCTGGAGCCTGGAGGCGCGCAACATCCGTGACCATGCGATCGACAAGCATCGCACGGTCGACGATACGCCAGCCGGCGGCGGGGCAGGGATGGTGCTTCGCTGTGATGTGCTGGCCGCTGCACTGGATGCTGTCGCCGACGGCCGGCCGATGCTGGCGATGACCCCGCGCGGGGCGCCGCTGACCCAGTCAAAAGTGCGCCAGCTGGCCCAGGGCGCGGGGGCGATCATCCTTTGCGGGCGGTTCGAGGGTTTCGACGAGCGCATCTTCGAAGGAAGGCCGGTCGAACCCGTTTCGGTCGGCGACTATGTCCTGTCCGGCGGAGAGCTTGGCGCGATGGTGCTCATCGACGCTTGCGTTCGCCTGCTTCCCGGGATAATGGGCGCGGCTTCCAGCGGAGAGGAGGAAAGCTTCGAGACGGGGCTTCTCGAATATCCGCATTATACCCGACCTGTCGAATGGGAAGGGCGCACGATCCCCGAGGTGCTGCGGTCGGGGGATCATGCGAAGATCGCGGCGTGGCGACATGCACAAGCGGTCGAAGATACACGGCTAAGGCGGCCGGACCTGATCGAGCGCCATGGGGGCGCATCGCAGGCACCGCCCTCTGGCGCGCGGCGCGATAAATAAGGTCGAGAAGACATGAACCTGATTCAGACGCTCGAGGCGGAGACGATTGCCGCGCTCACCGAAGGCAAGAAGATCCCCGAATTCCGTCCGGGCGACACGCTGCGTGTTGGCGTGAAGGTCGTCGAAGGCGAGCGAGCCCGTGTCCAGATGTACGAGGGCGTGTGCATCGCCCGGTCGAACAAGGGCGTGAATTCGAACTTCACCGTGCGCAAGATTTCGTTCGGCGAGGGCGTCGAGCGCGTCTTCCCGCTCTATTCGCCGATCGTCGATTCGATCGAGGTGGTGCGCCGTGGCGCAGTTCGCCGCGCCAAGCTCTATTATCTGCGCGGCCGCCGCGGCAAATCGGCCCGGATCGCCGAGCGTCGCGATGCGCGTCCCGAAAAGGGCAGCGGGAGCACCGAGGGCTGAGCCCTACCGCAAGCTAAAGCTTGAAACGCGGCCGGGCTTTCCGACATGGAAGGCTCGGCCGT
>DASTOV010000096.1:0-6192 GCA_035720125.1 Sphingomicrobium sp. | reverse complement strand
GCAACAGCGGGGTCGGGCCGATCGCGGCCGGATTCTGGCGGCTGGCGCTGGCACTGCCCTTCCTGTGGGCGATCGCCTGGATGTTCCGCCAGCCGGTGCATTGGCCGAGAAAGCCGCTGGCCATTGCGATCGGATTTGCGGCCCTCTTCTTCGCCGCGGACCTCGCCGCGTGGCACATGGGCATCCTGCTGACCAAGCTCGGCAATGCGACGCTGTTCGGCAATATCTCGAGCTTCTTCTTCGCCGCCTGGGGCCTGTGGCTGGTGCGCAAGTGGCCGTCGGCGACGCAGGCCGCGGCGCTGGGTCTTGCCGCGCTGGGCTGCGGCCTCCTGATGTCGGGCAGCGCCGAGCTGTCGGCGGCCAATCTGCGGGGCGACCTGCTCGCGCTGCTCGCCGGGCTGCTCTACACCGGCTACCTGATCCTGGTCGAACGGACCCGCGGCGAGCTGCAGCCGCTGCCGCTTCTATTCCTTGCCAGCCTGTTCGGGGCCGTGATGCTGCTGCCCGCGGCACTGGTCGCGGGCGAGCGGATCGTCCCGGAAAGCTGGACCGGCATCGTCGCGCTGGCCCTCTGCAGCCAGCTGATCGGCCAGGGGATGCTGGTCTATGCGCTGGGCCATGTCTCGCCGCTGGTGGTCGGCATTGCGCTGCTGACCCAGCCGGCGCTGTCGGCCCTGCTCGGCTGGGTCTATTATGGGGAGACGCTGGCGGCGCGCGACTGGCTGGGGGCGGCGATGATCGTCATCGCCCTGATCCTGGTGCGGTTGAAGCCCAGGGGCGCCAGGTCCGACTTGCATGAGCCGGTCGTAGCGCCCAGTTAGCGCGCATGCCCACGCCCCTGGAGTCGCTGCGCCAAAAGCTCGCCCTGCCGGTCGGCGAACATGCCGCGTTCGACGGATGGACGATGAAGGCGGTCGACAGCGCCGCGGCCGCGATCGGCGTCGATTCCGCCAAGGCCAGGCTGGCCTTCCCCAAGGACGCGGTCCACATGATCGACGCCTATATCCAGGGCGTCGACGCAGCGCTGGAGGCGCATTTCACGCCGAAGCGGATCGGAGCGCTGAAGGTTCGCGAGCGGATCCGGGCCCTGGTCTGGTACCGGCTCGAGACGATGGCCCCGGCGCGCGAAGCGGTCCGGACAGGGCTGTCGATCCTTGCCCTGCCGCAGAATGTCCCGCTGGCGTTGAAAGCCGGCTGGCGATCGGCGGACCTGATGTGGCGGCTCGCCGGCGATACGGCCACCGATTACAATCATTACACCAAGCGACTGATCCTGTCGGGCGTCTATGCGTCGACGCTGCTGGTCTGGCTCGACGACCAGGGCGAGGATTGGCACGAAACCGGCGCCTTCCTCGACCGGCGGCTGGCCGATGTGATGCGATTCGAAAAATGGAAGGCGAACTGGACGGGTGGCGAGCTGCATCGGCCGAGCCTGACCCGATTCCTCGGGAGGCTGCGTTACCCCGCGCGCTGACTTGGCTCTTTCCTCGCGCTCCTGTTATTGATAATCGCTTGCAAATGACCGGCCCGATCATCCCGCTCGACCAGCTGCAGCTGGGCACCCGCGCGCGAATCGCGGCCATCGACTGGGCGGTGCTGGGCGAAACCGAGTCCAGCCGGCTGCGGCATTTCGGATTCGACGAAGGCGTGGCGGTCGAACCATTGCATCTTGGCCCGTTCGGCAGGGACCCGCTGGCGGTTCGGGTCGGCCGCATGACCGTCGCCATCCGCAGGTCGCACGCCAGGGCCATCAAAGTCACGACCGAGGCGGCATGAACCCAATCCCGCTGGTAGCGGTCGCCGGCAACCCCAACGCCGGCAAGAGCGCCCTGTTCAACGCGCTGACCGGCGCGCGGCAAAAGGTCGGCAACTATCCCGGCGTCACGGTCGAGCGCCACGTCGGCAAGGCCAGCCTGCCCGACGGATCGCCGATCGAACTGGTCGACCTGCCCGGCGCCTATGGGCTCGACCCGACCAGTCCGGACGAGGAAGTGACCCGTGATGTCCTTTTGGGCAAGCAGAAGGGTGAGCGGCTGCCCAATGCGCTGCTGATCGTGGTCGACGCCTCCAATTTGGACAATCACCTGCGCTTCACGCTGCAGCTGATCGACCTTGGCCTGCCGACCGTGGTGGCACTCAACATGGTCGACCTCGCCAGTCGCGACGGGCTGGAGCTGGACGCGGCGAAGCTGGAGGAAGAACTCGGCGTGCCGGTGGTCGAAACGGTGGCGGTCAGGAAGCGCGGCCTGGGCGACATCATGGATCGGCTGCATGCGTTGCTTCGGCAGCCGCGGCAGATCCGCGCCGGCGAAGGCCCGACCAACGACCTTCTTCTTCTGCAGCGCAGGGCGCGGCAGATCGCCATGGGCGCGATCGTCAGCGAAACGCCGGTGCGGCGGATCACGCATCGGCTGGATGGCGTGCTCCTTCACCCTATCGCCGGGCCGATGATCCTGGCCGCAATCCTGTTCCTGATGTTCCAGGCGGTCTTTTCCTGGTCGGCACTGCCGGCCGACGCGCTGGAAGCCGCGACCATTTCGCTGGGCCGGGCGATTGGCGCCGCAATGCCCGACAACTGGCTACGGTCGATGATTGTCGATGGCCTCTTTGCCGGCGTCGGCGCGGTGATCGTCTTCCTGCCGCAGATCCTGATCCTGTTCCTGTTCATCCTGGTCCTCGAATCAACCGGTTACATGGTCCGGGCTGCCTTCATCATGGACCGGTTGATGAGCCATGCCGGCCTGTCGGGCCGCGCCTTCATCCCCCTGCTGTCGAGCTTCGCCTGCGCGGTGCCGGGCATCATGGCGACGCGGACGATCGACGATCCCAAGGACCGGTTGACGACCATCCTGGTCGCACCGCTGATGACCTGCTCGGCGCGGCTTCCCGTCTATACGCTGATCATTGCCGCCTTCATCCCGGCCGTTACGGTCGGCCCGGGCATCGGCCTGCAAGGGCTGGTGCTGTTCGGTCTTTATGTGGCGGGTATCGCCGGCGCCCTGCTGGCTTCCCTGGTCCTGCGGCGGACGGTGGTGAAAGGTGGCGGCGGGCACTTCATGATGGAGCTGCCGAAGTATCAGCTGCCGCGCCTCGCCGACGTGGCGATCGGCCTGTGGCAACGCGCGGCGATCTTCCTGAAGCGCGCGGGCACCATCATCCTTGCAACCACCATCGTCCTGTGGGCGCTGGCCAGTTTCCCGCAGGCCGGCCCGGGAGAAAAACAGTCCGACGCGTCGATTGCCGGCAAGATCGCCGACGGCATCCATGCAGTGGTCGCGCCGATCGGGTTCAACAAGGATATCAGCCTGGCCCTCCTCCCGGCGATGGCCGCTCGCGAGGTGGCGGTAGCCGCGATCGGCACCGTCTATTCGCTCGACGCGGAAAACGAGCAGGGCCTGGTGACGCTGGAGCAGCGGCTTGCGGGACGGTGGAGCCTCGCCACCGCACTTGCCTTCCTGGCCTGGTTCGTGTTCGCACCGCAGTGCATCTCGACCATCGCCGTGACCCGCAGGGAGACCAACGGCTGGAAATGGCCGATGTTCATGGTCAGCTACCTGTTCGTGCTCGCCTATTTCGCCGCGGGTGCGACCTACTGGACCGCCGTCGCCTTCGGGCTGGGCTGATCCACGACCATTCCATCCCTGGCAGCCGATTGCATGATGATTTTATGCAGTCGGGCAGCCAAACGATCCACTTCCGCGTGAAAATGTGCCACAATTCGGAAGCTACGGTCGCGTTGTCGGGGGTCGTTGCAGGAAAATGGCAATGAAACTCGACAAGCTAGATCTCCAGCTGCTGACCGAACTGCAGACCGACGGCAGCCTGACCAGCGAGCAGCTTTCGGAACGGGTCGCCCTGTCCCCGTCGGCGATCAGCCGGCGTGTCCGTCGCCTCGAGAGCGAAAAGGTCATCGAGCGGCGACTAGCCGTCATTGATTCGGCGAGGGTCGGCCATGGCGCGCTGTTCATCGTCGGCGTCGAGGTTGAGCGGGAGCGGCCGGAGCTGGTGCAGAAGCTGCGCGCCTGGATGACCGGCGAGCCATCGGTCCAGCAGGCCTATTATGTCACCGGCACGGCCGACTATGTGATGCTGGTAACCGCGCCGGATATTGCTGCCTTCGACCGCATGATGTCGGAGATGATGGCTGCCAACCCGAATGTGTCTCGATTTACGACGCAGGTCGTGATGAGCATGGTCAAACGCGGTCTGTTTGTGCCGGTCTGTGGTGCATGATCTTGCGGCCGTCCCGCACGCGTCCTAACGCTGATCCCTGAAGCGAATTTGGGAGAGCGACATGGCGGGCGTGAACAAGGTGATCCTGGTCGGGAATCTGGGTCAGGACCCCGAAGCCCGGACTTTCAGCAACGGCGGAGAAGTGGTCAACTTGCGCGTCGCCACATCGGAAAGCTGGAAGGACCGCGACGGCAACCGCCAGGAAAGGACCGAGTGGCATTCGGTCGCCATCTTCAACGAGAACCTCGGCAGGGTGGCCAAAAACTACCTGCGCAAGGGCAGCAAGGTCTATCTTGAAGGCCAGTTGCAGACCCGCAAGTGGCAGGACCAGAATGGGAATGACCGTTACACGACCGAGATCGTGCTGCAAAAGTTCCGCGGCGAGCTGGTCCTGCTCGACAGCCGCGAAGGCGGATCGGGCGGAAGCTATGGCGGTGGTGGCGGCTACAGCGATGATTTCGGTGGCGGCGGCGGATCAAAGGCGCAGCAGCGACCGCAGCCGGCGGCGTTCGACACCGACCTGGATGACGACGTGCCATTCTAGCGCATGAAGCAAACCCACTGTCCCCCGGACAGTGCTGGTTTGAGTGAGACAAACGCACTGTCCCCCGGACAGTGCTGGTTTGCTCACTTTCCGAGCTTTTCCTTGAGCGCCGCCAGCGCGGCAAACGGGCCGGCTTCTTCTTCGGTCAGCACGCCCGCCTCCTTGAGCGCGGCATCGGCGCCCGCACTTCGCGGATAGGGATCCAGCGACAGCGCCAGCGTATCGGCGACGGCGCCGCCAAGATCGATCGCCGAGCCGTCATGAAAAACGGTGTCGAGGTCCGCTTCGCCAAGTTCGATTTCCGCGTCCGGTCCGCCGCCTTTGGGTTCGGGAACGAACAACAGCTCGAATGGCTCGTCGATATGGGATGGCACCGGATCGCCGGTCGCCACGCACGCCTGGCACAGGGCGGCCTTGAGCCGCCCGTTCACCCGGATCTTCTGCCCGTCGCGCGCCAGCACGGCATGCGCTTCGAGCCGGTCGAGACTGAGCAGGCCAAGCCGAGCTGCGACCCGGGTACGATCGTCGTCATCGGCAACGAGGTCGAGTCGATCGCCGTCGCGGATCCGGTCGAGGACAAGCCGGCGGCAGAAGTCGCTCAATCGATGCGCCCTTCGATAACCTCCCGGTCGCTGCGGCCGCCGAGCCCTTCGTTGAAGCGCCGGAGCGCTTCGGAGCAGAAGGTGACCGGCGGCTCCAGCGCCGGCGGGTCGTCGCGGTAGATGCTGTATCGAACCGCGTCGGCCCAATCCATTTCGCCAACCCGGGCGCGCCGCCACCAGTCGACCCGGCTGGCCAGGGCGCCGACCATGAATCGCACCTGCTTGCCGATCGACGGATCGCCGAATCCCTTTTCGCGCATTTGCGCATCCATATCGGCAATGAAACTTTCGGTCAGTGCAACCGAATGGCGTACCGCATCCTCCTCTCCGTCCTCCAGGCGAAGGATGGTGAGAGCAGCGAGGCTGGCAAGCACCGCGAATCGCCCGTCGAGACTGTCTTCGACGCCGCCTTCCCGGTACCAGGCGGGCCGCCGCGCCTCGTTGATCACCGCGCCATAGAGCGCTCCCGCATCGGGCGCCTTGGGACGCAACATTGCCATCAACGAGCGCATTGCCATTCTCCTAATGCCGGCAGCGGCTTGCGCCAGCCGTGCCGGTAAGCATATTGAGCCTGGATGCGCCCTTGGACAAGCGCGTTCGATTGGAGAGATGATTCACATGGCGAAGCGCAGTCTAGTTGCGGTGATTGGTTTGGCGCTTGCGCTGTCGGCATGTGCCGGGGCCCGCGATCACAAGGGCTTCGTGCTCGATCCAACCCTGGTCGATTCGGTCCAGGTCGGCGTCGACAACAAGGATTCGGTGACGCGCACGCTCGGCCGGCCGACCTTCACCGGCCAGTTCGACCCGAACGAC
>DASTOV010000095.1:0-4297 GCA_035720125.1 Sphingomicrobium sp. | reverse complement strand
CGGGAAGAAACCTGGATCAATTCGGTCATCGAGCGGGCGACCCTGGGTCTGCACGCCGTTGGCCATGCCCATTCCATCGAATGCTGGCATGAAGGAAAGCTTGTCGGCGGGCTCTATGGCGTAAAGCTGGGCCGAGCCTTCTTCGGCGAATCCATGTTCAGCCGGATGACCGATGCCTCAAAGGTGGCGCTGGCCTGGCTCGTCGCCAGGCTCCGCGTCGGTCATTTCACATTGCTCGATTGCCAGTTCATCACGCCGCACCTTTCCTCGCTTGGGGCGACGACCGTCAACCGCGACCATTATGTCGGGTTGCTTGGTTCGGCATTATCCTCGGCCGGAGTAGTTGGCGGCGGCGGAGCTTCTTCGGCGGGCTCCGTCTCGGTTCCCGACGGCGGTTCGGCAACATCCGTCGTGTTGCCGCCACCGGAGTTCGAAGCGCTCGACCGGCTGCTGGACCCGGTAGGTGCCGCCGGTGCCGCTGGCCCGCCCGGCCAGTTCATCGCGCAACTCTTGGGCCAGACATCGTACACGGGATCTTCAACGACGTTGAGCGACGGGCTCTCCTTGTAAAGCCAGCCTGAAAAGCGCCGGACCCATTTTCCGTCCGGGCGGAGGCGATCGACCTGGATAAAGGCGCCCGTCAGCTTCTCCGCCTCCCACGGCGCAGTGGTTTCACAGGCTCGCAGGCGGACGACCACATCCTTGACCCGCATCGCCTGCCCGGGCCGCAAGGTCAGGTCACGGACAATTCCGTTGCGCTTGTTGAGCAGGCCAATCACCGCGACGCGCTGGGCCATCGGCGTCACGCCTGGCAAGTCGCCGGAGGCGCGCGGCACGTCGATGGTAACGGGCTGGTTGCCGCCCTCGTCGGCCTGCTGCCCGCGATCGCAACCGGCGGCGAGGAGAGCCGCCGTCGCGATTCCAAGAAGGGCACGGTGACGAGTCACGCCTATTCGGGCTTCCAAGCCTCATAATCGCCGGTCGACGAAGCACGCACGCCCTTTGCCGCCAACGATCCGCCGGGACGATAGGCCGATGCCGTGCCGGTCAGATTTGGCTGCGGCTCCCGCTCGAACTTGCGGCGCGCCGGAAGTGATTTTTCGGGCAGGTCGTCAATTGTCCCGCGCAGCCACGCATTCCAGCCCGGCGGTACCCGGCTGCTGTCGTTGGAACCCCGATAGATCACCCAGCGGCGGGCCGGATCCTTGCGATGGCGGAAATAGATGTTGCCCGCCTCATCGCGGCCGACTTCTTCGCCGTTGCGCCGGGAAGTGATCATGGTGCCCCATGACGCACCGTTCCACCAGGTGAAGGCGTTTGCGAAAATTCCCATGACGCGCGCCTTTGCCGCGTTACTTGCGCCTAGGCAAGCACAAGGGCGAAATTGTCACCATTTGACATTGTCCCCCGGCTGGATGCCGAGCTCGGCCGACCGCCCCCCGGGAATTTCAAGCACGGCCGCAACCGGGCCCTCAGACCGCACGGGCTCTTCCGAATAGGGCACGGTGTTGGCGGCGATATTGGCGATGCTCCCGTCCGCCCGAACGAAGATCATGTCGAGCGGAATCAGCGTGTTCCTCATCCAGAAGCTGGCGTCCCTTGGCGGATCGAATGGAAAGATCATGCCGCGGTCGGGCGCCAGCTTGGTGCGATACATCAGGCCCATGGCCTGCTGCTCCGCCGTGCTCGCCACTTCGACCGTGAAGCGATGCTCCCGGCCATTGGATGTGATGGTCAGTTGCACCTGCTCAAGGCCGGCGGCCGAACGGCCAAGGTCCACGGCATTGGACGCGGAAGGCTGGCAAGAGGCCAGGGTAGCGGTCAGCCCCAAGACAAGTGCCCGGGCGATCAGGGTTCGCGCAGTTCGACCGCGGTAAGGCCCTTGCGTCCTTCGGCGATCCGCGCCTCCAGCTGCTGACCCGGTTGAAGATCGACGATCTGCGACTGGCGGACGGTTTCCATATGGACGAAGATATCTTCTCCATCCTCGCCTTCGCTGACTCGGTTCAGGAAGCCGTAGCCCTTCACCCGATTGAACCATTTGACCTCCACCGGCTCATACTCGCCCGCGGAATCGGACAGTGCCTTGCGATCCGCGCGCTCGGCCGTTGAATGGACTGGACGGGGTGGCATGGGCAAGGCCGTGGACAGGTCGATCGACAGGATTTTTCTAGCCTGGAATCCCCGGTCCTGATGAGCAGCGATGCATTCGACGGTCGCCCCTTCCGGCAACGAGCGTCGGCCATGTTCCTTCAGCACGCTGAAGTGAACCAGAATGTCTCCATCGCAATCGTCGGATACCAGGAACCCGAATCCGCGCGTCGCGTCGAACCACTTGACGCGGCCAGTGCAATGCTGGCCGTCGGGTAGAGGTTCTGCCGCCGTGGACATGATCCCCTCCGGCATTCCTCCCTGAGTCGTTTCGACACTCAAACGCTGCACCATCGTCCCTTAACACGGTCTCTTATGTCGTGGAACCGACATAGCGCGATTAACGCAGGTTAAACAAGCTTTCGACATCCGGATTTTCCCCGGGATTCAAGTCAATAATCGCTTTTGCGAGATCGAATCGATGGCCCGCGCGGACCATGGAAGCGAGCGCGCGCTCGCGTTCGATCGGGGTTGGCCTTCGTGGACCGAAAGGGCCGATCGATCGCCGGCGTGCGAAGCGCAGCGCTGCCTCCACGGCTTCTTCCTCGGCAAGCGTGCGGGCCTCGGCGCCATCCTCGTCGCCAATTCCGGCGATTGCCAGGGCCTGGCGCACGCGCCTCTCGCCGTAGCCGCGCCCGGTCAGCGAACGCGCCTTCGACATCGCGAATGCCTTGTCGTCGACATAGCCCAGTTCAACCATCCGGTCGGCAAGGTCTTCGACCGACGGCTCGCACTCACCCTCCCAGCCGCGTTCGCGCAGCTTGCGATTGAGATATGCAAGCAATTTCGACCGCGTGGTAGCGAACCGGCCGACATAGTTCAGGGCCAGTTCCTCAAGCTTCCCCGCCGTCAAGGGAGGGCGCAATTTGCGGGGAAATCTGGCAACCATGGCCATGTTTGTGCCACAGTCCCCCACCATCAGGCAAAATAGGCCCGCGTGCCGGGATCATGAACCACTGAAACAGGAATTGCCGTGCTCGACCGCAAAGCCAGGATCGATGCCAGACTAGCGCCCGTGGGATACACCCCGACGCTGGACCGACATCCCCGCCGGATCGCCGACTTTGCGACCCTCGGCGAGGCACTCGATTATGCTGCGCTGGGCGAACGGGGCATGAACTTCCACGACGCGCGCGGTGGCCTGGTGCGCGCCTATCCCTATGCCGAGCTTCGCCGTGATGCGCTCGGCCATGCGCGCCGCTTCACCGCATTGGGCCTCAAGAAGGGCGACCGGGTGGCGCTCATCGCCGAAACGGGTCCCGAGTTTGCCGCCTGCTTCTTCGGGGCCATTTATGCCGGCCTGTGGCCCGTGCCCCTGCCGCTGCCGACCAGCTTCGGCGGCCGCGACGCCTATGTCGACCAGCTGGTCGTCATGCTGTCCAGCAGCGACCCTCAACTGTTCCTCTACCCTGCGGAGCTGGCGGATTTCACCGTTGCCGCGGCCGGGCAGCGCGGCGTTGCCGCGCGCGACTGGGAAAGCCTTGGGAACGTGGAGCCGGCAGGCGCCCTGGCGTTGCCGGAGGCCGGTCAGGACGAGATCGCCTACCTCCAATATTCGAGCGGTTCGACGCGCTTCCCACACGGCGTCGCCGTGACGCACCGCGCGCTGCTCGACAATCTGCATGCCCATGGAATTGCAACGGATGTCCAGGAAACCGACCGCTGCGTCAGCTGGCTTCCCTGGTATCATGACATGGGCCTGGTCGGCTGCATGCTCTCGCCGCTCGCGCTTCAGGTGTCGTCCGACTATCTGAAGACGGAGGATTTCGCTCGCCGGCCGCTGGCGTGGCTGGACCTCATCAGCCGCAATCCGGGTACGTCGCTTTCCTACTCGCCGACCTTCGGCTACGACATTTGCTCGCGGCGAATGAGCTCGCAGACCCGCGCCGCCGACCGGTTCGACCTGTCGCGCTGGCGGCTGGCGGGCAACGGCGCCGACATGATCCGCCCCGACGTGATGCAGGCGTTCGTCGACAGCTTCGCCGACGCCGGGTTCAAGGCCGGCGCCTTCTGCCCCAGCTACGGCCTTGCTGAAGCGACGCTGGCCGTGTCGCTGATGCCGCCCGGCGAAGGCATCCGGCTCGAGCTGGTCGACGAAGCCGAGCTTTCCGGCGTTGAACCCGAGGCCGGCAAGCCCCGCCGCTAC
>DASTOV010000094.1:0-8234 GCA_035720125.1 Sphingomicrobium sp. | reverse complement strand
GCGGTGCGCTCTTGCCGCACCCTTTCGCCCTTACCGCTCCGAAGAGCGGCGGTATGCTTTCTGTGGCACTATCCCTCGCCTCGCCCGAAGTTGAGACGGCCGGGCGTTACCCGGCACCGTTGTTCCGTGGAGCCCGGACTTTCCTCGTCTCGCTTGCGCAAGCCGCGGCCGCCCGGTCCCCTGGCAGGGGCCATATAGGGTGAAATGCTTGCCTTTTCGAGTAGGCAATCGAGAGGATTGGAATGTCTGCTTTGGGTGGAAAGCGGACGTAAAGGCCGGCCGACACTGTTCCTGCGGAATGATGCCAGATCGATCGCCGACACGCGCCCGTCGAATCGCGAACGCTGGATAACGTCACTAAAGTCTCAAGGTGAGGCGCCTTTTCACGCCTCCGGTGTGACGTTAAACCAGTTCAATTCCGACAATGAGAAAGAGCCGCCCCTCAGTCGCATATCGGGGTAGCTGTAGGACAGGATTTTCTGGTTTCGGCTAATGGCCGATATGGGTGGAAAGCGGACCTAAGCCTCGCGCACGGCTTTCCGGATTAGCGGCGGCACACGTATCAGCGCTAACAACAGGTTCATTCCGTAAAGCCAGCCAAACGCAAGGGCGGCGAATTTAAAACCGTCGATAATGGCGCCATCGGCCGAACCAAATGCGAAAAACATGGCGGCTGCGAACAAGCAGAATACGAACCCGTGCAGACTTCGCAGGTCGTAGCGGAGGATGCGACCGCTTAGATCATGATCAATCCAAAAGCGGCCGTAGTCGTAGATCACCATTGCGCGCCAGTTACCGCCGAGAAGATCCTCCCAAAGTGGTGCGTCAAAGGTCACAATATTGGTGTTGCGCTCGGCGATTGGCTTTCGCTGCCGCCCAAGCATACGCTCCAAACCGTCCAGCACTTCCGCGTTGGTGGCAGTTCCTTCGAGAGGGGTTGAGCCACGCAGGTGCCACAAAAATTCGAACATATGGATGCTGACTATGGCGTTGATCTAATGTCCGCAATGGGTCGAAAGCTGCCATTGGCGGATTCATCCGAACCAGCCCGGATTACTGCGGCCTTGGCAGCAAAAGCGCGAGCAGCTTGGCACGGCATTCGCCATCGATGATGCCGTCGATCAGGTCGGGGCGAAATCGACGCTGGAAGGCGATCACCGCCTTTTGCGTGTCGGTGACGTCATAGCCGAACCGCTCGAGCGCCAATAGGAAGCCGGCATCGGTCCAGTATGGGTCCATCAAATCGCGCGAAGGGCTGGGCAGCGCCAGCCGGCGCTTGGCCAGTTCCCACCAGGGGAACAATTCGCCCGGATCCTCCTTGCGCGCCGGGGCGACGTCGCTGTGGCCAACGATATTGCCCCGGCCGATCCCATGGCGATCCTTGATGTCCGCGACCAGCGGGATCACGGAGGCGATCTGTTCGTCCGGAAAGGGCCGGTAGCCAAATTCGTGGCCGGGATTGACGATCTCGATCCCGACGCTGGCGCTGTTCACGTCGGTGATGCCGCGCCAATAGCTTTTGCCGGCGTGCCAGGCGCGCTTTTCCTCGTCGACCAGCTGGATGACATCGCCATCCTCCTTGACGAGATAATGGGCCGAAACCTTCGATTGCGGCGAGGTCATGCGATTTAGCGCCCCTTCGGCATCGGGCATGCCGGTATAGTGCAGGACGATCATCGAGACGGGTAGCTGACGCTCGTCGAAGTTCGGCGATGGGCAGCGCGTAACGTCCATGACGCGCATGGCGCATGGGATCGGACCTCAGGTCAAGCCCTAAGCGCAGCCGGCGGTGCTTCGTCCAGTTCCACCGGGCGATAGAGGCCGCGAGAGTCCGGATCGGCCCAGAAGCGCTTGGTCTGGCCGATGACCGTCTCGCCGGCACCCAGCATCAGCGACCCGTCGGGCGCCATCGCGCCGGCGAGTCGATCGAACACCTGCGCACGCCGTTCCGCATTCAGGTAGAGAAGCACGTTGCGGCACAGGACGATGTCGAACTTGCCTGGATGCGGTGCCGGCTCGAGCAGGTTGTGGACCTGGAATCGAACCATGCGGCGCAGCGGCTCGACGGCGCGCCACCCGTTGTCGGTTTCCTCGAACCAGCGGATCATCTGCGTGATGCCAAGCCCGCGCTGCACCTCGAACTGGCTGTACAATCCTTCCCGGGCGCGCCTTACGACGGTTTCGCTGACATCCGTCCCGAGGATGTCGATCGTCCAGCCCGCCCATCTCACCGGGTCCTCGGCGAACAGCATCGCCAGCGAATAGGCTTCCTGACCGGTCGAACAGCCCGCCGACCAGATGGTCAGCCGCTTCGCCTCACCGCGACGCTGGGCAAGCTTGGGCAAGGCTGTCCTCGCCAGCAGATCGAATGGGGCGCGGTCGCGGAAGAAATAGGTCTCGTTGTTGAGCAGTGCCTCGACCACCTGGGTCGCAAGGCTTGGCTCACGTCCCATCACCAGGATCGTGATCAGCTCGTCGAGGGTTGGGATTCCGCGCTCCCGGAGCAGCGCAGCGAGGGCGGTCTCGATCCGCCACCGGCGGCTCATGGTCAATTGCTGCCCGGTACGCGCTTCGAGCAGGCCGGCGAGAATTCGGCTGGAACTGTCGCTTACTTGCACGAAGCCTCCTCGGCACGCCCTGCGACGCGGCGGGCCAATTTTGCGGGTGGCAGGATCGCACAGGCGAGCCCTGCCTCCGCAATCGCCCGCGGCATTCCCCACACTGCCGACGTGGCTTCGTCCTGCGCCATCACCGATCCGCCGGCTTCGACAAGTTTCCTCGCACCCTCCGCGCCATCGCGGCCCATGCCCGTCAGCACGACACCCAGCGCCCCGCCGCCAAGCGCCGCACCGGCAGACGCCAGCATCGGGTCCACGGAAGGCATGCAGCCGCTCGACGCCTTGGTCTTGAGCAGGCGTGCGATCAAGATCCCGTTGACTTCATCGACCACCAGGTGCGCTTCGCCTGGCGCAACCACGATGCGGTCGGGCAGCAGGCGGGTCCCGTCTTCCGCAACCACTGCTTCGCGGCCCGCAGCAAGCGACAATTGCCGCGCAAAGACAGTCATGAACGCTGGCGGGAGATGTTGCGTGACGATGATCGGAACGCCGATCTTCGGCGGCAGCTCGGCGAAAAAGGCGCCGAGCGCGTGGATGCCGCCGGTCGAGGCGCCGATTGCCACCAGCCGTAACGGCTGACTGCTCTGCACGGCCAGCGGCCGAGGCGGCTGGACCACGGGTACGGTTGGTGCGCAGCGGTCGGCGTACCCCAGCTCGCGCAGCTTGCCGAGCAGGACTTCGGAAAAGCGTCCGTTAAAGCGGCCCGTCCCCGGCTTCGGAAGCGTGTCAGCCGCGCCAAGCGCCAAGGCAGCGACCGTTTCTTCCGCCCCCTCCTCGGCCAGCGAGGAAACGATCAGGACCTTCGCGCCCTTGGCCGCTTCCAGGATGCTGGGCAGGGCCTTGAGACCGCCGACGCCGGGCATTTCCAGGTCGAGCAGGACGATGTCCACCATGACCTGGCCGAGTGCTTCGATCGCATCCTCGGCCGTGCCGGCAATGGCCGCGATTTCGAAGCCGCCGTCGACATCGATCATCCGGCTGAGGACAGCGCGCGCAACCATCGAATCGTCGACGATCATCAGCTTGATCGGCCGGCGCGTTTTCCGGTCGGGCCCAGCCCTGTGACTGGCCCGTGAGGTGGCGAGCGCCCCTGACATAGTCAGCCTTAGGCGACGCCGACGAGTTGCAGCTTGATGTGAAGCGTCTCGCGGTCGAACGGCTTCATCACATATTCGTCCGCGCCAGCCTCAAGCGCTGCGCGGATATGCGCCATGTCATTCTCGGTCGTGCAGAATACGACCTTCGGCTGGTCGGCATGACCGCGCTGGCGCAAAAGCTTCAGGAACTCCATGCCGCTCATGACTGGCATGTTCCAGTCGAGCAGCACCACGTCCGGCATTTTCGCCTCGCAGCGATCAAGCGCTTCACGGCCGTCTCCGGCTTCCTCGACCTGGAATTCCAGCGTCTCGAGGATATGCCGCGCGACCTTGCGGATGACCTTGCTGTCGTCGACGATGAGGCAGGTTTTCATAAGTCTTTCCGTCCGTGTTGACGTGATTCTCTAAGCGATAAGGGTAACGAACCTCTTAAGCCGCCCGCGCTTCCGCACCCGGACCGGCAATCAATGCGACGATGTCGACCAGCAGCAGCGGCCCCTCTTCGGTTTCGACCATCCCTTGCGACACCCGTTCCCAGCCTTCGCCCATGGCCGCGCGGATCGCGGTCGGCTCCGACAGGGCCTCGACCACATCCTCGACCGCATCGACGGTCAGCGCATAATGGTGACCGTCGATCTCGACGACCGCGGCCTCGTGGAGATTGCCGTCGTTGAGGTCGGTCGAGCCGAGGTCCAGCGAGCGCTTGCAGTCGATGACCGTCAGCACGCGGCTGCGCAGGGCGGAAAGGCCGGCAAGGTGGGCCGGGGCCCTGGGGACCGGGATCAGCGATTCCAGTTCCACCACGCTCTCGACCGCCGCGGCGGGCAATGCCACGCGGCTGCCGGCGATGGAGACGATCAGCAGCAACTCGTTCATCAGCGCCTCCCCGCGCTTGCAGCCTTGAGCGCGATTAAAAGTCCGGCACGGTCGTAGCGGTAAACGCTTTCCAGGCCGTCGGCCGCATCCGGGTCGGTAGCGAGCCGAAGCACGCGTCCACCCTGGTCGGGGTCGACTTCGCGATCCTGCGACACGATGGTGATGTCGGCGTTGAGCTCGTCCTTCTCGCCGATGACCAGATAGCCAGCGGCCTCGACGATCGGCCGCAGCATGTTCTGCATCCAGGCGTCGCCCTCCGGCAACCTGCAGACCAGCTGCGCCGCCGGACGGGTCGCCGCTTCGCCCAGGTTCTGGGCGAATATCCAGTGCGCATCGATCAACTCGGCCGGCTCGCCATCGATCAGCGTGACGCCGCCGATATCGCCCGGCGCTTCCGCCGGGATGACGTCGCGCTCGAGGTTCTTCAAGTCGATCACCTCGCGAAAGGCATAGCCGATTTCATGACTGCCATCGTTAAGGCGGAACACGCGGACCTTGCCGTCCAGCTCTTCCGGCTGGTCGACACCGGCCAGCGGCAGGATCGCCTCGCCCAGCTGGACGCGCAGCTGGCCCGCGCTCTGGCGGATCGCCTGCTTTGCATCGACCTCTTCGATCCGGTCGACCACGCCGAGGCGAAGCGCCCGCCGCGCGCCGTCGAGGCCGCGGAACAGCAGCACCGGAATCTCGTTCGGATTGGCGGCAATCGGCGTTTCCGCCGCCCGTCCGCCGCGTTCCAGCGTCTCAAGCCGCACGCCCCCGACCTGGGCGAGGCCTGCGGGATCGAACAGCAGAATCGGGCTGCCGTCGTCGGCCAGGGTCGTGCCGGCATAAAGGCCGGTGGCCATCACCGCCGGAGCGGCAGGCTTCACGACCAGCTCCTCATGATCGTGGATACGGTCGACCGCCAGCGCATAAACGTCGCCGCCCGCGGGCCGGAGCACGACCAGCGTGCGTTCGTCATCATTCATCGTATTGGGTAGGCCTAGGACGTCGGCGAGAGCGACCTCCGGCACGCGGCGGCCGCGGATGGTCGCGACCCCTGCCCCGCCGACTTTCTCCAGCGTGACGCTGCCGCCGTTGGCGCGTACGATCTCTTCGATCGCCGAGCGCGGAATGGCGAAATGCTGCTTTCCGATCGAAACCGTGAGCGCCGGGATGATGGTCAGGGTCAGAGGCACGCGAAGCGTCATGCGCGTGCCCTTGCCGGGCGCGGAATCCACTTCGACGACACCGCCGATCCGCTCGACGTTGGAACGGACCACGTCCATGCCGACCCCGCGGCCGGAAATGGCGGTCACTTCCTTGGCGGTCGACAATCCCGCCTCGAAGATCAGCGCCAGCTGCTCCGCCTTCGACAGGCGCTGCGCCACATCGCGCTCGATGACGCCGTTGGCCAGCGCCTTTTCGACCAGCTTGGAGCCGTCGATGCCTTTGCCGTCGTCGGCGATCTCGATCAGGATCTGGTTGCCCGACTGGCGCGCCGAAACCGACAGCAGGCCGATCTCCCGCTTGCCGGCCTTCAACCTGTCGGCGGGCGGTTCGATACCATGATCGACCGCGTTGCGGATGATATGGGTCAGGGGATCGCGGATCATTTCGATCATTTCGCGATCCAGTTCGACATCGCCGCCATCGATATCGACCAGCACCTGCTTGCCCAGTTCCGACGACAGGTCACGGACCATGCGCGGCAGGGCGACGAACAGATTCTCGATCCGCTGCATGCGCGTTCGGGTGATGGCGTCGCGCATCTCGGCAATGATGCCCGACAGCCGCTCGAACGCGCCATCGACTTCGACATCGCCCGATGCTTCGCGCAGGCGCCGGGCCAGCTCATTGCGGGCCAGCACCATGTCCGACACGCCCGACATCACGCGGTCGAGCAATTCTACCGACAGCCGGATCGTGCGCGGCGTTGAGCCCTGGCCCTTCACATTGTTGTCGGTGACGACCGTCGCGGCAACGGGCGTCACGGGCCCTTCTGCACCGGGAGCCAGCGCTTGGATCAATCCGCTGTCATCGCCAGGAGGCAGGTCCTCGCCCGCGTCAATCGCCGCGATCATCTCGCCGATCCGGTCGATGATCGCCAGCACCGCGCTGACCAGCGTGCCATCCGGCGTACGGCGCCCCGAGCGACAGTCGGCAAGCGCATCCTCGGCGGCGTGGCTCAAGGCCTCCAGGCGCGGGAAATCGAAGAAACCGCAATTGCCCTTCACCGTGTGGACAAAGCGGAAAATGCTATCGAGCCGGGCGCGGTCGTCGGGATTTGCTTCCCAGGCGACGATCTCGCCGCCCAGCGCTTCAAGCATTTCCCGGCACTCGGCCACGAAATCGGCAATAAGGTCATCCATCGGCGGCGAGGCCCCAACCAGCTAGAGTTGCTTCAGCCCTCTATGCCGCCAAGGTGTTAACGCCGCGTTAGCCCTGAAACGGTCAGGCCTGCGGCAAGGTGACGCCGATCATCAAGGCTTCGGCGGAAGGATCGCTCAGCATGATCGATCCGCCCGCCTCGGCGACCAGGGCATGCGCGAGCCAGGCGCCTGCGGCGCGTGGCTCCACCTCTCCATCCGAATGGCCCTTGGCGATCGTCTCCCTGAGCTTGGGGTCAAGCAGGATGCGCGGGCCTTCGGCGCGGATCACCAATTCCAGGCTCCCGCCGCGCCGCTCCGCCCCAACGTCCAGCCGTCCGCCGCGGACCAGCGCATCGCCGGCGATCATCGCCAGGTTCAACAGCAGCTTGACGGCTCCCTTCGGCAGCTTTTCATCCGCCACCATCCAGCCGAGCTCGGTCTGCTTGTCCGCGCCATAGATGCCTTCCAGCGCAGTCCTCGCCTCGCGCGTGTCGATTTCGTCGCCAAAGCCGCCGCCGGCGCCAAACGCCAGGCGGAAGAATTTCAGCTTGTTGGCAGTCGCCCGTGCGCTTTCCGCAAGCAGTTCCAGGCAGCGCTCGCGCATGTCGGGGTCCTGCTCGTCCGCGAGCAGTTCGATGCCATTGTTGAGCGCTCCGACCGGTGACAGCAGGTCATGGCACAGGCGGGAACAGAGAAGACTGGCTAATTCGACCGCATTCATGGGCAGGTGAATAGCGAGAGTTTAACTTGAGGCAAGCTGGCGCCCATTGAAAGCGCAGGAATTGCTTCCCAAATCGGGATCAATGACCGGGGGGAGCAGCGAAGTCGAGATAGCGCTGGACGCAAGCCATGCGGGCTGGCGGCTGGATCGCGCGCTTGCCGCAGCCATCCCCACGCTTTCCCGCGAGCGGTTGAAGGTGCTGACCAAGTCGGGTGCGCTGACCCGTGAGGGCAAGGCGGTCCGCGATCCGGCAACCAGGGTGAAGGGCGACGAGCGCTTCCTGCTCGCCATCCCCGATCCCGAACCGGCACATAACGAGCCGCAGGAAATCCCGCTGCCGATCGTCTATGAGGACGAACATCTCCTTGTGGTCGACAAGCCCGCGGGCCTGGTGGTTCATCCGGCCGCCGGCAACCGTGACGGAACGCTTGTCAACGCGCTGCTCCACCATTGCGGCGGCTCGTTGAGCGGCATCGGCGGCGTTGCCCGCCCGGGCATCGTCCACCGCATCGACAAGGACACGTCCGGCCTGTTGGTGATCGCCAAGCATGACAGGGCGCACGAGGGGCTC
>DASTOV010000093.1:0-26892 GCA_035720125.1 Sphingomicrobium sp. | reverse complement strand
CGATCGGGAAGCCGCCCGGCTTCTGCGTGCTTCGCAGCGCCACTTGCGCAAGCTTGCCGAAATAGGCCCCTATTGGCGAAAGGTTCAAAAATCGACCGGCAAGACGGCGTTGGCGCGGCGCAAGAAGGCACGCCGAACGCCGCGCGCATCGGCAACATCCGTAGCGTAGATGCTGGCAACTGGTCGGCAGGCGAGTGCAAGTCAGTCGTCGCCCGCAACCAGCTTTGCGTGGAAAATCAGGCTTTGCCGGAACTGACTCAGCCGGCCAAGCGCTTGGCGCCGAGGCCGAGGACCATCTGGTTGGCGCGTTCGTAGCTCAGCGGTCGGCCAAACAAATAGCCCTGGATCGTGTCGCAGCCGAGATCGCGCATCCGCTCGAAGTCCTCGGCGGTCTCGACGCCCTCCGCGGTGACCGACATGCGAAACGATTTGGCCAGCTGGACGATTGACTGGATGATCGCGACGTTTTCCTGGCGTGATCCGGCCTCGCGCACGAAGCTGCCGTCGATCTTCAGCTTGTGGAACACCGCCTTGTTCAAATAGCCGATCGAGGAATAGCCGGTTCCGAAGTCGTCGAGCGCAATGCCCACGCCAAGCGCCCTTAGCCGCTTCAGCACGTCGAGCGTCGCCCCCTCGCCTCCCAGGAACACCCCCTCCGTCACTTCCAGTTCGAGCCGGTTGGCGGGCAGCTTGTATCGGCCCAGCGCCTGGCTGACGACGTTGGGAAGCGAGGGAAGGAC
This sequence comes from Sphingomicrobium sp., assembly GCA_035720125.1. Classification (GTDB taxonomy): domain Bacteria; phylum Pseudomonadota; class Alphaproteobacteria; order Sphingomonadales; family Sphingomonadaceae; genus Sphingomicrobium. The sequence continues at coordinate 26,152 of DASTOV010000093.1, read as the reverse complement.
GATTTGCTTGGGACTGACATTGAGAGCCACCGTAATCGGCTCGGGCCAGGTTGCGGCCGCCCGGATGGCCTCTTCGATCACCCATTCGCCGATCACCGGCATGAGCCCGCTTTCTTCTGCGACCGGGATGAAGACATTGGGCGGGACGAAGCCGCGCTGCGGATGGTTCCAGCGGATGAGCGCCTCGAATCCAACCAGCTTTTGCGTCTTGGCGCTGACCAGCGGCTGGAACACAAGATGGAATTGCTTGGCAGCGATCGCGCCGCGCAGGTCGGTTTCCAACCGCACTCGGTCATCTTGTTCGGTCTGCAGCTCCGACGAGAAATATTTGACGCAGCCGCGTCCCGCACCCTTCGCCTCATAGAGCGCCAGGTCGGCTTTCAGGATCAGGTCATCGACCGTCGCCCCATCAATCGGGCCGAATGCGCAACCGACCGAAACGCCGATGCGGATTTCGGTCTGGTCGATCATGTAGGGTTCCTTGATCGACCGAATAATGCTGTCGGCCAATTGTTCGACTTTGGCGCGCGACTGGCCATCGGAAACGACGATCGCGAACTCGTCGCCGCCCATGCGGCCAACGTGGCCGTCCGGCCCGACCTGGTCGCACAGACGCTTGGCGACTGCCTGCAGCACGGCGTCACCCTTGGGGTGGCCAAAGGTGTCGTTGACCGGTTTGAAGCCATCGAGATCGAGGAACATGATCGCGCAAGGCACATTGCTGCTCGTGGCATGGCGCAGCGCCTCTCCCAGCAGCTGGCGGACGCGGCCGCGATTCGGCAGGCCCGACAGCACATCCATGTTCGCCAGATGAGTCAGGCGTTCCTGAGTCTGGCGAATCTCGGTGATGTCGCTGCCGACGCCGCGGAATCCTTCGAACCTGCCTGCCGTATCGATGATCGGATCGCCCGCAATTGAGATCCAGCGGGGCCCACGCGCTGTCTGAAGCTCCATCTCCAGATTGCTGAACGGCTGCTTTTCCAGCAGCACACGGCCGAGTTCGGCATGTCCCCCGAGAAGCGATGGAAGCGAATGGCCGAGAAGCGCGCTGGCAGGGCGGCCCAGCAGCGCCGTCATTCGGCTGGAAATATAGCTGACGCGGTTTTCGGCATCGACCTGCCAAAGCCAGCCCACGCCGCGCTGTTCATATTCCTGGAGGAGCAGGCTGGCGCTTTCTGACTGCGATCCATAATCGGCGTTCGTCTTGAGCTGCCCGAACGCCCATCGGGCGACCGTAAGCACGCCGACGATTGCGACGCCCAAGGTAAAGAGGATCGCCAGCATGTTGTCGAACGGCAGGCCGTGCCGACCGACCAAGAGGGAGTAGCTGAGTCCGGCGGTGAAAATCGCCATCCAGGCCGTGACGCAGGCCGGAACCACCACCAGCCCCAGCGCGCCGATGCCCAGGCCGGCGATCAGGGTGGCGGCCACGGCCTGACTCTGCGGTGCCAGCGATGTGAAGCTGATCACCGGGAGAGAGAGCCAGAGAATGGCGCGAAGGGAGATGTCGCCGATCATCTGCCACTTTGGCACCTTGCGACCCGAGCGACCGACGTGCGTAACCGCCTGGGTGCGGGCCAATTGCATCGCGCCGAGATTGACGACGATGACCGCCAGCGCCCAGCTCCCGAGATAGGTGGCCGGAACGTGACCGTAGAGAATCATCGCCATGAAGATGGCAGCAATGCTGTTCACCGCCGCGAAGAATGGCGCGAATTGACCTCGAGCAATCAGCTGCGCATCCCGCAGCGGACTGCTGCCGTCGTCCTCCGCCTTTGAGGCAACGCCCAGCGATTCGCCGTCGGGAAGGCGAGCCGAAATCATACGCTTGTAACGGTCAGGAGCCTCGTACATCCGGTCTTCCGCTTGGCTTGGATGCCAAGGGAATAGGTCAAAACCGGTTACTTCGCGGTTAAAGATGCCTGTTTTCTATCCCTTGCCGAGGCCCAGCTTGTCGAGGTCGAACGTCGTAACCGAATGATAGGACGGCCGGGCCATGGGATAGATGCGCCGGGCAATCGGCTGCCCCCATTCCTTGTCTTCAGCCAGCGCGGTGATCAGCGGCCGGACAAATTTCCGTCGACCCTGCGCCATCAGGAAACGCTCCAGCGCAGGCACGGCAGGTTGGTAGCGATTGGCGACTGCAAGCTCGAGCCAGGCGAACAGCACTTCATTATTTCCTGCTTCGTTCAGCCGAAGCTTGCCATTAAGCCCGTCCAGTCGAATGGCGGGCATCTTGCGCGGCAGGCTGTTGAGAAATCGGAGCCTTTCGGCGGTTGTCCAACGGGCAAATTCGGCTGGCGGCGCGCCTCCGGCCTTGAATGCCGCCACAGCCTTGTCGACCTCGGCAAACGCCGCCGGATCTGGCCGCGCAACATTGGAAGGAAGGCCGGGGTGATAGACCCATTCATCCAGCTGCAGCTTGGCTTCGAGCGCTGTGTCACCCTTCACAAGGTTCGCCCGGAAATCGGCCAGAAACTTTGCCGAGGTCATCGGCTCGAAGGCGAAGCGGTCGAAATATGATCGGAGCCAGGCATCAAAACGCTGGCGGCCGGCGATCCGCTCAATTGTTCGCAAGAAGGCGGCGCCCTTGTCATAGACGATGCCGCTGACGCCGCCGTCCGGTGTCGCCTCTGGGGGCGCAAGGTGGAGCCGGGTCGTTGGAGCGGTCATCCCCTCTTCATCCAGCGCCTCAGTCATGTCGTCAAAACTGAGTGCCGCTTCCTGGGCTGCGCGGTTAGGGCCGTATATCGCCTCCATGATGCGATTTTCGAAGTAGGAGGTGAATCCCTCGTTGAGCCAGCCGTCCGCCCAGGTGGCGTTGGTAACGAGGTTGCCTGACCAGCTGTGCGCCAGTTCATGCGCGACGAGGCCAACAAGGCTCTTGTCGCCGGCAATGAACGTCGGCGTCAGGAAGGTGAGGGTTGGGTTCTCCATGCCGCCATAAGGGAAGGACGGCGGCAGGACGATGACGTCGTAGCGACCCCAGCGATAGGGACCATAGAGCCTCTCCGCCGCTTCAACCATTTTCTCGGTATCGGCCAGCTCCGCAGCGGCGCGATCGAGCATGGCGGGCTCGGACCAGACGCCGGTGCGCGGTCCCAATTCGCGGAAGGCGATGTCGCCCGCGGCAATGGCGATCAGATAGGGTGCGACCGGCTTATCCATGCGGAAGCGATACGCGCGGCGCCCTTCGTCGACCGGTTCTCCCGTCGGCGTCAGGCGCTCGCCCGACATCACCACCTTGAGTGGGTCCGGTGCGGTCACCGTCGCGCTCCAGGTCTGGCGGATTCCCGGGCTATCCTGGGTCGGTATCCAGGTCCGGTTAAGCGTTGGCTGGCCCTGGCTCAGCAAATAGGGGTGCTGCTTGCCCGCGGTCTGCTCGGGTGTCAGCCATTGCAGTGCGGCTGCATCTGGCGCGGCCTTGTAACGAATGACGATCCGACGCTTGCTGCCAATTTCGACGGCCAGCGGAGCGCCCTTTGGCCCTTCGTCGGGTCCGATCTTGAAGGGCAGGGCGTTCCCCTCGCCATCTGTGACCGCATCGACCTCCAGCCCCTTGTTGTCGAGAATGATTTCCTTGGCGTCCGGCTTGGCCTGGATGTCGAGTGTTGCCGTGCCGCCAATCCTCTTCGCACCGAAATCGACATCCAGGTCGAGGTCGACGTGGGTGACCCGGGCTTCGAGCGGCCTGGCGAAGCTGTGCGCATCGAGCGCGTCCGGAGTATGGAGGATTGGAGCTACCTTGCCAGCTTCGCTTGCTTGTGGCGACGGTGTTTCAGCTTGGCAGGAAGACAGCAACACGGCCGCAATTGCGGCGGTCAGGACTCGAAACAATCCAATTCTCCGGGAAATGATATTCAGGCGGGTTCGCCAACGGCCTTGTAGATGCTGTTGACGGGCTTGGCGAAGATGCGGCGGACCATCGGCTCGAAATAATCCAGCGGCGCGCTGTCATATGCGGGATCGAACGCCGACTGGTCGTAAAGTTCGCAGAATCGCGCCGTATCCTCGAAATGCTCATGACCCCGAAACGCTTCGCGCATGTCACGGTTCATTCCGAGGTGATGGAAGAAATAATAGCCCTGGAATATGCCATGATGCTCAACCATCCAGTGCAGCTTTTCATCGACGAAGGGCTTCAGGATCGCGGCAGCGATGTCGGGATGATTGTAGCTGCCAAGCGTGTCGCCGATATCGTGGAGCAATGCCGCGACGACATAGGCCTCGCTCTCGCCGGCGCGATGGGCACGCGTTGCGGTTTGCAGGCTATGTTGCAGCCGGTCGATCGGAAAGCCGCCATAGTCGCCGTCAAGCAGCTTCAAATGCGCAAGCACGCGATCCGGGAGCCCAGCCGCAAATGGCATGAAATGCGACCCGACGATTGCCCAATCAGCCTGGGTGCTTTCGTCCATCGATCGAAAACTGGCGCGTTGTTCCGTCATTTCGCCTCTCCCTGGAGATTAGCCTAGACCTCCTGCGATGGTACGCCAAGGGTGGCCGAGCCGGCGCGGCCCGCCTATATCTGTGCGATGGACCGGGCATCGGCGAACCAGTCGGATATTGCCAATGACAGCGTGCGCGCGCTTGCCGAGGCCGCCGCGCATGGTCAGGGTATCGCCCATAAGGGCAAGGGGCCGGCGCGGCCGTTCCTGGCTGGCGTGGGGCTCGACCGGCCTTTCTTCGACGACAAGAACCGCGCCTTCTGGGTGCTGCAGTCGATCGGCTGGAGCGGCTATTTCATGCTCCGCTCATTGTCTGGACTGGCCAATTCGATGGGCGCGATGTTCGTGGTCCATACGCTTTTGCTGACGGCGACCGGCTATTCGCTGACTTTGCTGATGGCGTCGCTCTATCGCCGGCTGATCACCATGCGGGCGATCTGGACGGTGGTCATCAGCCTGGGCACCGTGATCCTGGCCTCTGCCGCCTTCTCCTTCATCGAAACCTGGAGCTATGCGACCTTCCTACGGCCGGACGCAAAGCCAGTCGGGATCGAGTATCTCGGCGCGATCATCCTCGACTTTTCTTTGCTCGCCGCCTGGTCGGCGCTCTATTATGGAATCAACTATTATCTGCTGCTGGAAGAAGAGATCGACCAGCGCGCCCGGCTCGAAAGCCAGGCCTCGTCTGCTCAGCTGGCGATGCTTCGTTACCAGCTCAACCCGCATTTCCTGTTCAACACGTTGAACAGCATTTCGACACTGGTGCTGTTGAGGCAGACGGAACGGGCCAACGCCATGCTGTCGCGTCTCGCATCCTTCCTGCGATATACGTTAGTCAACGAGCCGACGGCCAAGGTGACCCTGGTCCAGGAAGTTGAAACGCTTAAGCTCTATCTCGAGATCGAGAAGATGCGCTTTGAGGAAAGATTGCGGCCGCGATTCAAGATCGATCCGGACACGATCGGCGCAAGGCTGCCATCGCTTCTGCTGCAACCGCTGATCGAAAATGCGATCAAATATGCTGTCACGTCGGCCGAGCATGGCGCCGACATTTGGATTACGGCACAGCGGGAAGGGCGGGCCGTCAGGATCGAGGTAGCCGACAGCGGCCCGGGGCCGGGGGGCACGCCGGTCGATGCCCAGTCGACGGGAGTCGGCTTGGCGAACATCCAGGACCGTCTGGCGCAAGCCTATGGGCCGGCGCATGGCTTTTCCACGCGGACGAACGAACATGGGGGCTTCAGCGTTATCATCGAAATCCCGCTTGAAACCGACCAGAAGGACATTTCATGACCATCCGCACCATCCTCGTAGACGATGAGCCCTTGGCTACGCAGGGGCTTCGCCTGCGTCTCGAGGCGCATGAGGACGTGGAAATCGTCGCCACGGCCGCCAATGGTCGGGAGGCGATCCGCGCGATCAAGACGCACAAGCCCGACCTGGTATTTCTCGACATCCAGATGCCCGGCTTCGACGGCTTTTCCGTCATTTCGGGAATGATGGAGGTCGAGCCGCCGCTGTTCGTCTTCGTCACCGCCTATAACGAACATGCCCTCCGCGCCTTCGAGGCGCAGGCGGTCGACTATCTGATGAAGCCGGTCGAGGAGGATCGGCTGGCGGCGACGCTAGACCGGGTCCGCCAGCGGCTGGCCGAGAAGCGCGGCGCCGAAGAGGCCGAGCGGCTCAAGGAAGCGCTGGCCGAGCATGCGCCGGAAGCGGCCGAGGAGCTGGCCGAAGCCATGCCCGAAGCGCCCGCTTCCTCGCGGTTTGAGAAGATGATCAACATCCGCGACCAGGGGCAAATCTTTAGGGTCGATGTCGACACGATCGAGCGGATCGACGCCGCCGGCGACTATATGTGTATCCAGACCGGCGACAACACACTGATCCTCAGGGAAACGATGAAGGATCTGGAAAAGCGGCTCGATCCGCGCCGCTTCCAGCGGGTCCACCGCTCAACCATCGTCAACCTCGACCTGGTCCGGCAGGTCAAGCCGCACACCAATGGCGAATGTTTCCTGGTGCTCGATTCAGGCGCGCAGGTGAAGGTGTCGCGAAGCTATCGCGACGTGGTGGCAAGGTTCGTCCACTAAGTGAACGAACGCTGGGAGAGACAGCAGGATGGCTCGTATCACCGGACTTGGAGGCGTGTTTTACAAAGTCGCGGACCCCGAAAAGACCTGCGCCTGGTATCAGGAAACGCTCGGCATCGGCGGCGAATGGGGCGCCATGTTCCCGTTCAAGAAGGACGACCCAGAGGGCTTCACCTTGCTGTCCCCGTTCAAGGCCGACACGGACTATTTTGGTCCAAGCGAAAAGGCCTTCATGGTCAACTTGCGCGTCGACGAGCTCGACGCAATGGTTTCCGAGCTTGAGGCAAAAGGCATCGAAGTCCTTGGCCGGCAGGATGAGGATTATGGCCGCTTCGCCTGGATCATGGACCCTGACGGAGTGAAGATCGAGCTGTGGCAGCAACTCGGCCCGGCTCCGGAATGAGCGAGGACAAAATGGCTGGTCGCACCAAGTTCGAAGCCTTTGCCGCCTTGCATGTGCCGGGCGATCCGCTCGTCCTTTACAATATCTGGGATGCGGGCAGCGCGCTCGCTGTCGTCAAGGCCGGGGCCAAGGCGCTGGCCACTGGAAGCCATCCGGTCGGTGACGCCAGCGGCTTTGGCGACGGCGAGCAAGTGCCGCTCGATTTCGCGTTCACCAATGCCAGGCGCATCGTCGACGCGATCGATCCCCTGCCGCTGACGGTCGATTTCGAAGGCGCCTATTCAACCGACCCTGAGGAAGGCGCCCGCAATGTCGCAGGGCTTAAGGAAACTGGCGCGGTTGGCTGCAACTTCGAGGATCAGGTGATCGGCGGCGCCAAGGAAAATGGGGGCGTGCATCCGCTCGATCTTCAAGTCCGCCGGATCGCGGCGATCCGCCGCGAGGTCGGCGACGGTTTTTTCATCAACGCGCGCACCGATCTCTTCATCAAGGCCAAGGAAGTCGGCGACGCGCTGCTCGACGAAGTGATCGAGAGGGGCAAGGCCTTCGCCGGCGCGGGCGCCAGTGGTTTCTTCGTGCCGCGGTTGGCCGATCCCCGCCACATCGAGCGCATCGTGAGTGCCGTGCCCCTGCCGCTGAACGCCGTCGCCTTCCCCGGCGCGCCGCCCAAGGCCGAATGGGCGGCCGCCGGCGTCGCGCGGATCAGCCATGGCCCTTTCCCGCACCGGGCGCTGATGGCCAGGCTGGAAGAAATGGCGCGGGACGCCATTTCCTAGATTGTTGACCGCAAGAATTGGGAAGCTGGGTGTGGCCTGCTGCCGCAGGACAAGCGACCTCCAAGGAGAAATTCATGGCAACTGACCTGTTCCGGCGCTTTGCTGCGCTTCACGTTCCCGGCGACCCCCTGGTCCTGTTCAACGTCTGGGATGCGGGCAGCGCGCAGGCCGTGGCGAAGTCGGGTGCCAGGGCCATCGCCACCGGCAGCGCTTCGGTCTCCATGGCAAACGGCTTTGGCGACGGTCAGCAACTGCCGATGGAGTTCGCGCTGGCAAACGCCGGGCGCATCATCGACGCCGTAGACGTGCCGGTGACGGTAGATTTCGAGGGCGCCTATTCCGCCGACCCGGACGAAGGTGCCCACAATCTTGCGCGACTGGCAGAGATTGGTGCGGTGGGCTGCAATTTCGAGGATCAAATTGTCGGCGGCGAGGGCTTGCACCCAATCTCTGTCCAGGCGGAGCGCATTGCCGCGGCGCGACAGGCGGTAGGTCCCGATTTCTTCATCAACGTCCGTACCGACCTGTTCCTGAAGGCCCCGCAGGACACGCATGACGAGGCGATGCTCGACGAAGCGATTGCCCGGGTCCAGGCCTATGCCGAGGCAGGGGCGAGCGGCTTTTTCGTCCCGATGCTGGGTAACCTCGGCCTGCTGGCCCGGATGTGCGCCAAATCGCCGATCCCGGTGAATTTCATGACCTTTCCGGGCTGTCCGTCCAATGCCGACGTTGCAGCAACCGGCGTGGCGCGGATTAGCCATGGTCCGTTCCCGTACATGGCGCTGATGGGGCAACTGGAGGTATCGGCGAGAGCAGCGCTAGCCTAGGGGTGCTTGCCTAGGCCGAGTCCTGCGATCAGACCCATCGCCAGCGGTCTGAGACCCGAGCGCCGGCTTTTGCCTGATTTCAGTACGCTACGACGGAAAACGGCCGCGGCCACCTTCAGGATCAGTGCGACCCACAGCGCCTGCCAGACCAGGGCGACCAAATGCGGCCACAGCGCCGGTTGCTCGGCCGCGCGGGCGATCATGGCGAAGGGCGAGGAGAGGGGGAAGATCGCCGCGGCGATGGCTACGCCACTCATCGGCTGTCCGACGCCCAGGGCAGCGAACCCGAACAACACGAGCTGCCCCATCGTCACCGGCATCGACAATATCTGCACCTCGCGTGCAGTCGACGCCTGGGCGCCGATGCCGAGGAAAGTCGCGCCGATCAGCATGTAGCTCATCGAGAAATAGACAAGCGCAAAGATGAGAAAGGCCGGCCAGCCCACGGCGGGGGTCGCCAGCGTTGCCAGGCCGCCTTCCTTAAGCAGGTCAATTACGCTTGCTGCCGCAGCCACCCAAAAGGCGATGCCGACCAGCGATGTCGCGAGCATCGCGAACAGCTTGCCGATGAAGATGGCATCGACCGGGACTGCTGCCGCCAGCACCTCAATGACCTTGCTCGATTTCTCCTCGATCAGCTGGCTGAGCACCATGCCGGCGAGCATGATCGTCAGCACGAACAGCAGGACCTGGCCGAAACGGGCCGTCATGTTGCGGGTAAACGCCTCGAGCCCCGACGTGCTGGTTGTCGGGGTCAGGCGAAGCGGGGAGCCTGTAACGGGCTGGTGGAGCGACATTTGCCGCGCTTCTTCGATGAAAAGACCGATTTGCCGGGCTGTGCGGCCCTTGCGGGTGACTGCCCCGGTCAAATGAGGCGACGCAAGCCCTCCATCCAGCACTCCGAATACTGGTTCCTGTTCATTCGACAGCAGCCGTGTTCGTTGCGCGGCGAGATCGGCTTGGGGGCTAACATGGCGAAGCTCCACGAGAGGCTGTGCATCGGCAAGCGGGGACAGTCTCTGGCGCGCCGCAGAAAGCAGCTCAAAATCCTGGGCAGATGAAATCACGGCGACTGGCGGCGGCTTGGCATTTCGATCGACCTTGGCACCTATTCCAACCATTCCCACGCCAATCAGAATGGGAAACAGTGGCCCCAACAGGAAGAAGAGGAAGGTCTTGGACAGCACCGTGGCGCTAAAGTCGCGCCGGGCAATGACGAAGGCCGTGCGGATCGTCTCGGGCAGTTTCATGCGGCCTCCTCCGCCACCGGCACGTGGCCCATCTCGCGCGCCGTTGCCTCGCCGGCGATGGCAATGAAAGCGTCGTGCAACCCTGGCCGCTCGATGCTCAGAGTCTCTATTCCCGCGCCGCCGTCGATCAGGGCCTTCAGCAGCGGTTCGGGGCCGGATTCGGGCAATTCGAACCGCCACTCGCCGCCGATCAACTTGGACGACGCCGGCAGGGCCGTGCGCCAGCTTCCGTCGTCCGACCTGGTGCGGAGACGGACAATCGGCCGAAGCCTCCCGCGCGCCTCGTCAACGTCGCCCTCGAACACCGCCCTGCCTTCTGCGATGATCGCGATCCGCTCGCACAGCCGTTCGGCATGGGCAATGACATGGGTCGAGAAGATAACCGTGACTCCTGCGGCCGACTGTTCGCGGATCAACTGCTCGAGCTTCTGCTGGTTAATCGCATCGAGGCCTGCGAACGGCTCGTCGAGCACGATCAGGCGCGGTTCATGGATAATCGTTCCGAGCAGCTGGACGGTCTGAGCCATGCCCTTGGACAGGGTGCGGATTGGCCGCTTGGCCCAATCCTCATGGTCCGCATCCGTGAGGAGCTTCAGTGCCCGGCGCCGCCCTTCCTTGAGCGGCAGGCCGCGCAGCGCGCCCATGAAGGCGATCGCTTCGGCCGCCGGCATGGCGGGATAGAGTCCCCGCTCTTCCGGCAAATAGCCGACCTGCCGCGCCACCTCGAGTGGCCGGTCGTGGCCAAGCAAGCTGCGCGTTCCCGAACTTGGGTCGATGATTCCCAGCATCATGCGCAGGCAAGTAGTCTTGCCGGCACCGTTGGGGCCAAGAATGCCGGTGATGCTTCCTTCCGGGATGGTCAGGTTGACGCGATCGACCACACGGGTGCCGTCGAAATCCTTGGTCAGGTCCCGCGCTTCGGCGGCAATCGCTCTTTCCCCCATGGGCTCAATGGGTAAAGGGTCGTCTTGTCATGGCAAGCCTCAAGCAGCGGATTTTCGACAGGGCGCGGGAACTGGGCTTTGCTGCGTGGGGCATCGCCCGCGTCGATGCCGCACCCGAGGCCGGCGAGCGGCTGAAGGAATGGATCGCCGCCGGCAACCATGGCGAAATGGGTTGGATGGAGGAGCGCGCCGGGCAGCGGGCCAGCCCGCAGTGCCTTTGGCCAAAGGCTCGTTCCGTCATTGCGCTGGCGATGAGCTACGCGCCTGCCCGGGACCCGATTGCCCTTGCCGAGGTCGGCGACCGGGGCCGGATCTCGGTCTATGCGCAGGGGACCGACTATCACAAGGTGGTCAAGAAGGCGCTGAAGACGATGGGCCGGTGGTTGGCGGACGAGGCAGGCTGCGAGCTCAAGGTGTTTGTCGATACCGCGCCGGTCATGGAAAAACCGCTGTCGGCGGCGGCCGGAATCGGCTGGCAGGGCAAGCATACCAACCTTTTAAACCGTGAACATGGCAGCTGGCTGTTCCTGGGCATCATCTACACGACCCTGGAACTGGAACCGGACGAGCCGGCAACTTTCCATTGCGGCAGCTGCACGCGCTGCATCGCTGCCTGTCCGACGCAGGCGATCACCGGCCCGTGCCACCTCGATGCGAGGCGCTGCATTTCCTATCTGACCATCGAGCATGCGGGGCCGATCCCGCACGAGTTTCGCGAAGCGATCGGCAACCGCATCTACGGCTGCGACGATTGCCTCGCGGTCTGCCCGTGGAACCGCTTCGCCTCGGCGGCGCAGGCGAACAAGGCCTTCACCGCCCGGCCGGAACTTGTCGCCCCCGCGCTTGTCGACCTGCTGGCACTCGACGATGCCGGTTTCCGCGAGCTCTTCTCCGGCTCACCGATCAAGCGGATCGGCATCAACCGGATGACCCGCAATTGCCTGATCGCCGCCGGCAACAGCGGCGATCCTGCCTTGCGACCATCGGTCCAGCGCCATCTGGATAGCGAGGACCCGGTGGTGGCCGATGCAGCGAAATGGGCGCTGGAACGGCTTTAGCGACCTTCGATCGAGGCGATGCAGTTCTGGGTGTTGACCGGACCGCCCTGTGGATTGCGGGTATCGATATGCGTAACCCGAGGCATGCCGGCCCCACTCTGGCTTGGATAGAGGTAGGCGTCGAGCACGCAGCCAGGGCCAGCGAACTGCAGCTTGGTGCCGTCCCCCTCGCGAACCTGCAGGCGCGGGCGGCCGAAATGCTCGACAAGCTCGTTGGCTGACATGCCGTTCAAGGTCGAATGATCGTGTGAGCCGGCGGCAGGCGGTGGGGTAGCGACCGGCTGAACCGGTACGGGAGCCGGTGTCGAAGCGCAGCCGGCGACAAGCAGGAGTGCTGGAATTAAGAGGTGACGCATGCGCCGATTGTGGCCGGGACAATGCGGCCACGCAAGCTTGCCCCGGTCGCCGGTCGCCGCTAGGCGCGCCCGAAATCCATTTCCCGCAGGACCCACAACCGCATGACCCATACCCGCTACGATGTTCTCTGCATCGGAAATGCCATTGTCGACGTCATCGCCGACACGGACGACGCCTTCTTGAACAAGCAGGGCCTTCACAAGGGGTCGATGCGACTGATCGACGAGGAGGAGGCCGTGCGCCTTTATGGCGCGATGGGACCTGGCCGGGAAATCAGCGGGGGATCCGCCGGCAATACAGCGGCCGGGCTGGCTGCGCTGGGGCTCAAGGCAGCCTTCATCGGCCAGGTCGCCGACGACCAGCTGGGCAAGATCTACCAGCATGACATCATGGCCCAGGGCATCGATTTCCTGGTATCTCCACGCACCGATGTCGGCGCCACGGCCCGATCGCTGATCCTCGTCACGCCCGACGCACAGCGCACGATGAACACCTACCTTGGCGCCGCCCAGCGCCTCGAAACGGATTCGGTCGACCTGACGGCGGTCGCGGACAGCGGGATCATCTACCTCGAAGGATATTTGTGGGACCCGCCGGAACCGCGGGCTGCAATGGAGGCGGCGATCGAGGCGGCCCATGCGGCGGGCCGCAAGGTTGCCTTCACCCTGTCGGACACATTCTGCGTCGACCGGCATCGCGAGGGCTTCTGGCAGCTTTTGCGTGACGGCAAGATCGACATTCTATTTGCCAATGAGGCTGAAGCCGCGTCCATGGCCATGGCCAACGATGTCGAAGAGGCCATCTCCTCGCTTGCCAAGCTGGCTCCGACGTTGGTCGTCACGCGCAGCGAAGCGGGTGCAACGGCGATATCCGGCACCGAGCGGGCCGATGTCCCCGCCGAGCCGATCGAACGGCTGATCGATACGACGGGGGCCGGCGACCTGTTCGCGTCGGGGTTCCTCGCCGGCCAGGCGCGCGGCCTTGGTCTCGAGGCATCGCTCAGGCTGGGTGCGATCGCCGCCGCCGAGGTCATCCAGCATTATGGCGCGCGGCCGGAAAAGGATTTGCGGGCGCTGGCCGGCGGCCTGGTTGCCTAGCCCGCGATCAGGCTCTTCAGCTCGATCTGATTGCCCGACGGGTCGCACACATAGAAGGACATGCCGTCGCCACCGGCGCCGTATCGGATGCCCTCCTCGACGACTCCGACGCCGTGATGGATCAGGTGCGCACGCATCGCCTGCTCGCTGCAAGGCCCGGTCGCGATGCAGACATGATCCATGTTGCGCCCGCCCTCCGCTTCGGGACGCGCCCATTCGCCTTCCGAAGAGCCGATGTCGACCAGGTCGATCAGCGACGCACCTGCACGCAACTGGAGCATGCCATATTGCGGTAGTGCCCGATCAACGGTGCAACCCAGCACCTGCTCATAGAAATGCTGTGCTTCGGTCATGTCGCGCACCAGCAGCACGACATGGTCGAGCCCTTCGAGCACGAATGGCGGGCGTGACATGCGCCAAGCTTACGCCCCATCGGCCCAATGAGAAAGGGCGGGTCCGTCGTCGAACCCGCCCCTTGACCTAGTCCCGCTCGTCGCGGCTACCCGGAGCAGGCGCCCCCGGCATCGGCGGGATGCCGACCGTGGCCGGCGCCTCTGCTGCCAGTTCGTGCACCTCTACGATGCCGCGGCCGACATGGCTGCGCTTCCGGCTGTAGAGGAAGTAAACGACCAGTCCGACCGCTGCCCAGGCAACGAACAGGGTCTGCGTGTAGAGGTCGAGGCTGTAGAACAAATAGGCACAGCCGATTATTGCCAGCGGCCCGACGACCATCACCGCGGGAGTGCGGAATGGCCGCTTCCGCCCCGGGTCGGTCCGGCGAAGCATCATCACCGCGATCGCCACCATCGCGAACGCGAACAGGGTGCCCGAGTTGGAGATGTCGGCCAGCGCGCCGACCGGGAACAGCGCCGCGAACAGGGCGACGAAGATGCCCGTGATGATCGTGACGACATGGGGCGTGTGATACTTCGGATGGATCTTGCTCAGTGCCTCCGGAAGCAGGCCGTCGCGGCTCATCACGAAGAAGATGCGGGTCTGGCCGAACATCATCATCAAGATGACCGACGGCAGGGCAAGGCCCGCCGCCAGGCCGATCAGGTTGCCGATCTGCTGCCAGCCAATCGACCGCATGGTCCAGGCGAGCGCCTCCTTCGAGCAGACGACTGCCTGGTTGGAGATGTCGGCGCATGCTGCCGCCATCGCGGTTGCATCGCCCGGCGAGATTCCCTTGCCGCTTGCGTCGATCAAGGGCTGTGCCCCGACCGAGCCGATCACGCCGGCTGCGACAAGGATGTAGAAGATGGTGCAAATGGCGAGTGACCCGATCAGGCCGATCGGCATGTTGCGCTGCGGGTTCTTGGTTTCCTCGGCCGCGGTCGAGACCGCGTCGAACCCGACATAGGCGAAGAAGATCGAGGCGGCCGCCGCTGAAATCCCGGCAAAGCCCAGCGGCGCGAAGGGCTCGAAATTCGCCGAGTTCATCACGGGCCATGCCAGCAGGACGAATACGGTAAGCGCAGTGATCTTCACCACGACCAGCACGGCGTTGACCATCGCGCTTTCGCGCGTGCCGATGACCAGCAGCCAGGTGACCAGCAGTGCGATGACAAAGGCCGGCAGGTTGATATAGCCGCCAACCTGGATCGCCGTCGCCAATTCGGCATTCGGCGTCGCACCAAAGGCGAGCTTGATATGCGCGATCAACGCATTGGCGTTGATGATCTCAGTCGGCAGCGCGACACCCAAATATTCTCGCAGCAAGCCGACAAAATAGCCGGACCACCCGACGGAGACCGCGCCGGCAGCCACGGCATATTCCAGTACCAGCGCCCAGCCAACCATCCAGGCGAGCAATTCGCCCATGACCGCATAGCTGTAGGTGTAGGCCGAGCCCGAAACGGGGACCATTGAGGCCATCTCGGCATAGCAAAGTGCTGCAACCGCGCATACGGCGCCGGCGATGATGAAGCTGATCATCATGCCGGGGCCCGCCTTTTGGGCAGCCTCCGCGGTCAGCACGAAGATGCCGGTGCCGATGATCGCACCAACACCGAGCATCGTCAGCTGGAAGGCACCCAATGTGCGATGCAGCGATTTTTTCTCCGCGGTCGCAAGAATGGCATCGAGCGGTTTGACGCGGTCAAGTAACATATTCTTCCCCTTGGAATGCGGAATCCGTGCGTGCGGTCCCGCTGCGCTGGCGGAGCCTAGCGCCTGCCAAGCAAGGCGCAATCCCTTAGTATCAATTGCTAAAACAGTTGTGGCTATCGCGCCAGCATCGGCCCCAGCGGCTGGCCTCCGAATATGTGCATGTGGAGGTGCGGAACTTCCTGCCCGCTGCGCTTTCCGCTGTTGGCCAGCACCCGGTAACCCTGGGCATCCGCCCCGGTTATCCGCGCCACTTCACCGACGGTACGGACGAAGTCCGCAATCTCGGCATCGGACGCCTTGGCGGTGAAATCGTCCCAGCTGACATATGCGCCCTTCGGAATCACCAGCACATGGATGGCGGCAAGCGGGTTGATGTCATGGAAGGCGAGGCTGTGCTCCGTTTCCATGACTGTCTTGTTGGAGATCTCCCCGCGCAGGATCCTGGCGAAGACATTCTGGTCGTCATAAGGCTGTTTGGCATCGATCGGCATTGGTTCGGTTGACTCCGCTTGACCCTTAGGCCTCGCTCGCTACCACGAAAATCGATGAGCGAGGAAACCCCTGAGTCCCTGATCCCATACGACGAGATCGTGCAGGAGGCGCTGCGCGACGTGGTCGGCCGTGTGCTGCGCGAGGTGGAAGAGAGTGGCGGACTTCCCGGTGGCCATCACTTCTACATCACCTTCAAGACCCGCATGCCGGGCGTTTCGATCCCCAAGCACCTGGTCGAGCGCTTCCCTGACGAGATGACGATCGTCATCCAGCATCGCTTCTGGGACCTGAAGGTCGCGGATCATGAATTTTCGGTCGGCCTCAGCTTTGGCGGCGTGCCTTCGACTTTGGTCGTACCCTTCGCCGCAGTCACCGACTTTGTCGATCCCGCGGTCGACTTCAGCCTCAAGTTCCAGGCGAACGCCCCTGAAGAACCGGAAGAGCATGACGAGGCGGAGAACGACGTTCCTGTCCCCGCTCCAGTCGAGGACGGCTCCAATGTCGTCAATGTCGACTTCACGAAGAAAAAGTGAGGCCGAGCGGCACCCTGAACTTGTTTCACGGTCCATTTTCGAGCAGTGCCGCGCCGATTTCAGCAATGGATGCTGAACCAAGTTCAGCATGACGGACTAGGAAACTCCATGGCCACCCAAACCCGCACCGAAACTGACAGCTTTGGCCCGATCGAAGTCCCCGGCGACAGCTATTGGGGCGCACAGACCGAGCGCTCGATCGCCAATTTTCCATTCGGCGGACGGGAACGCATGCCGTCTGAGATTGTTCATGCCCTCGGCTATGTGAAGCAGGCAGCGGCGCGCGTGAATGCCCGCCTTGGAGGGCTGGACCCTGAAATCGCGGAGGCGATCCAGCAGGCCGCGGGAGAGGTGGCGCGCGGCGACCTCGACAGCCAGTTCCCGCTGGTCATCTGGCAGACCGGATCGGGCACACAGTCGAACATGAACGCCAATGAGGTGATCGCCGGCCGGGCCAATGAGGCGCTGACCGGCAACCGCGGCGGCAAGGAACCGGTGCATCCCAACGATCACGTCAACAAGGGCCAGTCGTCGAACGACAGCTTCCCGACCGCGATGCACATCGCCGCCGGCATCGCCGTCTACCGCAAGCTCTTGCCGGCGCTGCAGAAGATCCACGCCCGGCTTGCCGACCAGGCCAGGCGCTGGGATTCGATCGTCAAGATCGGCCGCACGCACTTGCAGGACGCGACCCCGCTTACCCTCGGCCAGGAATTCTCCGGCTATGCAGCGATGATCGGGGACAATATCGACAGGGTCGAGGCGGCGCTCCCGCGGGTCATGCGGCTGGCGCAGGGCGGAACCGCGGTCGGCACCGGCCTCAACGCGCCCCAGGGTTTTGCCGAAGCCTTCGCCAAGGAAATCGCCAACCTCACCCAGCTGCCGTTCACCTCCGCCCCGAACAAATTCGCCGAGCTTGCCGCCCATGACACGCTGGTCGAACTGTCGGGCGTGCTCAACACCATCGCCGTCAGCCTGTCCAAGATCGCCAATGACATCCGCCTGCTGGGCTCGGGGCCGCGCTGCGGCCTGGGCGAGCTGAAACTGCCGGAAAATGAGCCGGGCAGCTCGATCATGCCCGGCAAGGTCAACCCGACCCAGTGCGAGATGCTGACCATGGTTGCCGCGCAGGTGATGGGCAACCATGTCGCGGTGACGGTCGGCGGCCTTCAGGGCCATATGGAGCTGAACGTATTCAAGCCGCTGATCGGCGCCAACGTGATCCGTTCCATCAACCTGCTCGCGACCGGGATGGAGAGCTTTACCGATCGCACGCTCGATGGGTTGGAACCGGACGAGGGCCGCATTGCCGAGCTGATGAACCGTTCGCTGATGCTGGTGACAGCCCTCGCGCCGGAAATCGGCTACGACAATGCCGCGACCATCGCCAAGCATGCGCACAAGAAGGGACTGACCTTGAAGGAAGCGGGGCTGGAGCTGGGGCTGGTCGACGAGGAATCCTTTGACCGGGTGGTCAAGCCGGAGAAGATGCTTGGCCGTTAGCTTTCGGCCAGGGCGTCGCCTTAGCAGCAGGAGACTTCCCATGCGGCGTATTGCGGTTTCATTGCTTGCATTATTTCTGGGGCTGGTCGGCGGCTGCGGGGGGAGCGTAGGCAGTGTCCAGACCACGACCGTCGCGCCGGCAGCGGCCACTGCTGCCGCAGCTGGGCCGGTCGCGATCAGCGCGGCCGCCTATGTCGCGACCGCTTCGTCGATCGATCTCTTTCAGGTGAAGTCGGCGCAACTTGCGCTGCAGCGCTCCCAGGATCCGGCCAATCGCGCCTTTGCCGAGCACGCGCTAAGCGCGCACCAAGGCACAAGCGCGCAGCTTTCATTTGCGGGCCGGCGCCTGAACCTCCTGCCGACTGCCACGCTTGGCCCCGAGCACCAGACCATGTTCGACGCGCTCTTGGCGACGACCGACTTTGACAATACCTATCGCGCCCAGCAGAACATCGTCCTTCAGGAAGGCGTCAAGCTGCACTCAATCTATGCGAAATCCGGGTCCAGCCCGACGCTGCGTCCCGTCGCTGCCAATGCCGAAAGCGTGATGCGGGCCAACCTGAGAGAGCTGCGGGGGATACGATGAAGCGATGGCTGGGCGTAGCGGCGCTTGCACTTCTGACTGGCTGCGCGACGCTTATGAAGGAACCTCCCTATGTGGTCGGGATCTGGGGCGGGCCGCATATCGCCGTGGCGTTTCAGGGTGCCTTCGGCGAAGTCCGGTTCGATTGCGCCACCGGCACTATCGATGGGCTGGTCATGGCGGCACAAGGCGGAGCCTTCTCCGTCAGAGGTGTCTATCGTGCTGGGGCCACTGGCCCGATCCGCGTCGGGCAGCGCTTTATCGCCCAGACCGCGACCTACTCCGGCGAAGTCGTGAAAGACGTCATGACGTTAAACGTCGAGCTGGAGGACGGAACGCTGCTTGGTCCGTTCACATTGACCAAAGGTACGCCCCCGACGCTGGCAAGCTGTCTATAGCCTAGCCGGCCTGCCAGTTGAGGATCGCATCGCTCGGCGCCACCAGCATGATGACATTCAGCGCCAGATTGTCACGGATAGCGATCAGCGGCACCAGCTCCAGCACCAGGACGATCGTCACGCTCGCCCACACGGGCAAGCGCCTTGCGGCGAGGAAACCGACGGCCATCATCAAAATGTCGCTCAGGGAATTCAGGATCGAATCTCCGGAATAGCCGAGCGCGATGGTGGCTTCGCGATAGCGATCGATGATGATTGACGTGTTCTCGATGATCTCCCACGCTGCCTCGATGGCCAGCGCCGCGATGAACCGCCATTCCACTGGCCCGCGGGGCCAGGCCCAGGCCAGCGCGGCGTAGAAAAGAAAGCCGTGGATGACGTGGCTGGGGCTGTACCAATCGGCCAGCATCTGGCTCTGCTTCGGTCCAACCTCGCCCCACAGCTCGATGGTGCCGCAGCTGCAGATGGACGGACGACCCATCGCGCTCATTGCCAAAAATGTGAGCAGCAGCGCCGCGGCGAGGATGAGGAGCGGGCTCAGCCGCCGAGAGGCAGTCATGCCGAAGGATTAGCAGAGAGCCGCCGCTTGCCAAGCGCCAGGCCATCGGGTTCGCCCCGCAGCCGCCGGATCTCGGCCCGAGGTGATCCTAGTTCAATTTCCAGGTCAGCCGCACGCCAAGATTGTGGATACCGCTGTTCTGCTCGCTGAACAGCTTGCCGTGACTCATATGTACCCAGCTTGCCTCGATGGTCATGCGGTCGCTGAGCCTTGCGCCGATGCCCAGCTCGGGCTCGAACAGGATCCTGCTGCCGAATTCGATGTCATCATTGTCGGGATTGAATTGGTCGGCAGTCGAGCCGGTGTGAAGGGCGATGCCGATGCCCGGCCGGACGAACAGGCGATCGCCGAACTTGGCCGACAGTCCGATCGCCCCGTAATGTGTGTCGCCCGAGGTATTCACCGTCACAAAGGCAAAGGGTTGGAGCGGAGTCCGGCCGATGCGCTCACCCCGCCAGCCAAGCTGCACGTCGAGGCCGCCTTCAGGGCCGGCGTGATTCAAAGGCGTATTCAAGTCATGGGCATAGAGCCCGCCGAAAAGCTCGCCGGCATTGGCAGGCGCAGGTGCCAACAGGCAAGCCGCGCCGGAGAGAAGCAGCAACTCACACTTCATTGCACTCCTCCCCGATTCGGCTGGGCATCGGTGCATTGAGAGCACAGTTATGCTCTACCGGCGTCCAATTGTCATTTACGGAACCAGTTAATCATCAATAATTCAGGCTAAATTACTGGGATAATGTAGGAAATTATTGAAACTCTTTACTTTGGCATGCCAATTGATGCCGCGAAGATGATCGATCTCAGATGGTCACATCTCTGCCGCTGGAGATTGATCCGCGCACAGTCCCGGCCCTTTGTCTTCCTGACCCATTCTTGCTAGTGGCGCGGCCAACCGGCGCGCGCACCCGCGCGAGGCCCCATGCGACGCTACCCACGAGGAAAATAGAATGATCCCGACCGGCCAGGACAGCTTGAACACCCGCTCGACGCTGGAGGCCGGAGGCAGAAGCTACGCCTATTATTCGCTTGAGAAGGCGGGAGCCGCTTTGGGCGACATCGGCCGCCTGCCTTTCTCGATGAAGGTGCTGCTCGAAAACCTCCTCCGCTTCGAGGACGGCGTGACTGTCACTCGCGATGACCTGCAGGCGATGGCCGATTGGCAGAAGGAACGGCGGATCAACCGCGAGATCCAATATCGCCCCGCGCGTGTGCTGATGCAGGACTTCACCGGCGTGCCGGCAGTAGTCGACCTGGCGGCGATGCGCGACGCGATGAAGGCGCTCGGCGGTGACCCACAGCGGATCAATCCGTTGGTTCCGGTCCACCTGGTAATCGACCATTCGGTCATGGTCGACGAGTTCGGAAACGCGCGCGCGTTCGAAAAGAATGTCGAGCTCGAGTATCAGCGCAATGCCGAGCGCTACGAATTCCTGAAGTGGGGCTCCAGCGCGTTCGACAATTTCAAGGTGGTGCCGCCGGGCACCGGCATCTGCCACCAGGTAAACCTCGAACATATCGCCCAGGCGATCTGGAGCAGCAAGGACCAGACCGGCGAAGAAGTCGCCTATCCCGATACGCTGGTCGGAACCGACAGCCACACGACCATGGTCAACGGCCTTGGAGTGCTCGGTTGGGGGGTCGGCGGGATCGAAGCCGAGGCGGCCATGCTCGGCCAGCCGGTTTCCATGCTGATCCCGGAAGTAGTCGGCTTCCGCCTGTCCGGCGAGCTAAAGGAAGGCATTACCGCGACCGACCTGGTGCTAACCGTTACCCAGATGCTGCGTTCCAAGGGCGTGGTCGGCCGCTTCGTCGAATTCTTCGGTCCTGGCCTCGATGCGCTGTCACTCGCCGATCGCGCGACCATCGCCAACATGGCGCCCGAATATGGCGCAACCTGCGGCTTCTTCCCGATCGACGAGCGGACGATCGACTATCTGAAGCTCACCGGCCGCGACGATAGCCGGATCGACCTCGTCCGCGCCTACGCCAAGGCGCAAGGCATGTGGCGTGACGCCGCCACTCCCGATCCGCTGTTCACCGATACACTGGAGCTGGACATGGCGACGGTCGAGCCGTCGCTGGCAGGGCCGAAGCGGCCGCAGGACCGGGTGCGACTGAGCGACGTCGACGAACTGTTCAACGCCGAATTGGAAGGAACCTACAAGAAGTCGAATGACAATCGCGTCGACGTCGAGGGCGAGGCTTACAGGATCGGCAATGGCGACGTAATGATCGCCGCGATCACCAGCTGCACCAACACCTCCAACCCGTCAGTGCTGGTGGCTGCCGGCCTCGTCGCCCGCAAGGCTCGCGCGCTTGGCCTCGCGCCCAAGCCGTGGGTCAAGACCAGCCTGGCGCCTGGCAGCCAGGTCGTGACGGACTATCTCAACAAGTCCGGCCTCACCGAGGATCTCGATGCGATCGGCTTCAACCTCGTCGGCTATGGCTGCACCACCTGTATCGGCAATTCAGGACCGCTCGCGCCGCCGATCAGCAAGGCGATCAATGACAATGACCTGGTCGCCGCGTCGGTCCTTTCGGGCAACCGCAATTTTGAAGGTCGTGTCTCGCCGGACTGCCGGGCCAATTATCTCGCTTCACCGCCGCTGGTGGTCGCTTACTCGCTGTTCGGAACGGTGACGAAGGATATCACCAAGTCGCCGATCGGGCAGGACCAGAACGGCAACGACGTGATGCTGGCCGACATCTGGCCGTCAAACGACGAGGTCCGCCAGCTCATCGACCTCCACGTCAATTCGGACATGTTCCGCTCGCGCTATGCCGACGTATTCCACGGCGACGAACGGTGGCGCGCGATCGAGGTGACTGGCGGCGACACCTACAATTGGCCGGGCGAGTCCACCTATATCCAGAACCCGCCTTATTTCGCCGGCATGACGATGACGCCAGCGGCCCTGACCGACATTTCGGGCGCGCGGCCGCTGGCGATCTTCGGGGATTCGATCACGACCGACCACATCTCGCCGGCCGGGTCGATCAAGCTGGACAGCCCGGCCGGCAAATATCTCACCGACAATGGCGTGCCGCGGCCTGAGTTCAACAGCTATGGCGCGCGCCGCGGCAACCACCAGGTGATGATGCGCGGCACCTTCGCCAACATCCGCATCCGCAACCGCATGCTGGACAACGTCGAGGGCGGCATGACGCTCTACGCTCCGACCGGCGAAATCATGCCGATCTATGATGCGGCGATGAAGTATCAGGCCGACGGCACGCCGCTGGTGGTCATTGCCGGCAAGGAATATGGCACCGGCTCGTCGCGCGACTGGGCGGCAAAGGGCACCATCCTGCTCGGCGTTCGCGCCGTGCTGGCCGAAAGTTTCGAGCGCATCCACCGCTCCAACCTGGTTGGCATGGGCGTGCTGCCGCTGCAGTTTGCCGATGGCGAAAGCGCCGCGACATACGATCTGGACGGCAGCGAGACATTCTCGATCGCCGGCGTTGCCGAAATCGAACCCCGCCAGGACGTGAGGGTCAAGGTGACGCGCGACAACGGCGAGACATTCGACATCGTCGCCCGCTGCCGCATCGATACCTACAATGAGCTTGAATATTATCGCTCGGGCGGCATCCTCCACTATGTGCTGAGGAACCTGGCCAGCTGACCGCCGTCGAGATCTTCGTCGAAATTGTCGGCTGGGTGGGCGCCGCGCTGATCCTGCTTGCCTATCTGTTGTTATCCATGGGCAGGCTGACCGGCCAGTCCACGGTCTATCAGTGGATGAATGTGTTCGGGGCGGCCGGCTTCATTGTCAACGGCTGGTGGCATGGCGCGCTGCCGTCGGCGGCGCTGAACGTCATCTGGATGATGATTGGGGGAGTGGCACTATGGCGGACCGCAAGGCGGAACGGCTCATCGACCTCAGCCATGTGATCGAAGAAGGCATGACCACCTTCAAGGGACTGCCCGGGCCCCACCTGTGTGACTATTGGACCCGCGAGGCGTCGGCCGCCAATTATGACGACGGGTCGACCTTTCAGATCGGCCGCATCGACATGGTCGCCAATACCGGCACCTACGTCGACAGCCCGTTCCACAGATACGCGGACGGCAAGGACCTTAGCGAATTGCCGCTGGAAGCGCTCGCCGAGCTCGACGGCCTGGTCGTACGGCGGCCGTTCGAACATGGACTGGCGGTCGACGCCGATGCCTTCGCCGGACTCGAAGCCAGGGGCAAGGCCGTGCTGGTTCATACCGGCTGGGATCGCCACTGGCGAACCGAGGCTTATTTTATCGACCACCCCTTCCTGACCGAGGCAGCGGCGCGAGTGCTGATCGATGGAGGCGCAACCTTTGTCGGGATCGACAGCCATAATATCGACGACACGCGCACCCGGTCGCGGCCGGTCCATAGTTTGCTGCTGGGCGCCGACATCCCCATCGGTGAGCATCTGACCGGGCTCGGCCGGCTGCCGGACTACGGCTTCCGCTTTTCGGCAGTGCCACCCAAGGTGAAGGGCATGGGTACCTTCCCGGTGCGGGCCTATGCGTTGATCTGAAGCCAGTCGGGTCGGATCGCTGACGGCGGGAGATCGTCGATACGGGCGTGGACCACGGCCAGGCCCAGTTCGGGATAGGCGACGCGCGTCCGCTCGCCGCCTTCGCCCTCGACCACGACCAGCCGGCGATTGACCTTCTGCCGCCAGTTCATCCGGGCGGTATTCTCCTGGCCGACGAAGCAACCTTTGGAAAAGCTGACGCCGTTCAATTCGGCTGCATTGCACTCCAGCCAAAGCAGGTCGCCAAGCTCCGCGCAGCCCTCGCATACGCCCAGCCGCAGGCGGTGTTCGAGCCATCCGCTCGCCGGCTCGTCGGCCGGGCCGAGCCATCGCCTGCCAAGATCGGCCAGGCGCGGGTCGGGCACTCCCAACTCGCCGTCAAGCGACCAGTGAACCGCCAAATTGCTGTCTCGTTCGATCGTGACCGGCCGGCGCAGGCGATAGATCGACAGCCGCTTGACGAGATCGTCCACCGCGTCCGCTTCGCAGTCGAGGAGCAGGTCATCCGCATCGTCCCAAACGATGAGGTCGAACAGGCATTTTCCCTGCGCCGACAGCAGCCCGGCCCAAACTGGAAGCTCGCCTGCAACGTCCTGCGTCACCAGGCCCTGCAGGAAACCGCGTACGTCCTCGCCACGAAGACGGATCAGGGCGCGGTCGGGAAGGGTGGTCGCCAATGGGCTGTTCTGGGGCATGACGCTTAGCTAAGGAGCCGCGGTGACTTTGCAAACCTTGACCATCCGTCGGCCGGACGACTGGCACGTCCACCTTCGCGACGGCGCCATGCTCGACCGCGTCGCGCGCCATACGGCGCGGCAGTTTGCGCGAGCGATCGTCATGCCCAATCTCGTGCCACCGGTGACCAGCCTGGCTGACGCCGCGGCCTATCGTGACCGGATCCATGCGGCGACCAAGGGGCATGCCTTCACGCCGCTAATGACATGTTATCTGACCGATGACGTCGACCCCGACCACCTGGAGCGCGGCTTTGCCGATGGCGTCTGGGTCGCGGCCAAGCTCTATCCGGCCGGGGCTACGACCAACAG
Source organism: Sphingomicrobium sp. (assembly GCA_035720125.1). Lineage (GTDB taxonomy): Bacteria > Pseudomonadota > Alphaproteobacteria > Sphingomonadales > Sphingomonadaceae > Sphingomicrobium. The sequence goes on along the minus strand of DASTOV010000093.1, from coordinate 1,155 downwards.
CGCATCCGGCGTTACCAACATCCGCACCATCCATCCGGCGCTCGAAAGAATGCAGGAGATCGGCATGACCTTTTGCATCCATGGCGAGGTGACCGATCCGGACGTCGATGTGTTCGACCGGGAGGCGGTGTTCATCGACCGCATCCTGACCCCGCTCGTCCGCGATTTCCCGGCTTTGAAGATGGTGCTCGAACATATCACGACACGGCAGGCTGCCGAGTTTGTCGCCGGGGCGCCCGACAATGTTGCGGCGACCGTCACGCCGCAGCACCTCCACCTCAACCGCAACGCGCTGTTCAAGGGCGGCTTGAGGCCCCACGCCTATTGCCTGCCGGTGGTGAAGCGCGAAGAGCATCGGATGGCCGTGCGCAGGGCGGCTGTCAGCGGTTCGCCCAAGTTCTTCCTCGGCACCGACACCGCCCCGCACGCGCGCGAAGCCAAGGAGTCGGCCTGCGGCTGCGCCGGCATCTTCAACGCACCGTTCGCACTCGAAAGCTATGCGCAAGTGTTCGAGGATGAGGGAGCGCTCGACCGGTTCGAGGCCTTCGCCTCGGAACATGGAGCCCGCTTCTACGGCCTGTCGCTGAATGAAGGTTCGGTCACGCTCGAACGGGTCGAGCACCAGGTGCCGGAGACGATCGAGAAGCTGGTGCCCTTCCACGCGGGCGAAACGCTCCGTTGGCGGCTGGCCGGTTAGGCTCGGCCGATACCCTTTGGCCCGACGATGTCACCAAAGAATCGCTCGACCCGATCGTAGCATTCGCACGAGCGGCGCTCGAGGCCGGCCCGGTCGTGGATCTCGATGATCCCCCGGCGCGTGGTGATCAGCCCTTCGTCCTGCAATTCGCGCGCAACGGCGTTGACCGTCGTCCGCTGGACGCCGAGCAGCCCAGCCAGCGACTCCTGGGTGAGTTCCAACCGCTTGCCCGCACGATCGTGCGCGGTCAGGAGCCACCGCGCTGCCCTGGCCTCGATGGCATGGAAGCTGTTGCAAGCGACCGTCTGCATGACTTGTGCAAGCAAATAATCCGCATATCGGCAGAACAGGTTGCGAAGATGGCCTGATCGGCTTTTGGCATCTTCGACTGCCTTCAACGGAATCCGGGCGGCAGGGCCTGCGACCATGACCTCCGCCCGTGTGAATGCCGGAATATA